>JBDKFA010000352.1:0-74593 GCA_039798945.1 Pseudomonadota bacterium
TGAGATCCGTCAGGAGAGTATGCGCTCACATCTGAAACGCGGTAGTCGCCGGGCTCCAAGCCGGCCACGCGCTGCGCACTCTGGCTGGAGGCCTGCACCGATGTGGACAGGCTTCCCACCGACGCAGACACGCCTTCGGAGACGACCGAGGAGGCTGAACTCGCACCGGCGTAGGCGGCCGGTGCCGCCGCGCCCAGGCTGGCGGCCAGCGCGCAGGCGCCGACCGCCGCGGCCCAGGTGCCGCCCGGCGCGTTCACGCGCAAACCCCTCGTGCGGCGCGCTCCGGGATGAGCGCTTGGAGACGGCCCGGCTCGCTCATGCCTTCGGAGGCAAGGTCTCGGCGAAGCTCGGCCGCTGCGCGAGCTTCTCCGCCAGGCGGGCAAGATTGGGGTGGCGCGTGCGCCAGTCGATCTGGGGGTAGCGGAAATCGAGGTAGCCGAGCGCACAGCCGGTGGCGATGTCGGCCAGGCCGAAGGCGTTGCCGGCGCACCAGGGCTTGTCGCCCAGGCCGGCGGACAGTGTGCCCAGCGTGCCGTCCACGCGGCTCATCTGGCGATCGATCCAGGCCTGGCTGCGCTGCTCGGGCGTGCGCCCGGCCCAGATCGCCTCCATGCGCGCGAGGATGCTCGCGTCCAGGATGCCGTCGGCCATCGCCTCCCAGGTGCGCACCTCGGCGCGCTCGCGCCCGGACGGCGGGATCAGCTTGCCCACCGGCGACAGCGCATCCAGGTACTCGACGATCACGCGCGAGTCGAAGATCGACTCGCCCGACTCGGTCACCAGGCACGGCACCTTGCCCAGCGGGTTGGACTGCAGGATCTCCGCGCTGTTCCAGACGTCGGTGAGCACGAGCTGGAAGTCGAGCTTCTTCTCGGCCATCACGATGCGCACCTTGCGCACATAAGGGCTGGTCAGGGCACCGATGAGTTTCATCTTGGGAACGGCAGTCTCACGCCTGCGTCAGGGAACACCCGGGTGATTCTAGGCGCACGGCAGGCCCCGCCCCGTCACGCGGCTGTCTCGGTGGCTGGGGGGGGCGGCCGCGGGCCGGCAGGCGCTGGCCGGCCGCCGGGGCCAGCCCTGGCCGCAGCCGCCGCGGGCGCTCAGGCCTGTCGCGTGAAGTCCACACTCATCGGCCGCCCGGGCAGGGCCAGCTCGGCCGTCGCCGCCGGGCTGCGCGCCACGATGCGCCCGCCGCGCACCACCGCCAGCCGCGTCGCACGCAGCCGGATCGCCTCGGCCGGCGAGCGCGCCTGCAGCAGCACGAAGTCGCCGCGGCAGCCCACCTCGAGCCCGTAGCCCTCCAGGCCGAGGATGCGCGCCGGGTTCCGCGTCACCGCGTCGAAGCACGCGCGCATGCCGTCTTGCGAGGTCATCTGCGCCACGTGCAGCCCCATCTGCGCGACCTCGAGCATGTCACCCGAGCCGAGCGAATACCACGGGTCCATCACGCAGTCGTGGCCGAAGGCCACCGTGAGCCCGGCGGCCATGAGTTCCGGCACGCGCGTCATGCCGCGGCGCTTGGGGTAGCTGTCGTGGCGGCCCTGGATCGTGATGTTGATGAGCGGGTTGGCCACCGCGCTCAGCCCGGCCTCGGCCATCAGCGGGATGAGCTTGCTCACGTAGTAGTTGTCCATCGAGTGCATGGACGTCAGGTGCGAGCCGTTCACGCGGCCGTGCATCCCGAGGCGCTGGGCGTGGAAGGCAAGCGTCTCGACGTAGCGCGACATCGGGTCGTCGGTCTCGTCGCAGTGCATGTCCACGCGCAGACCGCGCGCGGCGGCCGTCTCCATCAGGATGCGCACGCTCTCGGCGCCGTCGGCCATCGTGCGCTCGAAGTGCGGGATGCCCCCCACCACCTCCACGCCCATGTCGAGCGCGCGCTCGAGGTTGGCCAGCGCCCCGGGGCTGCGCAGCAGCCCGTCCTGCGGGAAGGCCACGAGCTGCAGGTCGAGGTAGGGCTTCACGCGCTCGCGCACGTGCAGGAGCGCCTCCACCGCCAGCAGCCGCGCGTCGCACACGTCCACGTGCGAGCGGATCGCCAGCAGCCCGCGCGCCACTGCCCAGTCGCAGTAGGCGAGCGCGCGCTCGACGAGCGCCTCCTGCGTGAGCAGGGGCTTGAGCTCGCCCCACAAGGCAATGCCCTCCAGCAGCGTGCCGCTCGCGTTCACGCGCGGCAGCCCGTAGCTCAGCGTCGCGTCCATGTGGAAGTGCGCATCGACGAAGGGCGGGCTGAGCAGGAAGCCCTGCGCGTCGAGCACCTCGGTGCCCGGCGCGGCCCCTTCGGGCAGCGCCAGCGCCGGGCCGACCTCGACGATGCGCCCGTCGCGCACCCGCACGTCGATGCCGCGCCGGCCGTCGGGCAGCGTGGCGTGGCGCACCAGCAGGTTCATCGGCCAGCGCCCTACTTGGTGCCGAAGATGCGGTCGCCCGCATCGCCCAGGCCCGGCATGATGTAGCCGTGGTCGTTGAGCCCGCGGTCGATGGCCGCGGTGTACACCGGCACGTCCGGGTGGTGGGCGTGGAAGTTCGCCAGGCCCTCCGGGGCGGCCAGCAGGCACACGAAGCGGATGGACTTCGGGCGCGTCTCCTTGAGCCGCTCCACCGCCGCCACGGCCGAGTTGCCGGTGGCGAGCATCGGGTCGAGCACGATCGCGTCGCGCTCGTGCATGCCCTGGGGCATCTTGAAGTAGTACTCCACCGCCACGAGGGTCTTGGGGTCGCGGTACAGCCCCACGTGGCCCACGCGGGCGCTGGGCACCACCTCGAGCATGCCGTCCAGGAAACCCACGCCCGCGCGCAGGATCGCCACGAACACCGTCTTCTTGCCGTCGATCATCGGCGCCATCGTGCGTTCCAGCGGCGTCTCGATCTCCACCATCTGCGTGGGCATGTCGCGCGTGACCTCGTAGGCCATGAGCATGCTCACCTCGTGCATCAGGCGCCGGAAGCTGCTCGTGCTGCGGTCCTTCTCGCGCATCAGCGTGAGCTTGTGCTGCACCAGCGGGTGCGAGACGACGTGCACGGCGGTGGCGGTGGCGGGAGTGTTCATCGGGCGCTCTCGTGAGTCTGTCCCGAGAGCATATAGTGCCGCTCGCATGAATGCACCGCGCCCGGACCTGCTGCGCCACGCCTTGAGCCTGGTGGTGATCGGCCTGCTGATCGCGGGCACCCTGTGGACGCTGCTGCCCTTCGTGGGCGCGCTCGTGTGGGCGACGCTGATCGTGGTGGCCACCTGGCCGCTGATGCGCAGCGTGCAGGAGCGCCTGGGCGGGCGGCGCGGCTGGGCCGTGCTCGTGATGACGCTGCTGCTCGTGGCGCTCGTCGCCGCCCCGCTGGGCCTGGCGATCGCCACGCTCGTGCAGCACATGGGCGAGATCGTCGAGGCGGTGCGCGCGCTCACGCAGCTGCGCCCGGAGAAGATCCCCGAGTGGCTCGCGCAGGTGCCGGTGGCCGGCCCCAAGCTGGTGGAAGCCTGGGGGCGCCTGGTCGAGGCCGGGCTCGGGCCGCTGCTCAAGAGCGCGGCGCCCTACGCCGGGCGCGCGGCCACGGCGCTGGCCGGTCAACTCGGCACGCTCGGGATGCTTTCGCTGCAACTGTTGCTGATGGTGGCCATCGCCGCCCTGCTGTACGCACAGGGCGAGGAGGCCGCCGCCACGGTGCGCCGCTTCGGAGCGCGGCTGGGCGGCGAACGCGGCGAGGCGGCGGTGGTGCTGGCCGGCCAGGCGATCCGCGGCGTGGCCCTTGGCGTGGGCGTCACGGCCATCGTGCAGTCGGTGCTCGGCGGGCTCGGCCTGGCCGTGGCCGGCGTGCCCTTCGCGGGGCCGGCCACGGCGCTGATGCTCGTGCTGTGCATCGCCCAGGTCGGGCCCTTTCCGGTGCTGCTGGTGGCCTGCGGGTGGCTCTGGTGGAGCGGCGCGACGGGTTGGGCGATCGCGCTGCTCGCGTGGTCGGCGGTGGTGGGCACGCTCGACAACGTGCTGCGCCCGGCGCTCATCCGGCGCGGTGCAGACCTGCCGCTGCTCCTGATCTTCGCCGGCGTCATCGGCGGGCTCATCAGCTTCGGCCTGGTGGGCATCTTCGCCGGGCCGGTGCTGCTGGCCGTCACCTACACGCTGCTCAAGGCGTGGCTGGCCGAGCAGGCGCCGCAGGCCGTGCCGCGCAAGGTGCCGAGCCGGCGCACGCGGCCCCCAGGGCGGCGCTGAGGCCGCCCGGCTTTCAGAACACCGTGCCGTCGCTGTCGATCACGAGCGGCGGTGCGCCGCCGCGCAGCTCCTGCGCGATCTCGCGCCCGGCTGCCCACGTGCCGCCTTCGAGGATGCACGCCAGCGGCAGATCCGTGGCCTGCGGGCCGAGCGCCTCGCGCACGAGCACGGCCAGCTCGTCCAGCAGCGTCACGGTGAGCGCACGCCACTCGACGATGAATTCGTCCGAGGGCTTCCAGGTGCGCGCGAGGTCGCCGGCCGCGCGCGGCACGACGACCCCCGTGTCCAGCAGCAGTCCGCCGTTGCGGTACTCGGGCAGCCCGGTGAGGGCTTCCAGCCCTACCACCGGCACGCCCGCCCACTCAAGCGGCTCGAGCAGCGAGTACGTGAGCCACTGGCTGAGCTTGTGAAAGGGCACCCAGCCGACGGTGGCGGGGTCGCTCGCGCCCGCCACCGGCCCCGCCGACCCGGCCCACGGGTGCGGCCACACATCGCCCGCCGGCAGGCCGAGCACGCGGCTGCCGCCGAGCCAGATCGGCGCGTAGTCGCGCAGCAGCGCACCGAGGATCGCCTGGGCGGGAACGGGGGAGGGCGACGACCCGACGCCTCGACCCTGAACTACGGCCTGAGGCTCGCCCTGCGCTTCACCCAGAGCGCCACCGGCTGATGCCGCCAGCAGCGTGTCGTACAGCCGCCCCGGGCGCGCCTCGCCGCCTTGCACAGCGGCGAGCTCCTCGAGGACCTCGCCCAGCCGCACCAGCAGCGCCGCGCGCCCTTCCAGCCCGACGAGCGGGTTCGAGGGGCCGACCTGGAACACCGCGCGCAGCGCAGCGGCGTCCAGCCGCTTGAGTGCACGCGCGTCCACCCGCAGCGGCTCGCCCGGCACATCGGAGAAGACACCGGCCAGGAAAGCCCGGAAGCTCGCCACAGCCAGGCCCTCGGAGCGGGCGTAAGTGGCGCCTGGCGCTGCAGCAGCCGGGGCTTTGTCGGCAGGGGCGGCAGGAGCCTCGACGAACCCGCCGGCCTCACCCGCCGCGCTCGTCGCGCGGGTCTCGGGGGTCACGCCTGCCTGTCCGGTGGCACCGGTGCCACCGGTACCACCCGCACCGTCCGGGCCGTCTGGGCCGTCTGCGCGGTCTGGGCCGCTCGCCCCGCTCGCCTGCCCGAGCATCGCGAGCAGCTCGTCGCCTTGCTGCCGGTGCACAGGCAGCGCCAGCGCGTCGATCGCGCCGGCGCCCTCGCGGTAGCGCCAGGACGCCCCGGCCCCGGCGTCCAGCAGCACGCTCACCACCGTCAGGTCGATCTGCGCGCGCGCCACCTGCCCGTCGGTGCAGCCTGCCAACCGCGTGTCGAGCTCGGCCTTGCGGTCCACGCCGCCGGCCTCGAAGTGGCGCCAGCGGCTGTGGTACGGGATCTTCAGGTCCGGGAAACGCGAGCGCGTGAGGGCCGCCACGCGCCGCGCCGCCTCGCTCAGGCGGCTGCGGTCGAGCGTGAACCAACCCGAGCGCCCACGCTCCACGGCCTGCGTGACGGCCGCGCAGCGGGCGCGGATCGTGCCGGGGTCGCGCAGGTGCGCCAGCGGATCGCGGCTCATCGAACGCCTCCCACACCCAGCCGGCCGCGGCCCCCGGGTGCACGCGCCGCCATGCGCGCCCTCACTCCAGCCCCCGGCCCTGCACCCGCGCCAGGTCGGCCTCGGTGGGCACTGCGCCGTCGGTGAAGTAGCCGGCCGCGATCTTCGCCTCGATCTCCACCTTCGCGTCGGCCGGGACCAGCTCGTCGGGGATCTTCACCCGCTCGCCCACCTCGATGCCGCTGCCGGTGATGGCGTCGAACTTGTCGTTGCTCATGCTCACCAGGCGGTGGATCTTGCGGATGCCGAGCCAGTGCAGCACATCAGGCATCAGCTCCTGGAAGCGCATGTCCTGCACCCCGGCCACGCACTCGGTGCGCAGGAAATACTTGTCGGCGCGGTCGCCGCCTTCCTGGCGCTTGCGGGCGTTGTAGACGAGGAACTTGGTGACCTCGCCCAGCGCCCGCCCCTCCTTGCGGCTGTAGGCGATGAGCCCGACGCCGCCGCGCTGCGCGCCCTGGATGCACTCCTCGATGGCGTGCGTGAGGTAGGGCCGGCAGGTGCAGATGTCCGAGCCGAAGACGTCCGAGCCGTTGCACTCGTCGTGCACGCGCGCGGTGAGCGTGACCGTAGGGTCCGCGAGCGCGCGCACGTCGCCGAACACGTACAGGGTCTGCCCGCCGATGGGCGGCAGGAAGACCTCGATGTCGCTGCGCGTGACGAGCTCGGGGTACATGCCGCCCGTCTCCTCGAAGAGCGCACGGCGCAGCTCGGCCTCGCTCACGCGAAAGCGCCGCGCCACGCCGGGCAGCCACCACACGGGCTCGACCGCGATCTTCGTCACGGTGGCCGAGGCGTCCTCTAGCAGGATGTGCCCGTCGATGGCCAGGCGCTGGAAGGCGATGGCCTGCTTGATCTCGGGCAGGTGGATGTGGGCCTTGGTCACGGCAATCGTCGGCCGGATGTCGTAGCCCTGCTCGAGATAGCCGGCATAGACCTGCTGCACGCTCGCGCCCCAGGGGTCGATCGAGACGATCTTCTCGGCCTCGCCCCACTGCGGGTGGGGGCCGATGGCGTCGGTGGGCGCAGTGTTGGTGAGGTCGGCGCGGTGCCCGCGCACGAGGTTGCCCGCGGCCACCGCGAGCGCACGGTACACGCCGTAGCTGCCGCTGTGCGTGCCCACGACGTTGCGCTGGCCGCGATGGGTGGTGGTGCCCACGACGGGGCCGCGCACGAGCGGGTCGGCGGCGCCCCACTGGATCACAGGCGCACCTCCCGGGCCCTGGCCGGGGTGGGAGGTCAGCCGGATGTGGCGCGTGCCTGCAGGGGTGTCGGGGACCATCGGCGCATCGGCGAAGGTGGGCAAGCGCGCAAGCATAGCGCCGCCGCACAATCACGGCATGCCCGCCTTCCTGAACCCGCAACAGCTCGCCGCCTGGCACCGCGACGGTTACCTCGTGCTGCCTGGCTTCAAGCAGGCCGGGGAGCTCGCCGCACTGCGCCAGCGCGCGCATGACCTCGTGCAGGCCTTCGACGAGCAGGCCCCCCGCAGCGTGTTCACCACGCGCGACCAGGCGCGGCTAGCCGCCGACCGCGCCTTCCTCGACTCCGCACGCGGCATCCACTGCTTCTTCGAGGAGGAAGCCTTCGACGAGGCCGGGCGGCTGCGCCAGCCCAGGGCCTTGTCGGTCAACAAGGTCGGCCACGCGCTGCACGACCTTGACCCCGTCTTCGACGCCTTCTCGCGCGGGCCCGCGCTCGCCGCGCTCGCCGACGACCTGGGCCTGCGCGAGCCGCTGCTCGTGCAGTCGATGGTGATCTTCAAGCAGCCGGGCATCGGCGGCGAGGTGCGCTGGCACCAGGACGCCACGTTCCTGCACGACGAGCCGGCGAGCGTCACGGGATTCTGGTTCGCGCTCGAAGACGCCACGCGCGACAACGGCTGCCTGTGGGCCGAGCCGGGCGGCCACCGGGGCCCGCTGCGCGAGCTCTTTGAACGCACGGGCCGCGACGACGCCGCCAGCCTCGCCCTGCGCACGCTGGACCCCGCGCCCTGGCCGGATGCCGCACGGGCGCTCCCGCTGGAGGTGAGCGCAGGCACCCTCGTGTGCCTGCACGGGCTGCTGCCCCACTACAGCGCGCCCAACCGCTCGGCGCACTCGCGCCACGCCTACTCGGTGCACGCCGTGAGCGCCAAGAGCCGGTGGTCGCCCCGGAACTGGCTGCAGCTCGCAGGCGGCCCGCCGCTGCGGGGCTTCGCCTGAACAAGCAAACAGGCGCGGCCGGGACCGCGCCTGCTGCAGGCAACCGGACGACCGAAGGGCCCGGCCCGCCCCGGCCAATCAGAACGCGTACTTCAGCGTCACCTGCACGGCCCACTGCGACTCGCCGGCGGCCTGCCGCGTCACGAAGTCCTCCAGCGAACCCAGGCTATAGACGTACTTGCCCGCGGCATTGATGCCCGCGTAGTTGACGAAGCTGCGGTTGCTCGGGAAGCCGATCTCGTCGATGCGGCCCCACTTGCGGTTGAGCAGGTTGCCGAAGTTCAGGAAGTCCAGCGACACGCTCGCACGGTGCTTCTTGGACAGCGCGGGCAGCTCCTGGCTGATGCGCACGTCGAAGTTGTTCACCCACGGCGCGAACTGGTTGTTGCGCCCGACCACGCCGCCCTTGGCGGAGGCCAGCGCGGGGTTCGCGTTGACGATCTCCCAGAAGCGCGCTTCCTCCGCAGCCCCACCGCGAAACTCCACTTCGCCCGAGCCCGGTGCGGAGGGGATGTACATCAGGTCGTTGCCGCCAACGCCGTCACCATTCATGTCGTTGAGGTACGTCCAGCTGTAGGGCTTGCCGCGGCGGCCCTCGTAGAACACGCCCACGCTCGTCTTGTAGCTGCCCACGAAGGCGCGCGCCCAGGTGAGGTTGGCCGAGATGCGGTCCTTCACCAGGTAGTTGGAGTTCTGCAGCACCTCTTCGTTGGGGTTGAAGATGTTGCGGTTCAGCCAGTTCGAGTTGGACACCGAGGAGGTCAGCGGACTCACCTCCTTGGCCTGCGTGTAGGTGTAGGCCACGCCCCAGCCGAAGCCCGAGGCTGCAGGCTTGGACAGCGACAGCGTCACGGCATCGCCGCCGCCCTGGCTCGTCTCGCGCGCCAGCAGCACGTTGTTGAAGTTCGGGTTCGACAACGCCTTGTTGCGGAAACCCGTGCATGCCCCGCCCGTCAGGCCTGACCCCGTGGCCGTCCAGCACGCCGGGTTGTAGCCCTGCGCGGTGTAGAAGAGCTGGCGCCCGTCCGGGCCGGTGCGCGTGGGGCCGCCCAGATTCAGGTGCTCGTAGGCAATGCTCTTGTTCGTCTTGGTGTTGAGCCACTCCACGCCGGCGACCAGGCGACCCACAACCGGCAGCGCCGGCAACTCCGCGTCCAGCGCCAGGTTAGCCTTCCACACCGAGGGCTGCTCCAGCCCCGGCGACAGGAAGTCCACGTTCGGCGCCGGCGGCGTGCCCGTCAGCGAAGGCTGCTTGCTCGGGTCGGGGTTGAACCTGGCGTTGGCCGCCGCGCAGGCGCCCAGGTTCTGGCAGCTGTACACGGCCGCGGCCATGCCGGTGTTGGAGAAGGGGTTGGACAGCCAGACGTTGGCCGCCGCACCCTGGAACAGGCCGAAGCCCCCGCGCAACTGGGTGCGGCGCTCGGCGGGCAGCGTCCAGTTGAAGCCCACCCGTGGCTGCACGAGCGTGGCGCCATCCAGCGTCACTGAGTTGTCCAGACCGAACCCGCCGGACTGGCGCACGCCCGTGGCGGCGTTGCCCGGCACGAGCGCCGCGGCGGCGGCGGCGTTGTACAGCGGCTTTTCCGGCACCTCCAGCATGTCCACGCGCACGCCGAACTGCACGTTCAGCGCCTTGCTCACGCGCCAGGTGTCCTGCAAGAAGGCGCCCGTCCCCGCGTAGCTCCACTGCGCCACGGCGTCCGACAGCGCGCGCCCGGCCAGCGGCAGCTGCACCTGGTAGAACGAGGGCCGGCCGAGGCGGAAGTTCTCCAGCACCGCGGCTTGCACCTGCGCGGCGGTGGCGGTGGCGCAGTTGATCGCGCCGAAGCTGTAGGTGAGCGTAGCCGAGGAGTTCTCGCACTGGAAACGGTACTGCCCGTTGGTGTCCTGCAGGAAAGCGTTGTAGATGTCGTTTTCCGAGCGGTCCAGGCCGAACTTCCACTCGTGCGCGCCGCGCGTCCAGGTGGCGCCCAGGTAGGCATCGATGGTCTCGGTGCGCAGCACGTTGAAGTGGCGGCTGCGCTCGGTGCCCAGCAGCAAGTCGCGGTTGTTGGCGTTCGTGCCGGATGGCGCATCGGCAGGCAGCGCGCCCGAGAAGCGCAGCGCGATCTGCGGCAGCCGCACGCCGTTGACCGGCACCGGCTCGCTCGCGTAGTCGCGCTTGGAGAGCTTGAACTCGGTGCTGAAGCTCGGCGTCCAGTCGGCGAACCACTGCGCCACCACGCTCTCGAGCTGCTTGCCCTGGTTGTACCAGTGTGAGCTCAGCGACAGGCTCGTGGGATTGAAGCCCACGAGGAAGGGCTCGGTCTGGTCGGTCTTGGTCCAGCGCAGGCTCGCGCGGTGGTTGTCGTTGATGTTCCAGTCGAGCTTGACGAGGGCGTCCTTCACCGCCACGCCCAGGCCGCCGGGCACATCGGCCGAGCCCACATCCACGCCCCAGGTGTTCCTGGCCACGTCGATCGCACCCTGGATGGCCGACTGCGTGATGCCCACCGTCGTGCCGGTGCTGCCCCCCACGGGGCCGAAATCAGGCCGGGTGCGCGAGCTGAAGAAGTCCTCGTAGGCGGCAAAGAAGAAGAGCTTGTCCTTGATGATCGGACCGCCCAGCGTGAAGCCCTTGGTCTCTTCCTTGAAGGCGCTCGCGTCGAAGTAGGTGCCCGCCGCGCGGTTGTAGCGCTGGCCCACCATGTTCTCGTCGCGCATGACCCAGAACACGCTGCCCTTGACCTCGTTGGAGCCGCTCTTGGTGACGGCATTGATGTTGGCGCCCGTGTAGCCCTTTTGCGTGACGTCGAAGTTGCTCAGGTTCACCTGCACCGACTGGATGGCCTCGATGGACACCGGCTGCTTGATGGTGGGCAGGTTGTTCGACTCCAGGCCGAAGGTGTCGTTGACATTGACGCCGTCGATCGTGATCGAGTTGAAGCGCGTGTTCTGGCCGGCCGCGGAGATTTCGCCGCGCTCCTTGTCGGTCTGCGCCAGGCGCGGGTCCAGGCGCGCGTAGTCCTGCAGGTTGCGCTGGATCGAGGCGAGCGCGTCGAGCTGCGCGCTGCTCACGTTGGTGCCGGCACCCATGGTGGCGCTGTTGAACTTGTCGCTCACCGCACTGCCGGTGACCACCACCTGCGTGACGGTGCCCAGCGTGGCATCCAGGCCCGTCGTCTCGGCCAGCGTCAGGAACACGTTGTCGCGCCGCTCGGAGACACCGGCCTTCGTGATCGTCACCGTGTAGGGCCCGCCCACGCGCAGGCCGCGCGCGCTGTAGCGGCCATCGGCGTCGGTGGTGGTGGTGCTCACCGAGCGCGACTCCACGTGCAGCACCGACACCGTCGCCCCGGCCACCGGCTTGCCGTCGCTGCCGGTGATGCGCCCGCCAAGCGCGGCGGTGGTGTTCTGCGCGAGGGCCGGCGCGGCCAGCACGATCGCAGCGGCCGCCGCGATGGCGGTGCGGGGGAAGATCAGGAAGGGATTGGCGCTCACGGGGCGGCTCCTCGAAACGGTTCCGGACAGGGCAGTGCTCGCACGACGAGAGCAAGGCGCGGGCCAGCCCCGCGGCCACCGACCGAAGCGGCCGGCATTCACCCTGTAACAGCCAGGGATGCTAGCGCCCGGCCGTGAAACTTCGGTGACGTTTCGCGTCTACCCAGGGTAAACCCGAGCCCGCTGTCAGGTGGGCTGCCAGGTGGCCAGCGCCTTCCAGGCGCGCTGGCGATGCACGGCGTCCAGGAACGACGCCTGGGCCGCGAGCTCGCCCATGCGTCGCAGGTCCTCCCAGCCGAGGCTGGCTGCGGTGACCAGGCGCGCGGCCTCCAGGCTCGCCGTGACGCGCGACATCAGCCGGTTGTCGGTGTGGAAAGAAAGCGACACGCCGGCCCGCCACAAGGCCCCGATCGGGTGCGCAGCCAGCGAGGGTGCCGCACCGGTGTGGACGTTGCTCGTCGGACACACCTCCAGGTGTGCCCCCGCCTGGCGCAGCGTGCGCAGCGCCGAATCGCCTTCCGGCGTGCCGAGCAGCTCGGCCAGCCGCACGCCGTGGCCGATACGCCGGGCCCCCAGCTGCACCGCCTCGATCACCCGCACGCCGGCGTCGGCCTCGCCCGCGTGCAGCGTGAGCGGCAGCCCCTCCTCGCCCAGCCGGGCGAGCAGCCGCGCGTGGCGCGTGGCCGGCCAGCCCGCCTCGGGGCCGGCGAGGTCGAAACCCACCACGCCGCGGCCGCGCCAGCGCAGCGCGAGCTCGGCCGCCGCCTGGATGCGCGCGTCGTCCTCGTGGCGCATCGCGCACACGATGAGCCCGCTGGGCAGCTCGCTGCGCGCGAGCCCGCGCAGGATTGCCGCCACCGCCTCGTCCCCGTGCACCCCATGCGGCTCGAACAAGAGCGGCGCGATGCGGAACTCGGCGAGCACGCAGCCGTCGGCGCGCGCGTCCTCGGCCGCCTCGAAGGCCACGCGCTCCAGCGCCTCGGGCGTGGCCATGGCCGCCACCGTCAGCGCGAAGCCACGCAGGTACTCCTCGAGGGAGCCGGCGTGGGCGCGGGCGTCGAACCAGGCCGCCAGGCCGGCGACATCGGCCGCGGGCGCGGGGATCCCGCGCCCGCGCAGCAACTCCAGCAGCGTCGCCTCGCGCAGCCCGCCATCCAGGTGCTCGTGCAGCAGCACCTTGGGCAGGCTGCGGGCGCGGGCGAGCACATCGGGGGCGATATCCGGGAAGGCGGCGGCGTCGGTCATCGGGCAATGGTAGTGGGCGGCAACACGCCACGGGCCTGGCTGCGCCGGCCCCCCCGGGCTGCAGGCGGTGTCCGGCCCGGGCGACCGGAAGACCGGGCCTTGGCAAGCCCGGGGTGCCTGCGCGCGCGCGAGTTGTTATCCTGCGCGCCGACCCCCAGCCCCACCTCAGCCCAGGAGCTCCCCATGACCTTCAAGCTGCCGGCCCTCACGTTCGGCGTCCTCGCCCTCGCGTTCCTCAGCGGCCCCGTCGCGGCCCAGGCCCAGGCCCAGCCCGCCGTCATCTACGACATGGGCGGCAAGTTCGACAAGTCCTTCAACGAGGCCGCGTTCCGGGGCGCAGAGCGCTGGAAGCAGGAGACGGGCAAGGCCTACCTCGACTTCGAGATTGCCAACCCCACCCAGCGCGAGCAGGCCGTGCGCCGCATGGCCGAGCGCGGGGCCAACCCGATCGTGGGTGTGGGCTTTTCGCAGGGTTCGGCTATCGAGAAGGGCGCCAAGGACTTCCCGAAGCAGCAGTTCGCGATCATCGACTTCGTGGTCGACCTGCCAAACGTGCAGTCGATCGTCTTCAAGGAGCACGAGGGCAGCTTCCTCGTGGGCATGATGGCCGCGCTGGCCAGCAAGACCGGCAAGGTCGGCTTCGTGGGCGGCATGGACATCCCGCTCATCCGCAAGTTCCAGTGCGGCTTCGAGCAGGGCGCCAAGTACGCGAACCCGAAGGCGGAAGTCTTCGCCAACATGACCGGCACCACGCCCGCGGCGTGGAACGACCCCGCACGCGGCGGCGAGCTCGCCAAGGCCCAGTTCGCCAAGGGAGCGGACGTGATCTTCGCTGCCGCCGGCGGCACCGGCATCGGCGTCTACCAGGCCGCCAAGGACGCGGGCAAGCTCGCCATCGGCGTGGACAGCAACCAGAACCACCTGCAGCCCGGCACGATGCTCACCTCGATGGTCAAGCGCGTGGACGTGGCCGTCTACAACGCCTTCAAGGGCACCAAGCCCGGCGTGCAGTCCCTCGGCCTCAAGGAAGGCGGCGTGGACTACGCGATGGACGAGCACAACGCCAAGCTCGTGAGCGCGGACATGAAGAAGAAGGTCGACGCGGCCAAGGCCGACATCATCGCCGGCAAGCTCAAGGTCATCGACTACATGGCGGCCAACGCCTGCAAGTGAGCACCGCCGCGGCCGCGCCCGCGGCCTTTGCCGTCGAGCTGCGGCGCATCGACAAGCGCTTCGGCGCCGTGCACGCCAACCGCGCGGTGAGTCTGGCCGTGCGCGCGGGCAGCGTGCACGGCCTGGTCGGGGAGAACGGGGCGGGCAAGAGCACGCTGATGTCGATCCTGTACGGCTTTCACCCGGCCGACAGCGGCGAGATCGCGGTGCACGGGCGCGTCGCGCACATCGGCAGCGCGCACGACGCGATCGCACTCGGCATCGGCATGGTGCACCAGCACTTCATGCTCGTGGACAGCCTGAGCGCACTGGACAACGTGATGCTCGGCGCCGAGCCGCACTGGCGCTTGCCCAGAGCGCGCGCCCAGGTGCGCGAACGCCTGCGCGCGCTGATGGCGGACACCGGGCTCGAGGTGCGGCTGGACCTGCCCGTGGAAGAACTGCCGGTGGGTGAGCGCCAGCGGCTGGAGATCCTGAAGGCACTGTACCGGGGCGCGCGCATCCTGATCCTGGACGAGCCCACGGCCGTGCTCACGCCTCAGGAAGCGGACACACTTTTCGTGACCCTGCGCGCCCTGCGCGCACGCGGCACGACGATCCTGCTGATCACGCACAAGCTGCGCGAGATCCTGGCGCTGGCCGACCACGTGACGGTGATGCGCCAGGGCGCGGTGGTGCTGGACTGCCCGATCGGGGAGACCTCGCTGGACGGCCTCGCGCAGGCGATGGTCGGGCGCGCGGTGCGGCTCGGCCGCGCGGCGGCAGAGGGCCAGGCCGCTCCGGCATCCGGCCCATCGAGCCTGCCCGGTACGGCAGGTACGCCGGGTACTCCTGGTACGCCCGACGCGCCAGCCCTGTTGCGCGCCCAGGGCCTGACCTGGCGCGACGCGCTGGGCGTGGCGCGGCTGGCCGAGGTCTCGCTGACGCTGCACGCTGGCGAGATCGTCGGCGTGGCCGGGGTGTCGGGCAACGGCCAGAGCGAGCTCCTCGACGCGCTGGCCGGGCTGCTCGAGCCCCAGGCCGGCACGCTGGAGATCGAAGGCGCGCGCTTCGCCCCAGGGCGCTGGCTCACACCCAGGCGCGCACGGGCCCTGCGCGTGGCCCACGTGCCGGAAGACCGCCACCAGCGCGGCCTCGTGCTGCCTTTTGCGGCGTGGGAGTCGGCCGCGCTCGGCTACCACCGCCGCTTCAGCCGGCTCGGCTGGCTCGCGCGCAGGGCCATGCGCCAAGCCGCCGAGGCCATGATGGAGCGCTACGACGTGCGCCCGCGCAACGCGCTGCTGCGCAGCGCCAACTTCTCCGGCGGCAACCAGCAAAAGCTCATCCTCGCGCGCGAGGCCGCCCAGGCCCCGCGCGTGCTGCTCGTGGGCCAGCCCACGCGCGGCGTGGACATCGGCGCGATCGAGTTCATCCACGCCCGGCTGCGCGAGATGCGCGACGCCGGCGGCGCGGTGCTGCTCGTCTCCTCCGAGCTCGATGAGATCCTCGCGCTGGCCGACCGCGTGCTCGTGATGAACGCCGGGCGCATCGTGGGCGAGCTGCCGATCGCGCAGTGCGACGAGGCTGCGCTGGGCCGGCTGATGGGCGGTGCCGCGCCAGCCGACCCGGCTGCCGCGCAGCAGCCCGGCACGCACGCCGCCGCGCCCCTGTCCGCCTGAAGGCCGCACGCCCGGGGCCGCCACGATGTCAGCCACTCCCCTGGAGCTGCCGCGCTGGGTCGACCTCGTCGTGCTGCCCGCGGTCAACCTGGCGCTCGCGCTGCTCGTCTCCGGCCTCGTCGTGCTCGCAGCGGGGCTCGACCCGGTGGAAGTGGTGACGCTGCTGGTCAAGGGCGCCTTCGGCTCGAAGGCGGGGCTGAGCTACACGCTCTACTACGCCACCACCTTCGTCTTCACGGGCCTGGCGGTGGCGGTGGCGTTCCACGCCGGGCTCTTCAACATCGGCGGGGAAGGCCAGGCCATCATGGGCGGTCTCGGGGCGGGGCTCGCCGCACTCGCGCTGGCCGAGCGGCTGCCAGCCTGGGCGATGCTGCCGCTGATGGTGCTCGCGGCGATGGCGTTCGGCCTGGCGTGGGCCGCGGTGCCGGCGGCGCTGCAGGCCTGGCGCGGCAGCCACGTCGTGATCACGACGATCATGTTCAATTTCATCGCGAGCGCGGTGCTCGTCTACCTGCTCGTGGACGTGCTCAAGGAGCCGGGCAACATGTCGCCCGAGACGCGTGCCTTCGCGCCGAGCGCGCATCTGCCGGGCGTGCACACGGCGCTCGCCACGCTCGGCATCGAGTGGCCGCGCACGCCGCTGAACCTGAGCATCGTGCTGGCGGTGCTCGCCGCCGCCTTCGTCTGGGCGCTGCTGTGGCGCGCTGCACCGGGCTACGCGCTGCGCGGCACCGGGTTCTCGCCCCCAGCCGTGCAGTACGCAGGCATCTCGCCGCGTGCGCAGGTGATGGGGGCGATGATGCTGTCGGGCGCGCTGGCGGGCCTGGTGGGCATGAACGAGATCGCCGGCGTGCACCACCGGGTGCTCCTGGACTACACCGCCGGGGCGGGCTTTGCGGGCATCGCCGTCAGCCTCATCGGGCGCAACCACCCGGTGGGCATCGTGCTGGCCGCGCTGCTGTTCGGAGCGCTCTACCAGGGCGGGGCCGAGCTCGCCTTCGAGGTCAGCGGCTTCACGCGCGACATGGTCTTCACGCTGCAGGGGCTCGTGGTGCTGTTCGCCGGGGCGCTGGGCCAGGTGGCCGCGCCGACGCTCGCGCGGCTTTTCGCGCGTCGGCCCCGCGCTGCGGCGACAGCCTGAGGGCACACCCATGGACGAGACCTTCCTCGGCACGGTGCTCGCCTCCACGCTGCGCGTGTCCACGCCGCTGGTGCTCGGCGCGCTGGCGGGCTGCCTGAGCGAGCGCGCAGGCGTGATCGACATGGGGCTGGAAGGCAAGATGCTGATGACGGCCTTCATCGCCGCCAGCGTCGGCGTGGCCACCGGCTCGCTCGGCCTCGCGCTGCTGGCCGCCGTGGCCACCGGCGTGGCGCTGTCGATGCTGCAGGGCTATGCCTGCGTCACGCACCGCGGCGACCAGGTCGTCACCGGCATGGCGCTGACGATGACGGCCGCCGGGCTCACGGTGGTTCTGGGCATCGCGTGGTTCGCGCAGGGCGGCCAGACGCCGCCCGTGCCCGAGGCGGTGCGGCTGGATGCCCACGGCCAGGCGCTGGGCGCGGCGCTCGAGCAGCTGCCGGTCATCGGGCGCACGCTGGCGCTGGCCTTCACCGGGCACAACCTGCTCGTCTACGGCGCGCTCGCGCTGGTGGCCGCCGTGTGGTGGCTGCTCTACCGCACGAGCCTCGGGCTGCGGCTGCGCGCCACCGGCGAGAATCCGGCCATGGTGGACGCTGCCGGCTTGTCGGTGACGGGTCTGCGCTACGGGGCGCTGGCGGGCAATGGCGTGCTGTGCGCGCTCGCAGGCGCCTACCTCGTGCTCGGCCTGAATGCGGCCTTCAACCCGCACATGACGGCCGGGCGCGGCTACATGGCGCTGGCCGCGATGATCTTCGGCAAGTGGCACCCGGTCGGGGCGCTCGCCGCGTGTCTGCTCTTCGGTTTCCTGGACGCGCTGTCGATCCGCCTGCAGGGCGTGTCGATGCCCGAGGCCTGGGGTGGCGGCGCCGTGCCAGTGCAGGCCATCCAGGCGCTGCCCTACGTGCTCACGGTGGTGCTGCTGGCCGGCTTCTTCGGCCGCGCGCGCGCGCCGCGTGCGCTGGGCACGCCTTACGTGAAGGAACGGTGAGGCGACGATGAAGGAGCCCCGGATGCCTACACCCCTGGATGCCGCCGCCGAAACGCGGCTGATTGATGCGGCGCGCGCCGCGCGGTCGCGGGCCTACGCGCCGTATTCAGGCTTCCACGTGGGCGCCGCGCTGCTCGACGAGACGGGCCGCGTGCACGCGGGCTGCAACGTCGAGAACGCCGCCTACCCGCAAAGTCAGTGCGCGGAGGCCGGTGCGATCGCCGCCCTCGTGCTCGCCGGCGCGCGCCGCATCACGGCGGTGGCCGTGGTGGGCGAGGCCGCCGAGCCCGTGACGCCTTGCGGAGGCTGCCGGCAGCGGCTGCGCGAGTTCGCGGCCGATGGCACCCCCGTGCTCGTGGCCGATGCGAGCGGGCTGCGGCTGCGCACCACGCTTGGCGCGCTGCTGCCGCATGCCTTCGGGCCCGCGCACCTGGAACGCGAGGAGCCCGCGTGAGCGTGCAGGCAACGAGGCCCGCCGTACCTCCGGACAGCGCCGTGCAGGCGAGCGTCGCCCGGCTGCGCGCAGCGCTCGCCGGGCGGCCGCTGCCGCGCGTGGCCCTGCTGCTGGGCTCGGGCTGGGGCGCAGCAGCCGAGGCCGTCACCGATGGGGTAGACGTGGGCTACGCGGAGCTGCCCGGCTTTCCCGAGCCCGCCGTGGGTGGGCACACGGGGCGTGTGCGGCTGGGCCTGCTCGGCGCGCAGCCGGTGGCCGTGCTGCTCGGCCGCGCCCACGCCTACGAGACGGGCGAGGCGACCGCGATGGCATCAGCCGTGCGAACGGTGGCCGCGCTTGGCTGCCGCGTGCTCGTGCAGACCAATGCTGCAGGCAGCCTGGACACCACGATGCCACCCGGGCGCATCATGGTGCTCAGCGACCACCTGAACCTGCCGCAGCGCTCGCCGCTCGTGGCCGTGCGCGACGACAGCCGCTTCGTCGACCTGCGCGATGCCTACGACCCCGCGCTGCGCGCGCACGCGCAACGCTGCGCACAAGGCCTCGGGCTGCCGCTGCACGAAGGCGTCTACGCCTGGGTCATGGGCCCGCAGTTCGAGACGCCCGCGGAGATCCGCATGCTGCGCCTGCTGGGCGCGGACGCGGTGGGCATGAGCACCGTGCCGGAGACGATCCTCGCGCGCCACGCCGGGTTGCGGGTGCTGGCGCTGTCGCTCGTCACGAACCTCGCCTGCGGGCTCGGCGAGGAGGGGCTCAGCCACGGCCACACGCTGGCCTCGGCGGCGCGGGCTGCGCAGGACGCGAGCCGGCTGCTGCAGGCGATCGTCGCCGGCATCGAGCTGCACCCCTGACCGCCCCGGACACGCCTCGAGCAGCCGCAATTTCGCCCTCGTTGCCGCATCCGTCGCCGCATCCGTCGCCGCCACCATGACCTCACCCACCGACTCGGCGCCCGCGCCCGCGATGCCCGCGGCCCCTGCCGCGCGCACCGCGCTCGCCTGCCTGGACCTCACCAGCCTGAACGACGCCGACACCGAAGCCGACATTGCCAGGCTATGCGCGCGCGCGCGGGGCCGCTTTGGCACACCGGCGGCCGTGTGCGTGTGGCCGCGGCTGGCGGCCTTCGCCCGGCGTGAGGCGCCGCCGGAGGTGGCGGTGGCCGCGGTGGCGAACTTCCCCGACGGCAGCCTGGACGTCGCGCGCACCGTGCGCGAGGTGGGCGAGATCGTGCAGGCCGGCGCCCAGGAAGTCGACGTGGTGCTGCCCTGGGGTGCGCTGCGCGAGGGCGATGAGCGCGGCTGCGCGGCCGTGCTCGAAGCCGCCCGGCGCGCGAGCGCCGGGCTCGTGTTGAAGGTGATCCTCGAGTCGGGGGAACTCGCCGCGCCCGCCCTCGTACGCCGCGCCGGCGAACTGGCCCTGGATGCAGGCGCCGACTTCCTCAAGACGAGCACCGGCAAGACGCGCCAAGGCGCGAGCCCGCAGGCGGCGCGCACGATGCTCGAGCTGATCGCCGACCGTGGCGGCAAGCGTGGCGGTACGGCCGGCTTCAAGGCCTCGGGCGGCGTGCGCACGGTCGCTGATGCGGCGCTGTACATCGGCCTCGTCGCGAGCCTGCTCGGCCCCGAGGCGGTGTCACCCCGGCGGCTGCGCATCGGCGCGAGCAGCCTGCTCGACGACATCGAGGCGGTGCTGGCTTGGCCGGAGACCCTCGGGACTGCGCCCGCCGGGCAGCGGCCGGGGTCGGCCGCGGGCACCTACTGACGCCGGTCCTCTCGGTCCTCTCGGTCCTATTGGTCCTCTCGGTACTCGATCACCCCAGCGCGTCAGCTCGCCCCCGATCCACCCACTGCACAGTGAGTTGCGCCGACCCCGTACACCCGGCTCAACCCCTCCCTCCCCCCTTCTTCCATTTGCCCCAGGAGCGCTTGTCGATGCGCACACCCGCTGCCCCCGAACTCCTCCCGCCCACCCCCAGGCGACCGGCCTGGCGCCTGCCCGCCCTCGCCGCAGCCGCCGTGGCGGCTGCGTGGCTGGCGGGCTGCGCCTCGGCACCCCAGGGGCCGGCTGCAGCCTCGGGCGCCGCCACCCCGGTCACGGTGCGGCTGATCGCCTTCAACGACCTGCACGGCAACCTCGAGAGCACCGGGCTTTCGCTGCCGTGGCCCGACCCCTCGGACCTGCGCAAAACAGCACGCCTGGCGGCCGGGGGTGCCGCACACCTGGCCGGCCTCGTGCAGGCACTGCGCAGCGGGGCCACGCACCACGTGGTGGTCAGCAGCGGCGACATGATCGGCGCCACGCCGCTCGTCTCGGCGCTCTTCCTGCACGAGAGCACGGTCGACATCGCCAACCGCATCGGCGTGGACCTCGCCATCCCCGGCAACCACGAGTTCGACGCCGGCACCGCGGAACTGCAGCGGGTGCTGCGCGGCGGCTGCACCGAGACCCGCGCCGAGGCTGCGACGGTGTCGTGCCCGCTCGGGCGCCACGAGGGCGCGAAGTTCCCGATGTTCGCAGCCAACGTGGTGAAGGCCGAGGGCGGCACGCTCTTTCCGGCCTCGGTGGTGCGCGAGTTCGGCGGCATCCGCGTGGGCTTCATCGGTGCGGTGACGAAGATCACGCCCTCCATCGTCGTGCCCTCGGGGGTGGCGGGGCTGCGCTTCATCGACGAGGCGCAGGCCATCAACGCAGAGGCCGCGCGGCTGAAGGCGCAGGGCGTGGAAGCGATGGTGGCCGTCATTCACGAAGGCGGGGACACCGGTACGCCGGGCCTGCCGCTGGAATGGAACGACGCCGGCTGCCCGAACCCGCGCGGGGAGATCTTCGACATCGTCAAGCGCCTCACGCCGGACGTGGACCTCGTGCTGTCGGCCCACACCCACCAGGGCTACCGCTGCGTCATCGACGGGCGCGCGGTGATGCAGGCCACCGCGCTCGGGCGTGGCGTGAGCGTGGCCGACATCGTGCTCGACCCGAAGACACGCGACGTGGACCGCGCGCGCACCCAGCACCGCAACCTGCCCGTCTTCAACGAGCGCAGCGACCCCGCGCTGCGCGAGGCCATCATCGCCGCCGAGCCGCAGCCCTGGCAGCAGGCGTTGCGTGCGGCCCAACCCTCGGCTGCGGTCGCGCAGCGCGTGGCCGAGTACGTGGCCGCTGCCGCGCCGCGCGCGCAGCGTCCGGTCGGGCGGATCGCCGGCAACTTCGACCGCAGCTCGCGCAGCGACGCGAGCGCGGGACGCCTCGTGGCCGACGCGCAGTGGGCCGCCACGCGCGCCCCCGAGCGCGGCGGCGCACAGTTCGCGCTGATGAACCCCGGCGGCGTGCGCACCGACCTGCGCTGCACGGCCGCACCCCCGTGCACCGTCACCTACGGCGAGCTCTTCGCGATGCAGCCTTTCGGCAACAGCCTCGTCGTCATGACGCTCACCGGCGCGCAGATTCGCCAGATGCTGGAGGACCAACAGCCCCCGGGGCGCGAACGGCCCTACTTCCTCATCCCCTCTTCCTCGCTCACCTACCGCTGGAGCACGGGGGCGCCACATGGCCAGCGCGTGCAGGAGCTGCGCCTGGACGGGCAGCCGCTGGAGCCCGCGCGCGAGTACCGATTCACCGTCAACAGCTTCCTGGCCGAAGGCGGCGACGGGGTGCGCATGCTGGCCAACGGTCGCCAGCGCCTGGGCGGCCCCCAGGACGTAGACGCGTTGATGGACTATCTGGCGGCGCGCACGGCCGCACCCGAGCGCACGCCGCGCATCACGCTGGTGGATTGAGCGCGCGCCCGTGGCGCGCTCGATGACCACAACCGGCCGGCACCGCAGGCGCGGCCCTGGCGCTACAGCCCGATGCCGTACCAGCCCAGGCCCACCCCCACCGCGCGTGGGCTGCCGCGCTCGCGCGCGAGCGTGAGGTCGAGCCCGAGCCGCTCGGGGATCAGCCAGCACCGCGCCCCACCCGCCAGCCGCAGGCCGCCGAAAGCCTCGCGCCGGCCACTCGACTGGGCTTCGGCGAACACGAGCCAGTCGGCCCCGGGTGTCCAGGCGGCAGCCACGCCCGCCAGCCAGGTCGACGTGTGCTGCACGGGTGCCACGGCCCGCGCCCGCCCGACCCCGACGTTCAGGTGCCAGGCGAGAGTCGGGGCCGGCCGCAGCGAGGCCAGCGCGAGCAGCGTGGAATCGGCGTGCCGCCACGCGCGCCCGGTACCCGCCCCCGCAGGCCGCTCCAGGCCGGCAGCGAACTTCAGCCCGAAGCCGGCCTCGCCAAGCGGGGTGTCGAGCCGCCAGGCCTCGGGCACCCACTTCAGTGAGGCCCCTGCCGTGGCGCGCAGTCCCTCCACCGGGCGCGGCCAGGTGCCTTCGGCGCCCAGCTCCAGCCCCCCAGGCAGGCCGCAGGCCGGTGCCAGCACCGTGTCGCGCGCGCCACGGGCACGGTCCTGCCAGGCCTCGAGCTGGCAGCTTCCCGGCTCGGCTATGGCCGCATCATCGGTGGCAAGCGGGCGGCCCGCATGCACAGCGGGCAGCGCCAGAGCCGCCGCGAGCACCGCCAGCCAGCCCCTCGCCGGGAGCACGGGCCGGGAATCGGTGCGCCTGCCCAGGCGTGAGAGGCGAGCCGTCATCGGCTGGTGTGTGCCAGCAGCGGGCGCTGGGCCCAGGCGATGAGCGCGCCCATGGCGAGCAGCGCTGCCGAGAGGGCCAGCCCCATCCGCAGCCCGCCCGCCCCGTCGGCCAGCGCCCCCACCAGGCTCGGGCCGATGATCTGCCCGCCGGCAAAGACGATCGTGAACAGCGAGATGCCCGCCGGCCAGTGCACCGGCTCGAGGTTGTGCCGCACCATCGCGGTGGTGGAGGCCACCACCGACAGGAAGACGGCGCCGAACAGGGCACCGGAAGCAAAGGCCGCCACCGGGTGTCCGAACGCCACCGGCAGTGCGGTCGCAACAGCCAGCAGCGCATTGAGCACCGCCAGCGCACCACCCCCGCGTGCACGCTGAAGCAGCCTGGCCCACAGCCACGGCGAGGCCATCACGCCCAGGCCGAGCAGCGCATAGAAGGCCGCCACCGTCCCGGAGGCGAGACCCTGCTCGCGCAGCAGCGTGACGATGAAGGTCATGTAGCCGATGTAGCCCAGGCCGAAGCAGCCGTAGCCGGCGAGCCCGGCGGCCAGCCCGCGCCGGTCGAAGCGCGCCTGCCCGGGCGCCGCAGCAGGCGGGACAGGCGGGTGCCAGCGGCGCATGCCCAGCGCCATCGGGACGCAGGCGGCCAGCGCGAGCGTCGCCAGTGCGAGCCAGCCGGCCTGCCAGGGTGCAGCCCAGGCGAAGGTGCCCTCCAGCAGCACCGGCAGCACCCACGCGCAGGCGACGATCCCGAGCCCCGTCCCGCCGTAGTACAGCCCCAGCACGAGGCCGCTGGAGACGCGACCCTCCACCCCCGGTTCCGCCGATAGCCGCGCCGCGAGCAGGCCGCCGCTGACGAACACCGCGGCACTCGCCACTCCCGCCGCCAGGCGCAGCGCAGCCAGCAGGCCGTCGTGCGCCGTCAGCCCGTGCAGCGCCAGCACGGCCGCCGCGGCGACACCTCCGCCCACGAGCGCCTGCTGGGCTGCACGAGCCCCGCGCCAGCGCAGCCAGGCCGGCAGCAGCAGCGCCCCGATCAGGTAGCCCGCGGCATTGAGCGTGTTCATCGCCCCGGCCGTGAAGTAGCTCCAGCCCAGGTCCGCGCGCATCGGCGGCAGCAGCAAGGCATAGGAAAAGCGCGCCAGGCCGAGCGAGACGGCCGCCCCGAGCGCGAGCGCCAAGGCGGTGCGGATGGCCAGGGCCGGGGTCATCGCGTGAGGGTACTGCAACGCACCGGCCGAAGGGTCCGAAAACACCTGCCAACGACATCGGCCGACGCGGCACGCCGGCCCGAGGCGGCTCGCCTGCGCGCCCTTGTGGCATGCTGGTCCGCTCGAGGCGCCCATGACCCTGCCCCAGGAACTCATCCGCAAGAAGCGCGACGGCCAGGCGCTGACGCCACCGGAGATCGAGGCCTTCGTGCGCGGGCTGGTCGATGGCGCGGACGACCCGCAGGCAGGCTTCAGCGACGCGCAGTGCGGCGCGATGGCCATGGCCATCGTGCTGCGCGGCATGGACACGGCCGAGACGGCCGCGCTCACGCACGCGATGACGCACTCGGGCGAGGTGCTCGACTGGCGCACGAGCGGGCTGGCGGGCCCGATCCTCGACAAGCATTCCACGGGTGGCGTGGGCGACAAGGTGAGCCTGATGCTCGCCCCGATCCTGGCTGCCTGCGGTGCGGTGGTGCCGATGGTCAGCGGGCGCGGCCTGGGCCACACCGGCGGCACGCTCGACAAGCTCGAGGCGCTGCCCGGCTATGCCGTGAACCCGCCGTACGCGCAGATGCTCGCCGCGCTGCGCTCGGCCGGCTGCGCGATCGTCGGCGCGAGCCCGCGCCTGGCCCCGGCCGACCGTCGGCTCTACGCCATCCGCGACGTCACGGCCACGGTCGAGAGCCTGCCGCTGATCACCGCAAGCATCCTCAGCAAGAAGCTCGCCGCGGGGCTTGGCAGCCTCGTGATGGACGTCAAGGTGGGCAGCGGCGCCGTGATGACGAGCCTGGAAGACGCGCGGGCGCTGGCCGCGAGCCTCGTGCGCGTGGCCCGCGCCGCGGGCCTGCCGACGGTGGCCCTCATCACCGACATGAGCCAGGTGCTCGGCTCGACCGCCGGCAACGCGCTGGAAGTGGCCGAGGCGCTGGCTTTCCTCACGGGCCGGTGGCCCGCGGGATGGCCCCGCCCGGCCGGGGGCGAGGCAGACCCGGTGCGCGACCCGCGGCTGTTGACGCTCACGCTCGCGCTGGCCGCCGAGGCGCTCGTGCTCGGCGGCCTGGAGTCCGGCTACGAGACCGCCCACGAGCGGGCACGGCGCGCGCTGGAGGACGGTGCCGCGGCCGAACGCTTCGCCCGCATGGTGGCCGCACTCGGAGGTCCGGCCGACGTGCTGCGCGCCCCAGGCCTGCCGGCCGCCCCGGTGCTCCGGCCCGTCCCCGCTTCCCGCGCGGGAGTGCTCGCGACGCTGGACGCGCGCGCGCTCGGCGTGGCGGTCGTCGCCCTGGGCGGCGGGCGCACGCGCCCGGCTGCGGCCATCGACCCGCGCGTGGGGCTGAGCGGGGTGCGCGCGCTCGGCACGCGCGTGCGGGCCGGCGAGCCGCTTGCGTGGGTGCACGCGGCCGATGCCGCCGCGGCCGAGGCGGCGGTGGCGGCGGTGAGCGGTGCATGCACGATCGCCGAGGGGGCCCCCACGCCACCGCCGGTGCTGCGCGGACGCCTCGCCTGAGCGCCCGCAGCAGCGGGGCGCCCCCGCCCCCCCACCACCTGCCCGCACCCGGCTCAGCGCTCGCCGGGCCGGTACGGCTTCATCAGCGCCTGCGGGTAGGCTGCGCGCCGCGCCACGAGCACGAGCGCGACGATGGCCATTGCGTAGGGCAGCATCAGGTAGAGCTGGTAGGGCAGCTCGACCCCGAAGGCGCCGCTGCCGGCTTGTTGCAGGCGCAACTGCAGCGCGTCGAAGAAGGCGAAGACGAGCGCGCCGACAAGGGCCTTGCCCGGCCGCCACGAGGCGAAGACGACGAGCGCCACACACACCCAGCCGCGCCCGTTGACCATGTTGAAGAAGAAGGCGTTGAAGGCCGACAGCGTCAGGAAGGACCCGGCCACGCCCATCAGCGCGGAGCCCGCGCAGATGGCCCCGATGCGCAGCCCTTGCACGCTCAGGCCCTGGCCTTCGGCCGCAGCCGGGTTCTCGCCCACCATCCGCACCGCCAGCCCGAGCGGCGTGCGCATCAGCACCCAGCCCATCACCGGCACGAGCACGAGGGCCAGCAGCGTGAGCGGGGTTTGCGTGTCGAGCACCGGGATGGGCAGGCCTTCCATGGGCTGGAAGGTTTGCACCGTGGGCGGGCGTTCCACCTTCGGGAAGCTCACACGATAGGCGTAGCTCGCAAGCGACGTGGCCAGCAGCGTGATGCCGAGCCCCGAGACGTGCTGCGACAGCGACAGCGTGACCGTGAGCACGCCGTGCAGCAACCCGAAGGCGGCGCCGGTGAGCGCGGCCACCGCCACCCCGGTCCACAGCGTCGCGCCCTGGAACACCGCGAGCCAACCCGCGAAGGCCCCGGCCACCATGATCCCCTCGATGCCGAGGTTGAGCACGCCCGCGCGCTCGCACAGCAGCACGCCGAGCGTGCCGAGGATGAGCGGCGTGGCGATGCGCAGCACCGCGGCCCAGAACGGGGCGGACAGCAGCAGCTCGAGGGTCTCGTTCATCGCACGCTCAGGGGTGACCCGCGGACGCTGCGGGGGGGGTCTCGTCGGGGGGCGGTGGCCACGGGGGGGGTTCCAAGTTGCCGTGCCCTCAGCGCCGCACGCGGTATTGCGTGAGCATCGTGGCCACGAGCATCGCAATGAGCGCCACCGCCACGATCACGTCGGCGATGTAGGTGGGCACGTTCACGGCCCGGCTCATCGAGTCGGCCCCGACCAGCATGCCCGCCACGAACACCGCCGCGCCCACCACCGCCAGCGGGTTGAGCATCGCGAGCATCGCGATCACGATGCCGCTGTAGCCGTAGCCGGGGCTCATGTCGAGCGTGACATAGGCCGTGCGCCCGGCCACCTCGACGGCGCCGGCCAGGCCCGCCAGGGCACCGGAGAGCAGTGCCACGCCCACCGTGACGCGACTCACCGACATGCCGGCAAAGGCCGCCGCGCGGGGGCCCGAGCCGACCGCGCGCAGCCGAAAGCCGAAGGTCGTGAAGCGCAGCAGCACCCACACCCCGACAGCCAATGCCACGGCGCCCACGAGCCCCGTGTGCACGCGGCTGCGCTCGACGAGCTTGTCCAGCTGCAACGCGTCTTGCAGCGCGACGCTTTGCGGCCAGCCGAGTGCGGTGGGGTCCTTCATCGGGCCGTCGAGCATGGCCGAGACGAAGAGCAGCACGATGAAATTCAGCAGCAGCGTCGTCACCACCTCGTCCACGCCCAGGCGCGCCTTGAGCAGCGCCGGCCCGAGCAGCAGGAGTGCTCCGGCGAGCATCGCCGCACCGAGCATGAGCACGAACAGCAGCGGCGCCGGCCACTCGAGCCCCGTTCCCCCATGCAGGCCGCCCACCGCCACGGCGGCCAGCGCACCCGCGTAGAGCTGCCCTTCGGCGCCAATGTTGTAGAGCTGCGCGCGGAAGGCCACTGCGGCCGCAAGCCCCGTGAGGATGAGCGGCGTGGCGCGAGTGAGCGTCTCGGTGAGCGCAAAGCGCGAGCCGAACCCGCCTTCGAGCAGCAGCACCCAGGCCCGGCCCACCGGGGCGCCCGCCCACGCCACGAGCAGCGAGGCCACCATCAGCGTGGCGGCCACCGCACCGAGCGTGGCGGCCGCCAGGTGCCAGCCCGAGGCTGAGGCGCGCCGCTCAAGCCGCATGGGTCACCCCGGCTTCGTCCACCACCTTGGCCGGGGCTTCGGCACCGACGGGCCCTGCCGTGCCACCCGCCTCGCCACCGGCCATCGCCAGGCCGATGGAAGCGAGCGACCACTGCGCGGATGGCCTCGCTGGCGTGAGCCGGCCCTGGTGCATCACGGCGATGCGGTCGGCCAGCGCGAAGATCTCGTCCAGGTCCTCGCTGACGAGCAGCACCGCGCTGCCGTCCGCGCAGGCGTCCAGCAGCTGCTGGTGCACGTAGGCCACGGCGCCGACATCCAAGCCCCAGGTCGGCTGGTTGGCCACGATGAGCGCTGGCGCGGCGCCCTCGCCCGCGACGCCCAGCGCGCGCCCGAGGATGAGCTTTTGCATGTTGCCGCCCGACAGCGCGCGCGTGGGCGTGTCCACGCCCGCGGCCTGCGTGCCGCGCACGTCGAACCGCTCCACGATGCGCTGCGCGTGTGCGCGTGCCGCGCCGCGCCGCAGCCAGCCTGCGCGCGAGAAGGCGGGGCTGGCCACCTGCTCGAGCACCGCGTTCTCCCACAGCGCGAGGTCGCCCACCACGCCCACGGCCTGGCGGTCCTCGGGAATACGGGCCACATGCGCCTCGACGAAGGCGCGCGGCTGGGGCGGCAGGCGCTTGCCCGCCACCTCCAGCGTGCCCGCGTCCAGGCCGCGCTCACCGCCGAGCACCTCGGCGAGGGCCTGCTGGCCGTTGCCCGCGACGCCGGCCACCGCCACCACCTCGCCCATGTGTACGGTGAGGTCCACCGCGTCGAGCAGCGGGCACGGCCCGTCGCCGCGCACGGTGCCGCCGCGCAGGCTCAGCACGGGCAAGCCCGAGGGTCCGGTCGAAACCCCCTCCACCTGCTCGGCCCGCTCGGCCCCCTCGACCCTCTCGGCCACCGCGGCAGCGCTCGCCGCACGCCGCACCGCCGGCGCCACCGTGCGCCCGACCATCGCCTCGGCCAAGTCCCGCCGGCTCGCACCCGCGGCCGGGAGCTCGGCCACCAGGCGCCCGCCGCGCAGCACCGCGATGCGGTGCGACACGCGCAGCACCTCGTCGAGCTTGTGGCTGATGAAGATCACCGACAGCCCACGCGCCACCATCTGCCCCAAGGTGGTGAACAAGGACTCACTTTCCTGGGGAGTGAGCACCGCCGTGGGTTCGTCCAGGATCAGGATGCGCGCACCGCGCTTGCGGCCGAAGGCGACCAGCGCCTTCAGGATCTCCACGCGCTGGCGCTCACCCACCGAGAGCGCGCCTACGCGGGCGTCGGGGTCCACCGCCAGGCCGAAGTCGCGCGCGGCCTGCTCGAGTGCTCGTCGCGCCTGCGCGCGGCGCGAGAAGGGCTGCCACAGGCTCTCGGTGCCGAGCATCACGTTGTCGAGCACGCTCAGGTTGTCCGCGAGCGTGAAGTGCTGGTGCACCATGCCGATGCCCGCGGCCAGCGCCGCGCGCGGCTGGCCCGGGGGCAGCGGCTCGCCGTAGACCTCGATCGTGCCGGCATCGGCCACGTAGTGGCCGAAGAGGATCGACACGAGCGTACTCTTGCCCGCCCCGTTCTCGCCCAGCAGCGCGAGCACCTCGCCCGCGCCGAGCTCGAGCGTGATCGCGTCATTGGCCACCAGCGCGCCGAAGCGCTTGGTGATGCCGGAAAGCCTGAGCACCGGTGCCATCGCCGACTCTGCCCCGCGACGCTCAGGCGCCGAGCTGGCGCGCGAGGTCGACGAAATCCTCGGCCACGAGGTCGAACTCGCCCCGTGTCCACGCCTCCATCGGCCCGCCCGCGCCCCGCTCCAGCGGCCGCGGCACGTAGGCCGTGCGCAACCCCGCGCGCGCGGCGCCGCGCAGGTCGCTCGGGTGCGCGGCCACCATCAGCACCTGCTCGGGCGGCAGGTCCAGCAGCCGTGCGGCGCCGCGGTAGCACTCCGGGTCGGGCTTGTAGTGGCCGAAGAGCTCGGCCGAGAAGATCGCGTCCCAGGGCAGGCCGGCGTGCCGCGCCATCGCCAGCAGCAGCGAGACGTTGCCGTTGGACAGCGTGGCCACCGGGTAGCGCCGCTTCAACTGAGTGAGCCCCTCCACACTGTCCGGCCAGGGCCGGAGGCGGTGCCAGACGCGGTTGAACTCGGCCGCCTCGGCCTCCTCCAGCACGAGCCCGCGCTCGGCGAGCAGCCCATCGAGGATGCGCCGGTGCAGCGCGTCGATGTTCGCCCACGGCCACTCGCCGCGGCGCACACGGTCCATCGAGAGCGGGTAGCCCGCGCGCCAGGCGTCGGCGAAGGCCGGCCAGTCGACCGCGGCGAAGGCCTCGCCATGCCCGCCTTGCCCCCTCGCCGCCGCCAGGCGTGCGCCCAGCGCCCGCCCCTCGGCGATGACGCTCGAGCGCCAGTCGACGACGGTGCCGAAGACGTCGAAGACGAGCGCGCGGACCTCCCCCGTCACTTCGCCGTGGCCTTGGGCGCGTTGTCGTCCACCTTGACGGTGAACTTGCCCTCCAGAATTTCCTTCTGGCGCTGCGCGACCTTGTCCATCACAGCCTTGGGCACCTTGCCCTCGAAGGTGCCCAGCGGCGAGAGCTCCGAGCCCTTGTACTTCATCATCGAGTACTGGCCGTAGTCCTCAGCCTTGAACTTGCCTTCCTTCACCGCCTTGATGGCGCGGTCGATGGTGGGCTCCATGTTCCACAGCGCCGAGGCCACCACCGTCTCGGGGTAGTCCTTCTGCGTGTTGATCACGTTGCCAATCGCCAGCACCTTGCGCTCCTTGGCCGCGTCGCTGACGCCGAAGCGCTCGGCGTACATCACGTCCGCGCCCTTGTCGATCATCGCGAAGGCTGCCTCCTTCGCCTTGGGCGGGTCGAACCAGCTGTTGATGAAGGTGACCATGAAGGTCACCTTCGGGTTGCTCTCCTTGGCGCCGGCCATGAAGGCGTTCATGAGCCGGTTCACCTCGGGGATCGGGTAGCCACCCACCATGCCGATCTTGCCGCTCTTGCTCATCGCCCCGGCGATCAGCCCGGTGAGGTAGGCCGGCTCCTGGATGTAGTTGTCGAAGACGCTGAAGTTCGGCGCCTGCGGCTTGCCCGAGCTGCCCATCAGGAAGCTCACCTTCGGGTACTCCTTGGCCACCTTGCGCGCAGCCGCCTCCACCGCGAAGGACTCGCCCACGATCAGCGTGTTGCCCTTCTCGGCGTACTGGCGCATCACGCGCTCGTAGTCGGCGTTGGCGACCTTCTCGCTGAACTCGTACTCGATCTCCCCGCGCGCAGCGGCGGCCTTGAGCGCCTTGTCGATGCGGCTCACCCACTGCTGCTCCACCGGCACGGTGTAGATGGCGGCCACCTTGAGCTTGGCTTGCGCGAGCGCGGGGCCGGCAGCGGCCAGCAGCGCGGCTGCGGCCACGGCGGCCAGGAGGGGACGGCGAGTAGACGACATGGGTGAGGCTCCTTGTGGGCTGAGACGACGGGGAGGTAGGCGCAACGGAACGCGACGCGACGCGACGCGACGAGATCCGGCATTAGGCCACGCAATTTCCGCGCCCGGAATCCGGGGTGCCCCGCTGTCTGCCTCAGGAGCGACCGCCGTCCGCAGGCCGTCCACCCAACCCCGCACGCGGCCCGCCGCCTAGAATCAACCGGTCATTCCCGGTCCCGGCTCCAGTCCGCGGGCGCTGCCACCCATGAGCTCCTCCACCCTCTCCGCCCTGTCGCCGCTGGACGGCCGCTACGCCTCGCGCCTGGCGGCGCTGCGCCCGCTGCTCAGCGAGTACGGGCTGATGCACCGGCGCGTGCAGGTGGAAGTCGAGTGGTTCATCGCGCTCACCGAGGCCGGCTTCGACGAGCTGCCGCCGCTGCCGCCCGAGGACGCCGAGCACCTGCGCGCACTGGCCAGCGGCTTCAACGAGGCCGATGCCCAGGCCATCAAGGACATCGAGCGCACCACCAACCACGACGTGAAGGCGGTGGAGTACTGGCTCAAGTCGCGCCTGGCCGGCCACCCCGCGCTCGAGCGCGCGCGCGAGTTCGTGCACTTCGCCTGCACGAGCGAGGACATCAACAACACGAGCCACGCGCTGATGCTCGGCGCCGCCCGCGCCGAGGTGCTGCTGCCCACGCTCGACCAGGTCGTGGGCGCGCTCACGAGCCTGGCGCACACGCTGGCTGGCGTACCGATGCTCAGCCGCACGCACGGCCAGACCGCGAGCCCCACGACCGTGGGCAAGGAACTGGCCAACGTAGTGGCGCGGCTGCGCACCGCGCGCGCGCGCATCGCCGAGGTGCGGCTGCCGGCGAAGATGAACGGCGCAGTGGGCAACTACAACGCCCACCTCGCCGCGTGGCCCGGCTTCGACTGGGAAGGCTTCGCGCGGCGGGTGGTGGAAGAGCGCCTGGGCCTCGCCTTCAACCCCTACACGATCCAGATCGAGCCGCACGACGGCATCGCCGAGCTCTTCGACGCGGTGGCGCGCTGCAACACCATCCTCGTGGATTTCGCGCGCGACACCTGGGGCTACATCAGCCTCGGCTACTTCCGCCAGAAGACGCGGCCCGGCGAAGTCGGCTCGAGCACGATGCCGCACAAGGTCAACCCGATCGACTTCGAGAACGCCGAAGGCAACTACGGGCTGGCCAACGCGCTGCTCGCGCACATGAGCCAGAAGCTGCCCGTGAGCCGCTGGCAGCGCGACCTCACCGACTCCACCGTACTGCGCAACATGGGCGTGGCCCTCGGCTACACGGTGCTTGCGCACGACAGCCTGCTCAAGGGCCTGGGCAAGCTGCAGGTGGACGAGGCCGCACTCGCCGCCGACCTGGACGGCGCCTGGGAGGTGCTGGCCGAGGCGGTGCAGACGGTGATGCGCCGCCACGGCCTGCCCGAACCCTACGAGCAGCTCAAGGCCTTCACGCGCGGCCAGCCGATCACGCGTGAGCTGATGCAGCGCTTCATCGAAGGGCTCGCGCTGCCCGAGGCCGAACGGGCACGGCTGCTCGCGCTCACGCCGGCGGGCTACACGGGGCTGGCGGCCGAGCTGGCGCGGCGGGTCTGACCCGCTGCGCCTACGCACCCGCACCCCGTCCATACCACGTCCGCCCCCGCTTAGCCGGTCGCCCGCCACCGCCTCCGCCGCCGCCCGCCATGACCTTCCTCGACCAGCTGCTCGCCGCCGAGCGCGCCCACGACTCGCTGCTGTGCGTGGGGCTCGACCCCGAACCCGCGAAGTTCCCCGGTGACTGGCAGGGCGACGCCTCGCGCATCTACGACTTCTGCGCCGCGATCGTGGACGCCACGTGCGACCTCGTGCTCGCCTTCAAGCCGCAGGTGGCCTACTTCGCGGCCCACCGTGCCGAGGCGCAGCTTGAGCGGCTCGTTGCGCACATCCATGCCCGCGCGCCGGGCGTGCCGGTGATCCTGGACGCCAAGCGCGGGGACATCGGCGCCACCGCCGAGCAGTACGCGCGCGAGGCCTTCGAGCGCTACCAGGCCGATGCGGTCACGCTCTCGCCCTTCATGGGCTTCGATTCCGTGGAGCCCTTCCTGCGCCACGCCGGCAAGGGCGTGATCCTGCTGTGCCGCACCTCCAATCCGGGCGGCGACGACCTGCAGGCACAGCGGCTCGCCAGCGGCGAGCGGCTGTACGAGCACATCGCCCGTCTGGCCGCCGGCGCCTGGAACACCACCGGGCAGCTCGGGCTGGTGGTGGGGGCGACCTACCCGCAGGAGCTCGCCCGCGTGCGCGAACTCGCGCCCGCGCTGCCGCTGCTGATCCCGGGCGTGGGCGCCCAAGGCGGTGATGCCGCGGCGACCGTGCGTGCCGCCTGGCGCGGCCACCGCGACGACCAGGGGCGCACGACGACGAGCTCGCCCATCATCGTCAACTCCTCCCGGGCCGTCCTGTACGCCAGCCGCGGCCCCGACTTCGCGCAGGCCGCCCGCGCCGCCGCACAGGCCACGCGCGCCGAACTGCAAGCCGCATGCGCCTGCACAATCGGCCCGACCTGAGCATTCCAGCACGATACCCCCGAACCGAGGGGGAGGGGCTTGCCCTGGAAGACCTGCGCTTTCGCTAGATTGCACGAGGGTGCCCCCGTCTCGGCGGGGCTCCGCTTCGCACGCCCATGTCCATCACCCTCGCCACCGCGCTGGTCGCGGCCACCGTCACCCTGCCGTCCTGCTCGTGGGACCGGCCGGGCGCCGACCCGTACATGGGGGACATCGAGGCTGCGGTGGACCGCTACCGCGACATTCCGCCCGACGTGCGCGCACGCCTGAAGGCCAAGATGCGCCAGCGCGCCTACGACGACATCGCGGCCATCACGCGCGACAAGATCGAGGGCAAGCGCAGCTACTCGAACCTGCGCGACATGCACTTCGGCAACGGGCGCGTCTGCCGCGAGGTGGGGCGCAGCAAGTGGAAGCCTGAGGCGGTGGAGCGCGGACTCGTCTACTGCGAGGGCGAGCACTGCCTGATCGTCCCCACGGTGTGCCGCAACGTCAGCCGCGTCACGCTGGAGCAGGCCCACAACCCGAAGACGGCCGCAGGCCCCGCGGACGAGCCGCTCGACCTGCCCTCCAGCGGCGGCCCCAACATGCTCCGCGGCCAGCGCTTCCTCGACGAGACCGACCCGCTGCCCGCGCGCATCCGCTCGCTGGAGCCGCCCCCGGGCGAACTGACTTTCGACCCGCCCGCCCTGGGGCAGGAGCCACCCCCCGAGCTGCCGCGCGAGCCGCTGCCCGATCCGAGCCCGCCGATCCCCCCTCCGCCCATCCCCGAGCCCTCCACCTGGGCGCTGATGGCCCTGGGCCTGGCTATGGTGGCCAGGCAGGCGCGGCGCGCACGGGCCTCCTCCTAGAAGCCTTCGGCCCGCACGCGGCTGGCCAGGTCGGGCCAGCGCGCCATCTTGCTGGCGTCGCCCAGGCGCCGGTCCTGGCCGGCCTGTGCGCGCCAGGTGCCCTCGGCATTGAAGACGTAGGTGGGCGGCGACAGGTCCGTGCGAAGCGATGCCGGGTGCATCTCGCGCACCACGTTGTCCAGGATCAGCGGCTCGGCGCTGGGTTGGGGGTAGTAGGCGAGCACCATGTGCGCCACGCTCGTCTCGCCGGGCCGCTCCGGCGCGGCAGGCGGCACCGAGATCGCCACATAGGCCATGCGCAGCTTGGCATGCGGCACGCCGGCCGCCACGAGGGTGAAGTACTTGGCGATCACGAAGTCCTCGCAGTCGCCGCGCCCCTTGTCGAGCGTCTGCAGCGGGCTCGCCCAGTACTCCTGCTGATTCCACACGGCCATGTCGCTGTCGTAGCGGATGCGCGCGTTGTAGAACTCGTTGACTTCGCGCGCCTTCACCACCTCGTCGGCTGCTGCCAGGCGCTGCACGAGCGCCAGCAAATCGCGCGCGCCGGCCTCGGCGCGAGGCCCGAGGCCGGCAGCGGCCACTCGCAGCTGCTCCGCGTCCAGCGCCAGGGCCGGGGCTGGGGCCAGCAGGAGCAGCGCCGCACAGCCGAGCGCGGCGGTGGCGGCGACAGCACCTTGGCGCAGTCCAGCGCCCATGCCCGGCTCGACCGCGACCTCAGCTGCCCGGCCGCTTGATCGCCGGGCCGGTCGCTCCGTCGAAGCCGATGCGCCACAACGCCGGCAAGTCCTCGGCCTGCGAGATCCCCTCGGCGTACAGCGTCACACCGATGCTGCGCGCGGTGGCCACGACCTGGGCGGCGTAATCGGCCAGCTTCGTGTCCTGGTGGATGCCGCGCAGGAAGCGGCCATCGACCTTCAGGAAGTCGAGCCCCCTGCCCTTGGCGTCCAGCAGCGTCTGCAGCGACTCCTTCGCCCCGCCCAGCCCGAACCGCACGCCCATCGGCTTCCACAGTGCCGCGGCCGCCGGCCAGGCCTGCTCGGCGTGTACCGCCGATTCGGTGGCCTCCACCACCAGCTTGCGCGCGGCGCCCGCATGCTGGGCCAGCAGGTTGCTGACCGCCTGCACGAACTGCGCATCGGCCAGCGAGGCGGCGGACATGTACACGCAGCGTGCCACCCCGTCGCGCGGGATCGCCTGCAGCGCCATGCGCGTGGCCATCAGGTCGGCCTGCTGCACGAGCTGCGCGCGGATGGCCATCGGCAGCCAGTGCGCCGAACTGTAGAAGGGGCCGTCGGGCTCGAGCTGCAGGCGCAGCGGGCACTCCAGGTGCAGCACCCCGCCATCGGGCCCGATCACGGCGAACTCCGCGAGCCGGGCGCGCCCGAGCTGCAGCGCCTCGGTGACCCGGCGGCGCCACTCCTGCTCGCCCATCACCTCGCCCTCGCTGCCGGGGCGCACGGCCACCGCAAAGGGGCCCTCGCTCTCCGCCTGCGCCAGCGCCTGGTCGGCCTTGGACAGGGTCTGTCCCACGGCGCCCGTGGCCAGCCCTTCCAGCGCGCCGATGTGGAACTCGGCCTCGGGGTCGGCCTGCTGGAAAAGCGGCCGCACCGCCGCGGCCAGCTCCTCGGCCACCACCTTGCCGACACCGTTGACCGGGACGTACAAGGCGAAGTCGGAGCCGTTCAGCCGGCCGCACAGGCTGCCTTCGACGCGGGCGGCGCATTCGTTGAGCTTCACGCCGACGTCGGCCAGCAGCCGGTCGGCGACGTTGCGTCCCACCCGCCGGTTGATCGCGTTGAGCGCCTGCACCCGCAGCAGCACCAGCGCCCCGCGGCGCGTGACCGTGCTGGCCGTGGAGCTTCCGCCCAGCGCGCGCTCGAGCTGCGCCAGGAAGTGCGCCCGGTTGTGCACCCCGGAGACGCCGTCGCGCTGCAACTGCTGGCGCATCGTGTCGAGCTGGCTCGCCTGGTTCTCGAACAGCGTCTTCACGCGTCGCACCATCGAGTTCATGCCAGTGGCCAGCGCCTTGAACTCGAGCGTGCGCGGCAACGCGATCTCGGTGAAGCGCGCCTCCTCCACGCCGCGCGCCTGCTCGACCATGCCGTCGAGCGTCTCGCGCCAGCCGCGTACGAACGTGAAGGCCACGGCGAGCGCGGCCGCCCCGATCACCAGCAGCGTGAAGACGAAGCGCAGCATCCCGTCCCACAACGCGTTGTAGGCCCACGCCCCATGGCTTTCCACCGACAGTTGCCCGATCTGGCGCCAGCCGTCGATGACGGTGGCCACGCCCGCCGGGGCCTGCAGCGGCAGTGCGCGGACGAACCACGCCGGCGCATTGCCCACCGTCTCCGGGCTCTCGCGCTCGATGATCACGGCGCCATCCACCCCTGCCAGGCGGATGCGGCGGTAGTGGCCCGCATCGAACTGCGCCTGCAGCACGAGTTCGATCATCTTCAGGTCGCCGCGCTGCGCGTTGGCCACCTGCGCGAGCAGCGCGGCCGCGTCGCCGTTGCGGGCCTGCCACTGCGACTGCATCGACTTCTGGAAGATCCAGGTGCCCACGGCCGCGCTGCCACCGAAGGCCAGCAGCACCACCATCGACAGCAGCAGCGCGATCTGGCGGATCATCGACACGGCGCGGCCCCTTTGCGACACGGTTGAGGTGAGCACGGAGTCTACGCGTGAAGTCCGCGATGGCTGCTGCGGGGGGAACGGCTGCTGCGGGGGCGGCGTGGGCGGCGGGCGCTGGCGGCCCGCGCCGCAGGGACGCTCAGAACCCTTCGGCCTTGATCCGGTTCATCGCGTCGCGCCACTTGGAGATGCGCGCCATCGGGTCGCCCATGCTCTGCTGCCCCACCCCTTGCCACAGGCCCTCGGTGTTGAAGCTGAACACAGGCTTGAGGTCCGGGCGCTGCGAAGCGGGCCGGATCTCGTCGGTCAGGTTGTCCAGGATGACAGGCTCGGCAGTGGGCTGGGCATAGTACGCGAGCACCATATGCCCGACCGACTCGGCCGGTTGCGTCGCCGTGGCGGGCAGGTCGGCCTTCACGTAGATCAGGCGCATCTTGGACGCCGGCATGCCCCCGGCCAGCAGCGTGAAGTACTTGGCGATCGCGTAGTCCTCGCAGTCCCCGCGGCCCTGTCCAAAGGTCTCCAGCGGGCTTGCCCAATAGTCCAGTTGCTGCCACAGCCGCAGGTCCGAGGTGTATCGGATCTTGCGGTTGTAGAAGAGGTTCGTCTCTTCGTGCTGCACGGCTTCGTCGGCCCCCGCGAGCCGGCTCACGAGTTCCTGCATCTCCTGGACCATGCGCTCGGTCTCGCCGCCGCGCTCGCGCGCCGCCTGCAGCACCCGCCCGGCGCTGAAGGCCTGCGCGACCGAGCTCAGGGTCAGGCCAACGGCCAACACCGCGCACAGGCCCACGACCACCGGCGGGCGGCACAGCGCTGCCCGCCAGGCCCGGGCAGCCGCGCCCGCCCGGGACGGCGCGGCACTCGGATGCGAAGGCAGGTGCGGACGCAAGTGACTCATGGGCGAATCTCGCGAGCGGTCGGGGTCAGGCAATGGACGAACGACAGGAACGGAACCCACTTCACACTATGCCGCGCCGGCCTCGGGACGAAGCCGGCCCTCGGCCCCCTCCAACCGGGGGGGAAGAGTCGCCGCCGCGTGACGTCCGTCACGACCCGGGCCCGGCTGTGCGCCTCGGCGCCCCCAGCCGGGGCCGCCTGCGATTGTGCACAGCCGGCCGCCTCCGCCGAAACCGGCGCGCGTACAAGCGGTGCGCGTGCACACGGATTCGCCCGCCCTAGCGCTCCCGCAGTGCCTGCGAGACGTTTTGCAGCGGCCGGAACAGGTACTCGAGCACGGTCTTGTGGCCGGTGCGGATCTCCACCAGCGCCGTCATGCCCGGCAGCGGCTCGAGCGTCATGCCTGCGCGCACGCGGTCGCCGTCGCGGATGCGCACGAGGATGCGGTAGAAGCCCTCCTCGAGCTCGGGCAGGCTGCCCGGACGGCGGTTGCGCTCGTCCTTCAAGGTGTCCGGGCTCACCTGCTCGAGCACGCCGTCCAGGCCCCCGTACTTGTTGAAGTCATAGGCGGTGAGCTTCACCGTGGCGGCCTGGCCGGGCCGCAGGAAGGCCACCTCGGTGGGCCGCACGTAGGCCTCCACCAGCATCTCGTCTTGCACGGGTACGATCTCCAGGATGTTCTGCCCGGGCTGGATGACGCCACCGACGGTGGTGATCTGCACGTTCTTGACGATGCCCTTCATCGGCGCGCGGATCACCGTGCGGCGCAGGCTGTCCTCGCGCGCGAGCGCGTTCTCGCGCGTCTGCGCGAGCTCGCTTTCCACACGCGTGAGCTCGTTGCTGGCATCCGTCAGGTAGCGGTTGCGCCGCTCGACGATCTGCCCTTGCAGGTCTGCCTGCTGGCGCCCGAGGTCGGCCAGCTGGCGCTTGAGCTCGGCCTCCTGGCGCTGCAGCCGCAGCAGCTCCACTTCCGAGATCACACCCTGGCGCACGAGGGGCTGCGTCATCTCGAGTTCGCGCCGGGTGGCGAGCATCGAATCCTGCACCGCCCGCACCGAGCCTTCGGTGGCGGCCAGCGAGGCCCGGATGGCGCGCACCTGCTCCTCCAGCGCCTGGCGCCGCGCCTCGTAGGCCTGGCGTTCGCGCGCCAGCACCGCCGGCACGGCACGCACCTCCGGCGGAAACTCGAGCGCCGCACCACGAGCCTCGGCGCGCAGCCGCGCCGCGAGCGCGGCCAGGGCCAGCGCCTTCTCGCGTGCCTCGCGGTAGACCGGGCCGGCACGGGCATCGTCGATGCGAAGCAGCACCTGCCCCGCGCTCACGGCATCGCCCTCGCGCACGAGCAGTTCGCGCAGGATGCCCGAGTCGAGGCTTTGCACCACCTGCTCGCGGCTGGCGGGGATGACGCGGCCCTGGGCGCGCGTGATCTCGTCGAGCTCGAAGGTGGCCGCCCAGCCCAGGGCCACGGCCAGCGTCAGCGCGGTGGCCCACAGCAGCCAGCGGCTCGTGCACCGCTCCTCCTCCTCGGGGCTGTCCAGCACGCGTGCCGGGGCCGATGCGGGCGCACGGGCAGCTTCGGCAGCCGGACGGGCGGGCTTCACGCGAAGCCCCCTGCGGGGGGCGCACCGGTGGCCGAGGCCCGGCCGGCGGCGGCCGGCACCGCGATGCCGCGGCTCAGCCGCTCGATCATCTGCGCCTTCGGGCCGCTGGCCAGGCATTGCCCGGCCTCGATGACCGCGATCGCGTCCACGAGCTCGAGCAGCTGCGGGCGGTGCGTGGCCAAGAGCAGCGTGCGCCCGGGCAGCCACTGCTGGAGCGCAGCGATCACGCGCGCCTCGGTGTGCTGGTCCATGTGCGCGGTGGGCTCGTCCATGAATACGATCTGCGGGTCGCGCAGCATCATGCGCGCCAGGCTCAGCAGCTGGCGCTGCCCGCCCGACAGGCCGCCGCCCGCTTCGGTGAGCGGCCGGTCCAGCCCGCGCGGGTGCTCGGCCACCACCGGGTACAGCTCGATCGCCTTGAGCACTTCGAGGATTCGGCTGTCCGGCATGTGGCGGTCCGACAGCACCAGGTTCTCGCGCAGCGTACCCATGAACAGCATCGGCTCCTGGCCCACCCAGCCGATGCGCGCACGCTGCGAGGCCGGGTCGATCTGCGACAACGCGATGCCGTCCACGCGCACCTGCCCGGCCAGCGGCTCGTGCAGGCCGGCGGCCACGCGCAGCAGCGTGGACTTGCCCGAACCCACGCGCCCGAGAAGCGCCATGCGCTCGCCGGGGGCAAGCTCCAGGCTCAGCCGGCGCAGCACCGGCAGGCCCTGCTCGCCGGGGTAGGCGAACTCCAGCTCGTCCAGGCGCAGCGCACTGCCCCGGGACGACCGGTCCGCCGCGAGATACCGGCGCGCGTCCTCGCGGTCGCGCGGCCGCTTCATCAGACCGTCCAGCGTCTGCAGCGCGGTGGCCGCCTGCTGGTAGCGCGCGGCCAGCCCCATCACGCTGCCCAGCGGCGCGATGGCCCGTCCGGCGAGGATCACCGCAGCGATCAGCCCCCCGAGCGTGAGCGCGTTGGCGTGGATCAGGTAGACGCCGGCCACCACCATCGCGATCGTCACGAGCTGCTGCAGGGTCTGCGTGAGCCCGAGGATCAGGTTGGTCAGCGCGCGGATGCGCTTGTAGGAGTCGGCCCCGAACTCGTTGGCGCGCTCCCAGCGCTGCTGCAGGTAGCCTTCGGCGTTGTGGGCCTTGAGCGCCTCCAGGTTCAGCAGCGCCTCCACCAGCACGCTCTGGCGGTCGCCGGCCTCCTTCATGTTCTCGCGCATCGCGCGCATCAGCGCGGGCTGCGCGAGCAGCGCAACCGCGAGCACGAGCGGCACGGCCAGCGTCGGGATCCAGCCGATGGGCCCGCCGACGATGAAGATGAGGGCGATGAACAGGGCGATGAACGGCAGCTCGGTGAGCAGCACGAAGGAGGCTGACGAGAAGAAGTCGCGCAGCGCCTCGAAGTCGCGCATCGAACTCGCGAAGATGCCGATCGACTGCGGCCGGTGCTCCAGGCGGATGGACAGGATCTCGCGCAACAGCGTGGCGTTGATGGCCAGGTCGGCTCGCTTGCCGCCCAGGTCCACGAGGCGTGCCTTCAGCCAGCGCATCGCGAACTCCAGCAACGCGGCGGCCGCCGCGCCGATGGCCAGCGTCCACAGCGAGGTGTAGGCCTGCGTGGGTACCACGCGGTCGTAGACGTTCATCGTGAAGAACACACCGGCCAGCGTCAGCACGTTGGCGATGACGGTGGCCAGCATCGATTCGACGTAGAAGTGCCGGAAGCGCCACAACGTGCTCCAGAACCAGCCGAAGGCGCGGCCGCGAAACGGCACGAGGGTCTGCCCGGACGGCTGCGCAAGCGCCTTCACGACGAGCACCTCGCCGGTGCTGGCGGCGTCGAGCTCGTGCAGCGGCAGGCGCAGCTCCTCGTGGCCGCCGTGGGGCGCGAGCACGCTCGCCTGCCCCTGGGCAATGGCACGCAGCACGTAGGCGCGTCCGTCCGTGCATGGCACGATCACCGGCAGCACGTAGCTCGGCAGGCGGCTGGGCAGGCCCTTGGCCCAGGAGGCCGCCAGTCCGTGCCGGCGTGCCAGGTCCGGCAGTGCGGCCAGGGGCACGCGGCCCTCGGCATCGACCGCGAACCCGGAGGTGAGCGCAGCCGCCTGCAGCGGCCGCTCGAGGATCTCGCCGGCCAGCATCAGGCAGGCCAGCACCGGGTCGTCCGGAAATGGCGGAAGCGGCGGCTCGGCCGGTGCAGCAGCAGTACCAGCAGCAGTACCAGCAGCGGTGGCGGCAGCGGTGGCAGCGGACATGGCCTTCAGTATCGCCGCAGCGGCCCAGGGGGCGGCGGCGGGCGTGCAGCGGCGGTCCGGCAAGCAGCAGCCAGCGGCCGCGGCCGCGCGGGGCTCAGCGCGCGTAGACCCGGCCGAGCTCGGCCAGCGCCGCAGACAGCCGGAACCGCGCCAGGCGCCGGTCGGCGCGCGCACCGGCCGCAGCCACCGCGTAGCCGTGTGCCTCGGCCTGGATGTTCAGCAGGTCCAGCAGCGAGCGGCGGGCCAGCCGGAACTGCAGCCGGTAGCCCTCGACCACCTTCTGTGCCGCCTGATCCTGACCGTCACTGAGCGATTCGCGCCGCTGCGTGGACTGCCACTCCGACCAGGCGGCGGTGATGCGTTCGCGCACCGCCAGGGCCTGCTCGTCGGCTGCCGCCCGCGCAGCGCGTGCCTGGGCGTCGGCCGAGGCCACGGCCGCCGAGCCCGCACCGGCGTTGAAGACGGGCATGCTCACACTCAGTTCCGTCTTCAGGCCAGGTCGCAGCGTGTAGGGGTTGAGCGGGTGGCTGAGCTGCAAGTCGACCTTCGGTCGTGTCTGCGCCCGTGTCTGCACGACGCCCGCATCGGCGGCCTCCACCTGCGCCAGGCTCTGCGCGATCAGGGGGTGCCGGGCACCGGCCGAGGCCAGCGCCTGCGCCAGCGAGGCAGGCAGCTCCCCGGGCTCCTCCTCCAGGCCGGCCGGCTGCGCCGGCAACGCCTGGGGCCAGAACCGCGCCAGCCGCGCCGCCGCCTGGGCCAGTTCGCCTTCACGCTGCTCGACGGCAAGGGCGGCCGCGTTCACGCGCACCTGCGCCTGGCTGAGGTCCACCAGGCGACCCGGGTCCACATCGACGATGCGCCTGACGTCCTCGCCGATGCGCTGCAGCGCCTGCAGGTTCTCGCGCGCCAGACCCACGATCTCGAACTGACGCGCCCAGACGATGTAGGCCTCGGCGGCCTGCAGCGCGACTTCGTCGAGCGTCGAGCCGGTCCTGCCCTGGGCGGCACGCTGCAGCGCATCGGCGCGCGCCACCCCGGCTTCGATGCCGCCTCCGGCATACAGGGTGTAGCTCGCCTGCGGCGTGGCCACGAGCCGGCGCGGGGCCCCCTCCTGCTCGACGGCCGTGGCGCCCACCCCTACGGTGGGCCAGCGCGCCGCCTTGGCCCGGTCGAGGTCGGCCGCGCTGCCGGCGGCATTGGCCCGGGCCGCGAGCACCGCCGGGTACTGGACGAGAGCCTCGCGCACCACCTCGCCCAGGGTCTGGGCGCGGGCCGCGGCAGCCGCCGCCAGCGCCAGCACACCGGCCGCGCCGGCGACCGCACCGGCGCGGCGCATGCACCGGCGAGCCGGGCGCGGGGGCGGGAAGGGACACAGCCACATGGCCGGCATGCTAACGGGCGGCCAGCCCGACGACCCGCGCCTGCGGACGGGACACGCCACCGGCCGGGCCGTGCACGCTGGGGGCAACCCGCAAGCCATCGCGCCGCACCCGCGCTATCGTGCGGGTGCGGCACGCAGCTTCGCGCGCCGGTACAGCCGGAGACGGTCCTATGTCCTTGTCTGCTCTTCCTGGGCGCCGCGCCTGTGCGGCCTTTCTGGCGGTCGCCTGTGCGCTGCCGTCCGCACCGGCACGCGCCGACCAGACGGTCGAGCTGCGATCCGGTGGCGGCTACCAGAGTCTTGCCCTGGCCGCCGACGTCACCGAAGTCGAGCTGCTCGAGCAGCTGCAAGGCGCCTGCCGCTTCAACCGCAGCTGGGGCTACGACCTCACGAACCGCGAGCTGTGGGTCAACGGCGGCTGCGGCGGCCGCTTCAAGCTCGTGCAAGCGGCGGCCGAGGACAAGGGCAATTCCAATGCGGCCGCTGCCGCAGTGGCGGTGGCAGCGATCGCCGGCATCGCCATCCTCGCCAAGGCCAACCGCGACCGTCCGGACCACAGCCCGCCGCCGGAGCCCCCCTACACGCGCGGGCAGCCCATCCGCAGCCAGCGCGGCCTGTGCCTGGACGTGGCCGACGGCCGCATGCGTCCCGGCGCACCGGTGCAGCTCTACAGCTGCCACGGGCGCGAGAACCAGCGCTTCACCTGGGGGCGAGGCGGGGAGATCGTCACGCCCAACCAGCTCTGCCTGGACATCCAGAACGCCAACACCGCAGACGGCGCGCGGCTGATCGTGTGGAACTGCTCGGGCGCGCGCAACCAGCGATGGCACGCGCGCGGCGGCACGATCGTGAGCCAGCTCAACGGCAAGTGCGTGGATGTCTTCGAAGGCCAGTTCCGCAACGGCCAGCCGGTGGTCGCCTGGAGCTGCAACGGCGGGCCCAACCAGCGCTGGTGGTGGTGAGGAGATGAGGATGCACAAGCAAGCGTTCACCGTGACCCGCCTGACGCTGTGGCACTCGGTTGGGCACCTGGCGGCCTCGTTGGCCTTGGCGGCATCACCGCTGGCGGTGTGCGCCGCCCCGGCCGCGGCTCCCGCGGCCTCGGCGGGCGCCAAAGGCGGGACAAACGCCCCGCGCATGAGCGGCGCCGAGCAGGCTTGTCGCGCTGCCGATCACGACCACGACGGGTTCATCTCGCTGGCCGAATACCAGCGCGACGTCGCGCGCAGCTGGGCTGCACTCGGCCCCGACGCCACTGGCTACGTCAAGCTGGACGACCTGGCCGCCATCCCGGGGCTGCGCCGCAGCGTGCTGGAGCGGCTGCGCCAGGCCGACGCCGACGGCGACGGGCGGCTGTCGTTCAAGGAGGTGGTCGCCGCGCGCATGGCGCAGTTCGACGCCGCCGACCTCGACCGCGACGACCGGCTGTCGATGAAGGAGTGCATCGACCACGAGCGCAAGCTCGGCGCCGAGCAGCGGGCGCAGCGCCGCGGGAAGTCCTGACGCCCGGGCCGCCGCCCGGCAGGCTGCGGTGCCGCGGCAGCGGCAGCACGGGCGTCGTCGCGGGCCTGCCGTCCGGGCCGGCCCGCCGCGCCTACTCGATGAAGAGCTTGACCAGCCCGCGCACCGACAACAGCTGTGCCGGCGTGGCGCGCTCTTCCAGCACCGCGGCCATGCGGTTGCGCAGCCGCTGGCTCTTGCGCGCACGCCGGATCAGCAGGTCGCCCAGCCACGGGTGGTGGTTCACGCGGTTGCCCCGCTCGTAGAGGTCGAACTTGGGCTTCAAGGCCTGCAGCCCCTGCGCGTACAGCGCGGCGAGCGCGTCCTCCGGCAGATCCTGCCTGCGCGCGGCCAGCAGCGCGTCCGCGGCCAGCAAGCCCGTCTCCATCGCCTTGCCGATGCCCTCGCCGGTGAAGGAGTAGGTGCTGCCCGCCGCCTCGCCCGTCACGAGGATGCCGGGTGCGGCCACCCGCGCGCCCTTGAGCGAGGTGCGCAGCGGCGCGCCCTTGAGCGGGGAGACGAAGGTGCCGCCGTCCATCAGCTCGCGCGCCGGCGCGTGCAGCTTGACGAACTCGTCGAAGACCTGGCGCAGGTTCAGGTCGCGCACCGTGCGCGCGCTGCTGCCGCGGCTGTCGATGATGCCCACGCCGATGTTGTAGACGTCGCCCGGGCACGGGAAGACCCAGCCGTAGCCGGGCTTGACGGGGCGGTACCAGGCCACCTCCAGGTGCGGGATGCGCGCGCGCAGGCCGGGGTGGTGCACGTAGCCGCGCAGCCCCATCGCGCTCGGCTCGCGCCGCTCGCACAGGCCCGAGGCCACGAGGCCCTGCGGCGAGGCGCCGGTGGCGATCACCACGTGTCGGGCCTGCACCTCGAGGATCTCCGCAGGCCCCGGGACACCCTGAGCCGAGGCTGCCGACTCGGGCCCGGCGGCCACATCGGGGGTACCGTCGCCTGCCGCGTGCGCGGACGCCTCCCGCAAGGCCCGCAGGCGCACGCCGCCCACCCGCTGGCTGTCGTCGCGCAGCACCCCCTCGAGCCGCCACGGCGTGGCCAGCCGGGCCCCGGCGCGCTGCGCCGCGCGCACGAGCAGATGGTCGAGTTCACGCCGCGGCAGCACCGCCAGCGTCCCGGGTACGTCCACCGACAGGCCGCTCGGGCCGAAGGCGCGCACGTGGGTGCACGGCTGCGCCTGGGCCAGCACCTCCTCGAGCACCCCCAGGCGGGCGAGTGCCGCGTGCGCGTCCGGGATCAGCCCGTCGCCACAGATCTTGTCGCGTGGAAAGTCGTGCTGGTCCACCAGCAGCACGTCCACGCCCGAGCGCGCGAGCTCGAGCGCGCAGGCGCTGCCGGCCGGGCCGGCGCCGACGACGAGCACGTCGCAGCTCGCCGGCAGCCCGCTCAAGGGCAGGCCGCGGGCGTCCGGGGGTGTGTTCCCGCGTGAACGATCGGTGTCAGGCATGGTGGAGCGGGATTCTCGCAGCCTGCCGCCGCCCCTGTTCGCGGCGATGTCCGGGCCGCGCCGGACCGGCCTCCCGCCGCTGCCTTGACCTGCGTCAGGCCACCCCCCTGCCCGACCCGCCATCATGGGCCCACAGGAGGAAAGACATGTCGCACGCCCCGCAAGACACACCCCGCGCAAAGCCGGGCAGCCGCGCCGCCAGCACGCTCACGGCCGGCCAGCGCGCGCGGCTGGAAGCCGAGCTGCTCGCACGCATGCGCGCGCTCGACCAGCGCCTGGCGGAGCACCACCAAGGCGCCTCGCGCGCCGAACACGCGCACGAGTTGCTCGAGCAGGACGCCGACGACGCCTCGCAGCACGCGATGGACCGCGAGGTCGACCTCGGCCAGTCCGACCGCGAGATGCGCGAGCTCGACGCGCTCGGCCGCGCGCTGCGCCGCGTGCACGAGCCCGGCTACGGGCTGTGCGTCGCGTGCGAGGCCGAGATCCCCTTCGACCGGCTGAAGGCCGAGCCGCAGGCTGAACGCTGCGTGCCCTGCGAAGCCGCCCGCGAAACCCGCCAGGAGCTGATGAAATGACCCTCTTCCACGCCGTCGTCTGGCTCGACCACCACCAGGCCGAGATCCTGCAGTTCGACCCCGAGCACGTGCAGGCCAGCAAGGTCAAGGCGCGCACGAACCACACCCGCACCCACGGCAATGGTGTGCGCACCGAGCACGAGTTCCACGCCCACGTGTGCGACGCGCTGCAGGGCGTGCCCGAGGTGCTCGTCACCGGCAGCAAGACCAGCCTGAAGGACTTCCAGCACCACGTGGACAAGCACCGCCCCGCGCTCGCCCCGCACATCTTCGGCTACGAGGTGGTGGACCACCCGAGCCAGCCGCAGCTCGTGGCGCTCGCCCGGCGCTTCTTCCTGAAGGCCGATCGCATGGCCGGCACGCCCACGCCGAGCTGAGCGGACTGTCGGACTGTCGGACTGTTGGAATTTCGGCCGGGCTCACCCGCCGGGCTGGCCGGGTCTCAACGGCCCGCCACCGCACCCGCTGCAGGTGGCGGCGGTGCGGTGCTGCCGCGCTGGACGATCTCGATCGGGTAGATCTGCAGCGCCTGGTGGGGCCGGCCTTCCAGCCGCGCCACGAGCTGGTCGGCGGCGGCCCGGCCGATCTCGGTGATGGGCGTGCGGATGCTCGTCAGGCCCGGGGTCTGCGTGGCGCCCAGGTCGGTGTTGTCCACGCCGCTGATCGACACGTCCTCGGGGATGCGCACGCCCGCCTTGCGGCACGCCACCATCGCACCCACGGCGAAGACGTCGTTGGTGGCCACCACCGCCGTGGGCCGCTCGGGCAGCGCGAGCAGCCGACCCATCGCTTCTTCGGCCGCGGCCAGCGAGATGGGGGCGAACTGCACGCAGCGCGGGTGCAACTCGAGCCCCGCCTCGGCCAGCGCCGCGCGCACGCCGTCGCCGCGGGCGCGCGCGCGATCGTTGCCCGGCAGCGGCGCACTCAGCAGGCCAAAGCGCCGGTGGCCGAGCTCCACCAGGTGGCGCGTGATGGCGTGCGTGGCCGCACGGTTGTCGAAGCCCACGCTCGGGTGCCGGCCCATCGGGTCCACACCCCAGGTGAGGACGTAGGGCCGCCCGTAGTCCTCCAGCAGCGAGAACAGCCGCTGCTCGTGGTCCAGGCCGACGAAGACGAAGGCGTCCACCCCGTGCTGCACGAGCTGAGCCGCCGTGCGCGTCTCGGCGGCGAGGTCGTAGTGGTGCTCGGCGAGCACGAGCGAGTAACCGTGCTCGTCCAGCCGCCGCTGCAGCGCGCTCGTGGTGCGCGCGTAGAGGGCGTAGTCGAAGGAGGGCACCACCGCCCCGACCATGCGGCTGCGGTGGCTGCGCAGGCTGCGCGCCGCGCCGTGGGGCACGTAGCGCAACTTCTCGGCCGCCTGGAGCACGCGCTCGCGCGTGGCCGGCTCCACCTGCTCGGGGCTGTTCAGGGCCCGCGACACGGTGGCCGTGGAGACGCCGGCCAGGCGCGCCACATCGCGTGCGGCGGTACGCGGCTTCGGGGGAACAGGGACCTGAGCGCTCATGTGCAATCGATTACATTTACCCTATTGGAACGAGGGTCAACGACCAGGGCAATCACGGGTAATCCCTGAATTGTCAGGGTTTCCAGGGCTCAGGAGGGGTGGTAGATTGCCTGATGTTATCGATTACATCATGAGGAGACAGCCATGAGGGATTCGAGCCACCACAGCACGCCGGGCGACGGCCCGGACGCCTCGCGCCGCACGCTGCTGCAGGGCGCGGCGGCCGCCGGCGCGCTGGCCGCCATGGCGCCGGGCGCGCTCGCCCAGGCCGACGACCTGGCCGCCTACCGCGGCGCCAAGCTGAACTGGCGCCAGGCCGAGGGCGAACAGATCACGGTGGCGGTGATCCCGGCGGGCTACTTCGAGAACCTCATCGGCCTGGTGCCGCAGTTCGAGGCGCTCACCGGCGTCAAGGTGCGCATGGAGAAGGTGCCGCCCGGGCAGATCCGCCAGAAGGCCATGCTCGACCTGTCCTCCAAGACTGCCACCTACGCCACCCACGCCGCCGACCCCATGTACTACCCGCTGTACGTGGCCAACAAGTGGGTCGAGCCGTTGGACCGCTTCCTGAACGACCCGTCGCTCACCGACGCGGCCTGGTTCAACTACAACGACATCCTCAAGGCCTGGCGCGACGCCGACAGCGTGGACGGCAAGCCCTACGGCATCCCCTTCGACGGCGAAGTCACGGTGCAGGTCTACCGCAAGGACCTCTACGACGCCAAGGGCCTGAAGCCCGCCGAGACCTACGACCAGCTGCTGGCCAACGCCAAGGCCCTGCACGATCCGGCCAACCGCTTCTTCGGCCTGGCCATGCGCGGCTTCGCCGGGGCCGGCCAGAACATGTACATCTACCCCTCGATCCTGCGCGGCTTCGGCGGCAACTGGTTCCAGGGCGGCAACCTCGTCGTGAATTCGCCGCAGGGCGTGGCGGCCCTCGACTGGTACGTGAACGCGCTCACGCAGTACGCACCCCCGGCCGTGCGCAACTGGAACTGGCCCGACATCGCCGACGCGTTCTCGCAAGGCACGCTCGGCTGCTACCTCGACGCGCATTCGTCGGCCGCCGTCATCACCAACCCCGAGAAGTCCAAGGTCGTGGGCAAGATCGGCTACGCACGCTGGCCCAAGGGGCCCTCGGGCAAGGGCGTCACCTCGATCTGGAACTGGGGCTTTCCGATCAACGCGGCGCTCAGCGAGAAGGCCAAGCGCGCCACCTGGCTCTTCATCAGCTGGGCCTGCTGCGCCGAGACGCAGGCGCGCACCTCGTGGAAGTTCGCGGGGCCGGGCAAGCGCTCGGGCATCAACCGGGCCTCGCAGTGGAAGTCCGCGGAGTTCGCCGCCGCGATGAAGGACGCCGGGCACAACTTCATCCCGGCCGCACTGCAGTCGCTGGAGCTCGACACCGACGTCGAGTGGCGCCCGCGCGTGCCGCAGTGGCCGGCCGTGGGCGAGACGATGGCCACCGCCATCCAGGCCGCCCTCGTCGGCCAGAAGAAATCCAAGGAGGCGCTGGACGAGGCGCAGGCGCGCATTGCGCAGATCCTGAAGTCCTGAGCGCCTGAGGTCTGCGCCGGGCCGGACGGCCTGGTCGCACCCTAACCGTGACTGCCCACGCCCCCACCCCCGAACAGCGCGAGCGGCGCTTTGCGCTCGCGCTGTTCGCGCCAGCCTTGGTGCTGCTGCTGGCGATCACGACGGCACCGCTCGTGTACCTGCTGTGGACGAGCCTGCAGAGGCTGGATCTCGGCATGCCGTGGCTGTCGGGCTTCGCGGGGCTGGGCAACTACGCCAAGATGGGCAGCGACCCGCGCTTCTGGAACTCGCTGCTGCTCACCGTCGTCTACACCGGCTCCACCGTGGTGCTGCAGGTGCTGGTGGGGCTGTCGCTGGCGCTGCTCGTGCTGCAGATCCCGCGCGGGCAGGCGCTGCTGCGCATCGCGGCCATCCTGCCCATCGTGCTGGCACCCGTGGTGGTGGGCCTCTTCTGGCGCACGCTCGTGCTCGCCCCGGACGTGGGGCTGGTGGACCTCGTCACGCGCACGCTCGGGCTGGGCAGCCACAACTGGCTCGGTGACCCGCAGCTCGCGCTGATCTCGGTCATCGCGATCCACACCTGGCAGTGGACGCCCTTTGCCTTCCTCGTGCTGCTGGCCACCCTCGCCACGCTCCCGCCCGACCTCTACGAGGCGGCACGGCTGGACCGCGCCGGCGCCTGGCAGCGCTTCGTGCACATCACGCTGCCGCTGATCCGTCCGGCGGTGGTGATGGTCGTGATCCTGCGCACGATGACGGCGCTGTCAGCCTTCGCCGCGATCTTCGCGGCCACCGGCGGCGGGCCCGGCTCGGCCACCGAGATCCTCAACCTGTACGCCTACCGCACCGCCTTCACCGAACTGAACCTCGGCTACGGCTCGGCGCTCGCGGTGGTGCTGCTGGCGGTGACGCTCGTCGTGTCTTGGCTGCTCTTCACGCGGCGGAAGGTGCCGTGAGCGCCGGCGCGGGCTCCCCCCGGCTGCCGCGGCAGCTCGCTCTCTACACCGCAGCCGGGCTGCTGCTGTCGGTGTGGGCGTTTCCCGTGCTGTGGGCGCTGCTCACGTCCTTCAAGACCGAGCGCGACGTGCTCGCGTACCCGCCGCTCTTCATCTTCGAGCCCACGCTGGCCAACTACCGCGCCGTGCTGAGCGGGCCGAGCTCGATCCTGCCCAACCTTGTCTCGAGCCTCATCGTCGCCGGCGGCGCAACGCTGCTCACGATGCTCTTCGCGATCCCCGCCGCCTACGCGCTCGCACGGCTGCGCTACCCCGGCAAGCGCGCCAGTGGCTTCTACGTGCTCGCCACGCAGATGCTGCCGCCCGTGGGCCTGGTGATCCCCTACTACCTGGCGTTGCAGAAGCTCGGTGCGCTCAACACCTACTGGGGCCTGATCCTGATCGACCTCACGTTCTCGCTGCCCTTTGCGATCTGGCTCATGGTGTCGTACTTCGAGGACGTGCCCCACGAGATGGAGGAAGCCGCGCTGCTGGACCGCGCCGGGCGGCTGCGCGCGCTGTGGCACGTGATCCTGCCGCAGGTCTCGGGCGGCATCGCGGTGACCACCATCTTCGTCTTCCTGAACGCCTGGAACGAGTTCCTCTTCGCCGTGGTGCTCGGCGGCAACGACGTGCGGCCGGTGACGGTGGCGATGTTCAACTTCATCTCGGTGGAGCAGACGCAGTGGGCGCGGCTGGCGGCCGCGGCGATGGTGGCGATGGCGCCCGTGATCGTGATCGGCCTGTTCGCGCAACGCCACATCGTCAAGGGCCTCACGGTGGGGGCGGTCAAGGGCGGGGGCAGGCGCTAGGCGCGGCGCCGCACGCCACGGGCGTGGCCGGCGCGATCGCACGCACCTCGACATTCAATTTCGGCAGGAACGGATCCAGGCATGACACAGAAGGGGGCGGTGAGCCTGCGCGGGGTGGTCAAGCGGCACGGCAGCACCACCGTGCTGCATGGCGTGGACCTGGACATCGCCGCAGGCGAGTTCTTCGTGCTGCTCGGCCCGTCGGGCTCGGGCAAGACGACGACGCTGCGCATCCTGGCGGGCCTGGAGGCCGTGAGCGCCGGCCACGTGGCATTGGACGGCCAGGACGTGACGCACGCCGAGCCGGGCGAGCGCGACGTGGCGATGGTGTTCCAGAGCTACGCGCTCTACCCGCACATGACGGTGGCGCGCAACATCGGATTCCCGCTGAAGATGGTGGGCGTGCCCGAGGCCGAGGTCGCGCGCGCGGTGCAGGAAGCCGCCGCGCGCGTGAGCATCGCGCACCTGCTCGAGCGCCGCCCCGGGCAGCTCTCGGGCGGGCAGCAGCAGCGCGTGGCGCTGGCCCGCGCCATCGTGCGCCAGCCGCGGCTCTTCCTGCTCGACGAGCCGCTGTCCAACCTCGACGCCAAGCTGCGCACCGAAACACGGGTGGAGCTCAAGCGGCTGCAGCGCACGCTCGGTGTCACCACCGTCTACGTGACGCACGACCAGGAAGAGGCGATGACGCTGGCCGACCGGGTGGCCGTGTTCATGGAAGGCCGCATCGTGCAGGTCGGCCCGCCGCGCGAGATCTTCGGCCGCCCCGCTCACGTGAGCGTGGCCGGCTTCATCGGCACGCCGGCGATGAACCTGCTCGACGCCACCTGGGAAGGCTCGGCCGTGCGTGTCGGCTCGAGCCCTTCACTGCCGGTGGCCGCTCACCACGCGGGCCCGCGCGAAGTCACCCTCGGCGTGCGCCCGAGCGAGCTGCGCCTGGCCGCGGGCAACGCACACGGCGAATACGGGCTGCCCGCCCGGGTCGAGCTCGTCGAGGAGCTCGGCGATGCCCGCATCGTGAACCTCACGCTCGCCTCGGGCGGCGCCGCCGGCCCGAGCCTGAAGATGAAGTGCGACAACACCGCGCCGCTGGCCGAGGGCCAGCGCGTGCGCGTGGAGTTCGCCCCCGAGCACGCCCACCTGTTCGACCGCGCCAGCGGCCTGCGGCTGGCCTGATGCGCCGATGCGCGCCTCCCGAAGGAAGGAAGACCCCACCATGACCCAGCGCCCCGACATCGTCCTGATCCTCAACGACGACATGGGCTTCTCCGACCTCGGCTGCTACGGCGGAGAGGTCATGACGCCGGTGCTCGACCGCCTCGCGGCGCAGGGCCTGCGCTTCTCGCAGTTCTACAACACCGCGCGCTGCAGCCCCTCGCGCGCCTCGCTGCTCACCGGGCTGCACCCGCACCAGACGGGCATCGGCATCCTCACCTACGACTCCGGCCCCGAGGGCTACGCAGGCAACCTCAACCACCGCTGCGTGACCATCGCCCAGGCGCTGAAGGCCGGCGGCTACCGCACCTACATGAGCGGCAAGTGGCACGTCTCGAGCAACCTGCGCGAGCCCACCGACTCCTGGCCGATGCAGCGCGGCTTCGACGCCTTCTACGGCACCATCATCGGCGCGGGCAGCTTCTACGATCCCAACACCCTCACTCGCGGCAACACCAACGTCGAGCACGAGGCGCGCGAGCCGGGCTTCTTCTACACCGACGCCATCAGCGACCAGGCCGCGGCCTACATCCGCGAGCACCACGCGCAGCACCCCGACCAGCCCTTCTTCGAGTACGTGGCCTACACCGCGCCGCACTGGCCGCTGCACGCGCACGACGAGGACATCGCCAAGTACAAGGGCCGCTTCGACGCCGGCTGGGACCAGCTGCGCGAGGAGCGGCTGGACCGGCTCGTGAAGTCGGGCATGCTGCAGTCGTTCTGGAAGCTCAGCGGGCGCGACCCCTCGCAGCCGCCCTGGACCGAGGCCGAGCAGAAGGGCTGGCTGCTGCGCTGCATGGAGGTCTATGCGGCGCAGATCGACCGCATGGACCAGGGCATCGGGCGCATCGTGCAGGCCCTCGAAGAGACGGGCCGGCTCGAGAACACGCTCATCATCTTCCTGGCCGACAACGGCGCCTGCGCCGAGGACATCCCCGAGGGCGTGTCCATCGAGGAGCTGGTGGACAAGCTGATGATCGCGCGCGAGCACACGCGCACCGGGGAGCCCGTGCACATCGGCAACAACCCGTCGATCATGCCCGGCCCGGAGAACACCTACCAGAGCTACGGCACGGCCTGGGCGAACCTGTCGAACACGCCGTTTCGCCTGTACAAGCACTGGATCCACGAGGGCGGGATCTCCACGCCGCTGATCATGCATTGGCCGCGCGGCATCACCGAGCGCGGCGCCATCCGCCACACGCCGGGCTACCTGCCCGACATCATGGCCACGCTGCTGGACGTCACCGGGCTGCCCTACCCCGAGCAGTGGGAAGGCCGCCCGATCGCGCCGCTGGAGGGGCACTCGCTCAAGCCCGCGCTCCAGGCCGAGCTGCCCGAGCGCCCGCCGATGTTCTGGGAACACGAAGGCAACTGCGCGGTGCGCATCGGCCGCTGGAAGCTCGTGCGCAAGTACCCGGGGCCGTGGGAGCTGTACGACATGCAGGCCGACCGCACCGAGCTCCACGACCTGGCCGCGCAGCAGCCAGAGCGCGTGCGCGAGATGGCCGCGCAGTACGAAGCCTGGGCCCAGCGCTGCGGCGTGCTGCCGCGCGACAAGATCGTCGCCCTGATGCGCAGCCAGGGCGTCACGCGTGCGTTCTGGGAAGACGAGTAGGTGAGCCCCGCGGCGCAAGGCCTGCCCGCCGGGCCCGGCGCACCCCGCAAAGCCTGCTGCACGCCGTCGCGCGAGGCCATGGCGGCAACGACGGCACCTGCGGGGGGCGAACCGGTGGATCCGAAGCCTGGCCTCGAGCCGCCTGACACAGTCGTGGCGGGTGTGGCGGGTGAGGCGGGTGTGGCTGACTTGGCAGATGTGGCCACCCTGGCAGGTGCCGCCCGTGCGCCGGCGGTGTGCCTGGACCTGGAAAGACCTCACCTGGTGAGCCTGCCCGGCGGGACCTTCCTCATGGGCAGCGACGCTGGAGAAGGCTTTGCCGAAGACGGCGAGGGGCCCGCGCGGCACGTGCAGGTGTCGCCCTTTTCGATCGCCGACACCCCGGTGACGAACGCCCAGTTCCGCGCCTTCGTGCGCGCCACGCAGTACATCACCGAGGCCGAGCAGTACGGCTCCTCCTTCGTGTTCTGGCTGCAGCTGCCGCCCGAGCGGCGCCAGGCTGCCCGCCGCACGGCGCTCGACCTGCCCTGGTGGGTGCCCGTGGAGGGGGCGTGCTGGCAGCGCCCGCACGGCCCAGGCTCCTCGATCCTCGACCGGCTGGACCACCCGGTGGTGCAGGTGTCGTGGCACGACGCGCAGGCCTACTGCGCCTGGGCCGGCGTGCGGCTGCCCACCGAGGCGCAGTGGGAGTTCGCCGCGCGCGCGGGCCGACAGGGGCATCGCTACCCCTGGGGCGACGACATCCCGCCCGAAGGCCGGGGCGTGTGCCAGATCTGGCGCGGGCGTTTTCCGGACCAGCCCGAGCCGGGCTGGGAGGTGGGCACGGTGGCCGCGCGCCACTTCGCCCCCAACGGCTACGGCCTGTACCAGCTGGCCGGCAACGTCTGGGAATGGTGCGCGGACTGGTTCTCGCCGCGCTACCACCTCGACACCGCCTCGGCCGACCCCGAGCAGCCTATCCCCACCGGGCGACGCACGATGCGCGGGGGCTCCTTCCTGTGCCACGCCTCCTACTGCAACCGCTACCGGGTGGCGGGACGCAGCTCCAACAGCCCGTCCAGCGCCACCTCGAACATCGGGTTCAGGGTCGCGTTGTGAGTGCTTACTCCCTCAATGAGTCCGATATGCCCATACCTTCGACCGAGATGAACCGCCGCCGGGCACTGCTCGCCCTCGGAGCCACCCTGGGGCTGACGAGCCGTGGCGGCCCGGCGTGGGGCACCCCCGGCTTCCCCAGCCGACCCTTGCGCATCGTCGTGCCCTGGGCTCCAGGCGGTCTCGTGGACACGGGCGGACGGGTGCTGGCCGAGGGACTCGGCAAGGCCTTCGGCACGGGTGCCACGGCCGAGAACGTGCCCGGGGCGGCCGGCACGCTCGGCGCGGACCAGGTCGCCAAGGCAAGCCCGGACGGCCACACGCTGCTGATGGGCACGAGCTCGATCGCCCTCGACGTGGCCGGCGCGCGCAAGACCGCCTACGACCCGCAGAAGGACCTGGCCCCGGTCGCGCTCGTGGCCGACAGCCACTCGGTGATCGTGGTGCCCGCGTCCGCGCCCCACCGCACGCTGCCCGACTTGCTGGCGGCGGCGCGCGCCCGGCCCGGCGAGCTCAGCTACGGCACGCCGGGGGTCGGCAGCCCCGCACACCTGTTCAGCGAGCTGCTGGCACAAAGCGCGGGCGTGCAGTTGCTGCACGTGCCCTATGGCCGCAGCCCCGCGATGACCGATCTCATCGGCGGCCGTCTGGCGCTGATGGTGGCCACGATTCCCGTGGCCCTGCCGCAGATCCGCGGCGGGCAGTTGCGGGCGCTGGCCGTCACCGGGCGCCAGCGCTTCCCGTCGTTGCCGGAAGTGCCCACCGCAGCCGAGGCGGGCCTGGCCGGCTACGAGGCCGGGCAGTGGCTCGGGGTGTTCGCCCCGTCGGCCACGCCCGCGCCGACCGTGCAGCGCCTGGGCACCGAGATCGCGCGGCTGCTGGCCGCACCCGCCACCGCACAGACGCTGCTGCAGCGCGGCCTGGAGCCGCGCACTGGCGGTCCGCAGGAGCTCGCCGCGGCGCTGTCGGCCGACATCCGCAAGTGGGGCCAGGTGATGCGCACCGCACAGATCAAGCTGGAGAGCTGAGGATGGGCGAGGGCGAAGCCACACCGGCGCGCGCAGCAGGCGCGCACCCGGCACCGCGGGGCCGGCCCCACATCGTGCTCGTGATGGCCGACCAGCTCGCGGCACCGTTCCTGCCGATCTACGGCCACCCGGTCGCGCGCACGCCCACCCTGAGCGCCTTCGCCCAACAGGGTGTCGTCTTCGACGCCGCGTACTGCAACTTCCCGATCTGCGCGCCCTCGCGCGCGTCGATGCTCGCCGGCCGGATGCCGCACGCGCTGGAGGTGTGGGACAACGCCAGCGAGTTCCGGGCCGAGGTGCCGACGATGGCCCACTACCTGGCGGCGGCGGGCTACCGCACGGTGCTCGCAGGCAAGATGCACTTCGTCGGCCCGGACCAGCTGCACGGCTACCACGAGCGCCTCACCACCGACATCTACCCGGCGGAGTTCCTGTGGGTGCCCGACTGGTCCAAAGGCCCGGGCCACAAGCCCACCGGGGTGGGCATGGGGCACGTGGTGGACGCCGGCCCGAGCCTGCGCAACATGCAGATCGACTACGACGAGGAGGTCGCGCATGTGGCCGTGCAGCGCATCTGGGACCTCGCGCGCGCGGACGGCCGCGGCGAGGCCGCGCCGCACTTCCTCACCGTCTCCTTCACCCACCCCCACCCGCCTTTCGTCGCGCCGCAGGAACACTGGGAGCGCTACGCGGGCGTGGAGATCGACCCGCCCCGCGTGCCGGAGATCCCCTACCCACAGCTCGACCCGCACAGCCAGTGGCTGTATCTCGCCCACGGGCAGGACCGCCACGTGATCACCGCCGCGCACGTGCGCGAGGCGCGGCGCGCGTACTACGCGATGGCCAGCTACGTGGACGAGAAGATCGGCCAGGTGCTGCACGCGCTCGATGCGAGCGGCTTGGGCGAGCGCAGCCTCGTGGTCTTCTGCGCCGACCACGGCGAGATGATGGGCGAGCGCGGCATGTGGTTCAAGCAAACCTTCTACGAGCCCTCGGTGCGCGTGCCGATGGTTGCCCGCTGGCCAGGGGTGGCGCAGCCCGGCCGCCGTGCGGGCCCCTGCTCGCTCGTCGACTTGCTGCCCACTTTCCTCGATGCAGCGGCTGCGGGTGAGGGCGGGGTGCGCGTCGAGCCGGTGGACGCCCTGGATGGCCGCAGCCTGCTGCCGGTGCTGCAGGGCGAGCCCGGCCACGGCGCGGACGTACTGGCGGAGTATTCGTCCGAGGGGGTATGCGCGCCGTCACGGATGCTGCGCCGCGGGCCCCACAAGCTAGTCAGCACCCTGGGGCTGCCGCCAATGCTGTTCGACCTCGAGCGCGACCCCCTCGAACTGCACGACCTGGCGCGCGAACCGGCATACGACGCCTTGCTGCAGACCCTGCAGCAGCGGCTGGTGGCCGACTGGGACGCCCCGTCCATCGACGCACGCATCCGCGCGAGCCAGCGCCGGCGACTCTTCCTGCGCCAACTCGGGCTGGCCCGCGGCGAGTTCCCGGCCTGGTCCTGGGAGGCACGGCCGGGTGACCGGGCGCGCTTCGTGCGCCCGGCCACGGCCGGTGGGCCCGTCGGCCCGAAGCCACGCATGCGCTTCCCGTTCGTGCCGCCTACGCCGCCGGACAAAGCGCCAACGGGCTGAACCGGCCGCACGGAGTGCCGGCTGCGGGCCAGCGGCTGCCGGCGCCAGGCCCGTGCGGCGGGCCTCAATCCGGCATCAACCGCGCCTGTGTCGCATCGATCCCCACCTTCACCTCGTCGCCCGGGGCGAACTTGCCCTGGCCGAGCCGGTGCGGCTCGTCCACCGCAAGTGTGAGCCCGCCTGCACGCACCCGGTAGCGCGTGGTCTCGCCGAGAAACTCCGCCGCCTCTACCACCGCTTCGGCCCAGGCCAGACGCGGGTCGCGCTCCGCCCGGCGGCGCGTGAGCAGCAGTGCGCCGGGGCGCAGCGCCACCGTCACCGGCCCGCGCGCCAGGCGCCCGGCCGACTCGGGCAGCCGCACCGTGGCCAGGTGCGCAAGCTCCACCGAGACGCTGCCGTCGGCATACAGCCGCGCCTGCCCTGGTACCAGGTTCATCGTGCCCACGAAACCCGCGACGAAGGCGTTGGCGGGCTCGTCGTAGAGCTGCATCGGCGTGCCCACCTGTTGCACCACGCCCTGGTCGAGCACGGCCATGCGGTCGGCGGTGGTCATCGCTTCTTCCTGGTCGTGGGTGACGAAGACGGTGGTCACCCCGAGCCGGCGCTGCATCGCGTGCAGCTCCTGGCGCATCTGCACGCGCAGCGTCTTGTCCAGGTTCGACAGCGGCTCGTCCAGCAGCAGCACCTGCGGCTCGATGACGAGCGTGCGCGCGAGCGCCACGCGCTGCTGCTGCCCGCCGGAGAGCTGCCCCGGACGGCGCTCGCCGAGCGCCGAGAGCCCGACGAGCTCGAGCGCCGCCCCCACCTTCTGGCGGATCTGTTCGGCCGGCAGCCGCCGCTCCACGAGGCCGAAGGCGACGTTGTCCCACACCGTCAGATGCGGCCACAGCGCGTAGTTCTGGAACACGAGGCCCACCTCGCGCTGCCAGGGCTCGAGCGCGCTCAGGTCGCGCCCGTCGACGAGCAGCTCGCCGCGCTGGTGGCGCACGAAGCCCGCGATCAGCCGCAGGAGCGTGCTCTTGCCCGAGCCCGAGGGGCCGAGCAGCGCGAAGAACTCGCCCGGGGCGATCTCCAGGTTCACGTCCTTGAGCACCTCGGTCGTGCCATACGACAAGCCGATGCCGCGGCACTGCACGCTCACGCTCTTCATCCGGAGGACCTTTCCGTGGCGAGGCGCCGGTCGGCGCGCTCCACGATGATGTGCGACAGCCACGTGCCAAGCGCCACCACCACGATGGCCAGCACGCCGAGTGCCGCGCCGGGCCCACGCCCGGCCACGCTTTGCATGTAGAGGTAGATGCCGTAGCTCATCGGCGCCTGCGAATCGGCCGACACCAGCAGGATCGTGGCCGAGAGCTCCACCGCCGCGGTGATGAAGCTCGTGACGAAGCCCGCGAGGATGCCGCCGGCCATCAGCGGCACCACCACGCGGCGGATCGTGCGCGCGCGCGTGGCGCCCACGCTCTGCGCGGCCTCCTCCAGCGAGACGTGCAGCTGCTGCAGCGCGGCCACGCAGGCGCGCAGCGCATAGGGCAGCCGCCGCACCGCGTAGGCGAGCATGATCATCACCCACGTGCTCGTGAGCAGCACCTCGGTGCCCGGCAGCGTCACGCCCTGGTACAGCCGCAGGTAGCCGATGGCGAGCACGAGGCCCGGCACGGCCAGCGAGGCGGTGGCGATGCCGTCGAGCCAGCGGCGCGCGGGCAGCCGCGTGCGCAGGATCAGGTAGGCCACCGTCACCCCGATCACCACGTCCAGCAGCGCGGCCAGGCCGCAGTAGACGAGCGTGTTGCGGATCATGCCGCCGGAGTCGGCGAAGACGGTCGCGTAGTGCGCGAGCGTGTAGGCATCGGGCAGCGGCGAGAAGCTCCAGACCTTCGCCACCGACAGCAGCAGCACGCCCAGGTGCGGCGACAGCGTGACCAGCAGCAGCAGCCCGATCCACACCCAGGCGAGCGCACCGGCCAGCGGCGAGAGGGTGCGCCGCTGAAGCCCGCCCGAGCCCTTCTGGGCACTCGCGTAGTCGCGCCCCTTGAGCAGCCACGCCGACAGCCCCATCGCCGCGATCGACAGCGCGATCATGATCACGCTGATCACGTAGCCGAGCGGGTCCTCGAGCCCGACCTGGGTGATGCGCAGGTAGGCCTGCGGCGCAAGCAGGTTGGTCTGCCCCATCACGAGCGGCGTGCCGAGGTCGTCGAAGACCTTCACGAACACGAGCGAGGCGCCGGCCACGAAGCCGGGCAGCGCCAGCGGGAACACGACGCGCCGGAAGAGCCGCCAGCCCCGGCAGCCCAGGTTCAGCGCCGCCTCCTCCATCGCCGCATCGATGTTGCGCAGCGCCACCGTGAGGTTCATCAGGATGAACGGGAAGTAGTGGATCGCCTGCACGAAGACGAGCCCACCGAGCCCCTCCATGATCGGCAGCGTGACGCCGAAGTGCTCGCCCAGCAGCAGGTTCACCGTGCCCGAGCGGCCGAAGACGAGCTGCAGCGCCACCGCGCCGACGAAGGGCGGCATGATCAGCGGCAGCACCCCGAGCGTCTGGATCACGAGCGCGCCGCGAAAGCGAAAGCGCACCGTGAAGTACGCCAGCGGCACCGCGATCAGCGACGCCCAGACGGTGGACATCACCGCCACGTACAGGCTGTTGAAGAAGGCCTCGCGCATCAGCCCGATGCCGAAGAAGGCCCCGAAGTGGCCCAGCGTCAGGCTGCCATCGGCATTGGCGAAGGCGGCGTGGAACACGCGCGCCACGGGCAGCACCAGGAAGAGCAGCAGGAAGGCGAGCACCAGGCCCGCGGCCACCCAGGCACCGGCGGGCACGCGCTCGCGCGGCACCGCCGCGCGCAGGCCCGAGAGCATGGCGAGGGCGGCGCGGCCGGCGGCCGTGGCCGCGCCGAGGTTCGGGCGGTTCATCCGCGTTCGTTCGACTCAGCTCAGCGCACGAGCGCCAGGGCCTGCTCGGCCAGCGCGCGCGCCTTCGCGTAGTTCTCGCGTGCGCTCGCGTTCCAGCGGTCTTCCAGGCCCGTGACCTGCTTGTTCACGGCCGCGTCCTTCTTGTTGGCCGAAAAGAGGGCCTGGAAGTCCTTGTCGCCCGCCATGCGCGGGCCGACCACCGGCGAGTAGGCCGTCTCGCGCGCCTGCTTGAGCAGCGCCGCCGCCTGGGCGTTGGGCTTCTTCGCGAGCGCCGCGTCCGCCTCGTGGATCGCCTTGGTGGCGGCTTGAAGCTCCTTCAGGCGAAAGGTGATGGTCTGGTCGAACATCGCCGAGACGATGTTGTAGCGCGCCTCCGACAGGTCCGAGTCGAACTGCACCTTCGCGCGCTTGGCGATCTCGAAGGGGTTCGGGTAGCCCGCGGGCGTCTTGCCGCCCATGGCTTCAGGCGGCAGGATCGGCAGGCGCGAGATCTTCGGGTCGTACAGCAGCTGCTGGCCTTCCAGCGACACCGTCCAGGCGATGAAGCGGCGCGCCTCGGCGGCGTTCTTCGCGCCGGATACGAGCGCGATGTTGGCCGGCACCACGGCCGTCACGTCCGGGTAGACGAACTCCACCGGGAAGCCCGAGTACTTGCCCGCCAGGCCGAAGAAGTCGATCACGAGGCCGATGCCGAACTGCCCGTTGTTCACGCCGTCGGGCACGCCGAAGCTGCGCTCGGTGATGGCCGCGCAGTTGCCCGCGATCTGCAGCAGCTGCGACCAGCCCTTGTCCCAGCCCTCGCCCTGCAGCAGCGTCTCCACCGTCAGGTGCGTGGTGCCCGAGCGCGAGGGCGAGCTCATCGCCAGGTGCCCGAAGTACACGGGCTTGACGAGCTCGGCCCACTGCCGCGCCACCGGCAGCTTGTTGGCCGCCATGTAGCGCGTGTTGTACATGAGCCCGTAGCCGGCCAGCGCCTGCCCCAGGTACAGGCCCTGGGGGTTGTTGATCGGGTAGGCCCCCACCTTGGCCGGGGCGGCCTTGTTGGCCAGCTCGGCCACGTTGTCCAGCAGCTTCTGCCCGGCCAGCACCTCGAAGGCATCGGGGGCGCTCGCCCAGAACACGTCCGGGCGCTGGCCGGCGGGCAGCTCGCGGATATAGGCCATGCCCTGCACCGTGTTCTTGTTCAGGATCTCGATGCGGATGCCCGGGTTCGCACGCTCGAAGGCGCTCTTGTAGGCCTGCGTGAGCTCCTTCGGAAAGGAGGTGACGACGGTGACGGTGCCGGCGCGCGCATCGACGGGGGTGAGCACGGCGCAGACCGGCGCGGCCAGCAGCAGCGCGCCCAGCAGCTTGGAAAGCGTCTTCTTCATGGTGGCGAGGTTCCCTGGGTTGGCAACCTCGCACCATAACCGGGCCAGCGGCCCGGCGGTATCGGGAAGTACTCCCGGAGCACTCCCTGACGAAGGCCCGCGGCTCAGCGCGCCGCTGCCTTCACCTTCAGGCGCCACGCGTGCAGCAGCGGCTCGGTGTAGCCGCTGGGCTGCGCCAGGCCCTTGAAGACGAGGTCGCTGGCGGCCTGGAAGGCCGCCGATTCCTCGAAGCGCCCGGCCATCGGCCGGTAGGCTGCATCGCCCGCGTTCTGGCGGTCGACCACCTTGGCCATGCGCTTGAGCGTGGCGCGCACCTGCTGCTTCGTGACCACACCGTGGTGCAGCCAGTTGGCCATGTGCTGGCTCGAGATGCGCAGCGTGGCGCGGTCTTCCATCAACCCGACGTTGTGGATGTCGGGCACCTTCGAGCAGCCCACGCCCTGGTCGACCCAGCGCACCACGTAGCCGAGGATGCCCTGGGCGTTGTTGTCCAGTTCCTGCTGGATCTCCTGGGCCGTCCACTTCGGAGTCTTCACCACTGGCACCGTCAGCAGCCCCGTGAGCAGCGCCTCGCGCTGCGCATCCACGTCCACGCGCTCGAGCTCGCGCTGGACCTGGGCCACCTCCACCTGGTGGTAGTGCAGCGCATGCAGCGTGGCCGCCGTCGGGCTGGGCACCCAGGCAGTGTTGGCGCCGGCGCGCGGGTGCGCGATCTTCTGCTGCAGCATCGCGGCCATCAGGTCGGGCATCGCCCACATGCCCTTGCCGATCTGGGCGCGGCCGCGCAGGCCGCACTCCAGGCCCACGAGCACGTTGCTGCGCTCATACGCCGCGATCCACTCGCTCGTCTTCATGTCGCCCTTGCGGCGCATCGGCCCGGCGTGCATCGCGGTGTGCATCTCGTCGCCGGTGCGGTCGAGGAAGCCCGTGTTGATGAAGGCCACGCGGCTCGCGGCGGCGGCGATGCACGCCTTCAGGTTCACCGAGGTGCGGCGCTCCTCGTCCATGATCCCGAGCTTGACGGTGCTCGCCGGCAGGCCGAGAAGCTTTTCCACGCGCGCGAACAGCTCGGCCGCAAAGGCCACCTCGGCCGGGCCGTGCATCTTCGGCTTGACGATGTAGACCGAGCCGCGACGCGAGTTGCGGATCGGGGCGTCCGCACCCTTCTTCAGGTCGTGCAGCGCGATCGTGGTCGTGATCACCGCGTCCATGATCCCTTCCGGGATCTCGTGGCCGTCCTCGCCCCACAGGATCGCCGGGTTCGTCATCAGGTGGCCGACGTTGCGGATGAACAGCAGCGAGCGGCCCGGCAGCACGAGCGGCTGGCCATCGCGCCCGGTGTAGCGGCGGTCGGCGTTCAGGCCGCGCGTGAAGGTGGTGCCGCCCTTGCTCACCTGCTCGGTGAGGGTGCCCTGCAGCAGCCCGAGCCAGTTGCCGTAGGCCTGCACCTTGTCCTCGGCGTCCACCACCGCCACCGAATCCTCGAGGTCGAGGATCGTGGTGAGCGCGGCTTCCACGACGAGGTCGCACACGCCGGCGGCATCGCCCGAGCCAATCGGGGTGCTGCGGTCGATGCGCAGCTCCAGGTGCAGCCCGTGGTGCACGAACAGCACCGCGGACGGCGCCCCGGCATCGCCCTGGTGGCCGAGGAACTGAGCCGGCTTCTTCAGCCCCGTCTCGCGACCGTCGGCCAGGCGCACGACGAGCGCCCCCTTTTCCACACGGTAGCCGGTGCTGCCCACATGCGAGCCGCGCGCCAGCGGCACGCAGCGGTCGAGCACGTGGCGCGCGTACTCGATCACCTTCGCACCGCGCCGCGGGTTGTAGCCGCCGCGTTCGCAGCCGTCGTCCTCGGGCAGCGCATCGGTGCCGTAGAGGGCGTCGTACAGCGACCCCCAGCGCGCGTTGGCTGCGTTCAGCGCGTAGCGCGCGTTCGTGATCGGCACCACGAGCTGCGGGCCGGCCTGCGCCGCGATCTCGGTGTCCACGTTCTTGGTCGTCACCTTCACCTTCTCCGGCACCGGCACCAGGTAGCCGATCTTGTGCAGGAAGGCGCGGTAGGACTTCATGGCCCGGATCGGGCCCGGATGCGCGCGGTGCCAGGCGTCGAGCTCGGCTTGCAGTCGGTCGCGTTCGGCCAGCAAGGCCGCGTTGCGCGGCGCGAGGTCGCGCACGATCTGGGCAAAGCCCTGCCAGAAGGCCTCGGCGGCCATGCCCGTGCCGGGCAGCACGCGCTGCTCGACGAAGTCCTTCAGCACGGTGGCCACCTGCAGGCCATGGAGGGAAGTGCGCGACGTCATGACGGGTTCCTGGGAGCGGGAAAAAGTGGGATGGAAGGAGGAAAGACTGGCAGACACGTGGTCCAGCGTGCGGGGTTTTATTCGATACCCCGCGATTCAGTAATTCTCCGGGAATTCATTCATTCGTGCAGAAAACGCAAAACTCGGGATAATTGTCGCTCGATGGACAAGCTCAAGCAGCTGGAATCCTTCGTCGCGGTCGCCACCAAGGGGACGCTGACGGCCACCGCGCTGGCCGAGGGTGTGGCCCCGGCGGTCATCGGCCGGCGCATCGATGCGCTGGAAGAGCGTCTGGGCGTGAAGCTGCTCGTGCGCACCACGCGCCGCATCACGCTCACCTACGAAGGTGCCGCGTTCCTCGAGGACTGCCAGCGCGTGCTGGGCGAGCTGGCCAGCGCCGAGGCGGCGGTGAGCGCAGGCGGCGTGCGCGCGAGCGGCCACCTGCGCATCACCGCGCCCGCGGGCTTCGGGCGCCGCCACGTGGCGCCGCTGGTGCCGGCCTTCCTGGCCGAGCATCCGGAGGTGAGCGTCTCGCTGAACCTCTCGGACCGCGTGGTGGACCTCGTCAACGAAGGCTACGACTGCGCGATCCGCGTGGGCGACCTGCCCGACTCGAGCCTAGTCAGCGTGCGCCTGGCCGACAACCGCCGGCTGTGCGTGGCGGCTCCCGCCTACCTGCAGCGCGCCGGCGTGCCGCGGCACCCGGCCGACCTCGCGCGCCACGCCTGCCTGACGCTGAGCTCGGAGGCGAGCCAGACCCGCGGCTGGGCGTTCCGCGTGGACGGCCAGCTCACGCACCTGCGCCCGCGCGGGCGGCTGGACTGCAGCGACGGCCAGGTGCTGCATGGCTGGTGCCTGGCGGGCCTGGGCATCGCCTGGCGCAGCACCTGGGAGGTGGCCGCAGACGTCGCCGCGGGTCGGCTGCAGGTGCTGCTGGAGGAGTTCGCGGCGCCGCCTAACGGCATCTACGCCGTGTTCGCGCACGCCAAGCACCTGCCGCTGCGCGTGCGCGTGTGGATCGACTTCGTGAAGTCGCGCTTCGGCGAGCCCGGCTACTGGGCGAGTTGAGCCGCGCCGGGAAGCGTCACTTCTTGGCGCCGGCCGCGTCGGCGACGCACTTCTTGATGTGGCTGTCCTTGGCCGCGCCAGCGAGCTTCTTGTCGGCAGCCGACTTCTCGCACGCGGCCTGGGCGGAACCGGCCGCGCCGCCCGCGTCGGCGATGCACTTCTTGATGTGGCTGTCCTTGGCCGCGCCAGCGAGCTTCTTGTCGGCAGCCGACTTCTCGCACATCGCCTTCGCATCGGCGAATGCGGCCGGGCTGGCGAGCAGGCCGAGGGCAAGGGCAGCAGCGGTGAGCAGGGTCTTCATCGGAATCTCCAGGTGCGCCGGCGCCAGCCACTCGGGCCGCGTCCGTACGAGGGGTGAGAAAGGGGTGAACGGGCAAGGCGTAGGCACACGCCGGCGCCGATTGCACCAGACCCGCACCCGACGCACCTATCCCTGGAAACCCGGCCGTGGCCCCGCGGGAACACGCGGGCAGGCCCGCCACTCAGCCCAATCGCGACTCGGCAAACGGCCTCGGTGCAGAGCGGCTGCGGTCGCGCGGCTGCGGCTGCGGCTGCGGGCGGGCAGGCCCACCCCGCGACGGCACAGCCCCGGGTGACACTGCCGCCACCGGGTCGGCCGCGCGTGCCTGCGCGAGGCTCTCCTGCGCCGCGTGCAGCCTGCGCACCAGCACCTTGATGAAGGCCGCATCGAAGCGCGAACGCGTGCCCAGCGTCGTCTGGCGCAGGCTGTCGGGCGTGAAGCACACGGTGGTGGCGGGCTGGCTGGCCACCACGTCGGCGCTGTGCGTGCGCAGCGCCGGGTTCGGCGCCAGGTAGGACATCTCGCCCACCGACGTCCCGGCATCCATGCTCGCCACGAGGCGGCCTTCGCGGAACACCTCGACCTGACCCTGCGCGATGATGTGGAAGCTGCTGCCCACCTCGCCCTTTCGGTAGATGTGCTCGCCGCGCGCGAAACGCTGCCAGCGCGCGCGCCGCGCCACCTCCCACAACTGCACGTCGTCGAAGTCGGCGAAGAACTCGAGCGCGCGCAGCAGGCTGAAGCGCTCGGAGTCCAGCACGCTTTGCGTCGTGGCGCGGGGCACCTGCTGCCAGCGCACGAGCGCAGCCAGCCCGCTGGCGAAAGCCTCCCACGTGGCGGGGCGCTCCTCGCGCCGGCGCGAGAGCGCGCGGCGCAGGAAGTTGTCCAGCGCCGGCGTCACGCCCTCCCTCTGGCCGACGAGCGAGGCGACCTCGCCGTGCGCGATCGCCTGCAACATCGCCGCCTGCGTGGGCGCCTGCACCGGCGGGCGCCCGCAGACCAGCTGGTACATCACCGCCGCCAGCGCGTACATGTCCGCGCGCGCGTCGAGCTCGATGCCCTCGAGCTGCTCGGGCGCCATGTAGCTGAGCGAGCCCACGCGCAGCACCTGGGTATGGTCCGAGCCCAGGTTGAGCACGCTGCCGAAGTCGGTGATCTTCACCTCCTGGACCTCGGTGCCGGACGGGTCCGTCACACACAGCACGTTGGCCGGCTTGATGTCGCGGTGGATCAGCCCCTGGCGCCAGCAGTAGCCGAGCGCACTGGCGCACTTGAAGCCCACTTCCACGATCTGCTCGAGCGACATGAGCCGGTCCGGCCGGCACCAGTGCTTGAGCGTCTCGCCGGCCACGTGCTCCATCACGAGGTAGGGCTGCGCGCCGTCGGTGGCGGCGTCCAGCAGCTGCACGATGTTCGGGTGCGCGAGCCGCCCGACGAGCGCTGCCTCGGCGGCGAAGAAGCGGCCGGCGTGGTGCGCGTCGATGTCCTCGCTGCCCGCGGCGGCCAGCCTCAGTCGCTTGACGGCCACGTCACGCCCGCGAAACCCGTCTTCGGCGAGGAAGACCTCGCTCGTGGCCCCCTCGCCGATGCGGGCACGCACGCGGTAGCGGCCGATCTGCCGGGGAAGTGCAGGGGAAGGCAACAGGCTGGATTCGGACATCGTGCGCGCGCGGGAGGAAAGCGGGGGAGCCGCCGGGAGACAGCCAGCCGCAGGTGCGCCGGTGCGCAGATGCGCACGCGGGTCGCGGCCCGCGGGCCCACACCGGCTCGGCCAATGCTGCCGCAGCGGCGGCGCACCGATGCGGGGAGCAGCGCGGCAAAGCCCGCCCACTTCGCCCCCGGACCGTAGAATCCCTCCCCATGCAACAGGCCCAACATGCGCTGCTGGAGGCGTTGCGAGCGGCGCTGGCCGAGGTGGCCCCGGGCAGCGACGTGCCCGCCGTCTTCGAAACCCCCCGCCAGGCCGCCCACGGCGACCTCGCCATCACCTGCGCCATGGCGCTCGCTCGCCCGCTGCGCCGCAACCCGCGCGAGGTCGCACAGGCTCTGGTGCAGGCCCTCGAGCGCCAGAGCGCCTGTGTGCAGTACGTGCAGGCCTTCGAGATCGCCGGCCCGGGCTTCATCAACCTGCGCCTGGCGGCCGCCGCCAAGCAGGCCGTCGTCGCCGAGGTGCTGCGAGCCGGCGACTGCTACGGCTTCAAGCCGGCCAACGGCCAGCGCGTGATGGTGGAGTTCGTCTCGGCCAACCCCACGGGCCCGCTGCACGTGGGCCACGGGCGCAATGCCGCGCTCGGCGACAGCCTGTGCCACCTGCTGGCAACCCAAGGCTGGCAGGTGCACCGCGAGTTCTACTACAACGACGCGGGCGTGCAGATCCACACGCTGGCGCTGTCCACGCAGGCCCGCCTGCGCGGCTTCAAGCCCGGCGATGTGCAGTGGCCCGAGCAGGCCTACAACGGCGACTACATCGCCGACATCGCGGCAGACTTCGCCGCGCGCAAGACGGTGCACGCCGACGACCGCGCCACCACCGCCTCGGGCGACCCGGACGACCTGGACGGCATCCGCGAGTTCGCGGTGGCCTACCTGCGCCACGAGCAGGACCTCGACCTGCGCGCCTTCGGCGTGCATTTCGACCAGTACTACCTGGAGTCCAGCGTCTACACCGACGGCCGCGTGGAAGACGCCGTGCAGCGTCTCGTCGCCTCGGGCCGCACCTACGAGCGCGACGGCGCGCTGTGGCTGCGCAGCACCGATTACGGCGACGACAAGGACCGCGTGATGCGCAAGTCCGACGGCACCTACACCTACTTCGTGCCCGACGTCGCGTACCACATCTCCAAGTTCGAGCGTGGCTACACGAAGGTCATCAACGTCCAGGGGACCGACCACCACGGCACGGTGGCGCGCGTGCGCGCGGGGCTGCAGGCCGCGGGGGTGGGCATCCCCGCCGGCTACCCCGACTACGTGCTCTACAAGATGGTCACCGTCGTGCGCGGCGGCCAGGAGGTGAAGATCTCCAAGCGCGCGGGCAGCTACGTGACGCTGCGCGACCTGATCGACTGGACGAGCCGCGACGCGGTGCGCTTCTTCCTGGCCAGCCGCAAGGCCGACACCGAGTTCACCTTCGACATCGACCTCGCGCTCAAGGCCAACGACGAGAACCCGGTGTTCTACGTGCAGTACGCGCACGCGCGCATCTGCTCGGTGCTGGCTCGCTGGCAGGAGGAGCACGGCGGAGTCCTTCACACCCTGGCCGAGCAGGCCGAACTTGCGCGCCTGGTGGCACCCGCCGAGTCGGCGCTGATGCTCAAGCTCGCCGAGTACCCGGCCATGCTGGCGCGCGCCGCGGCCGAGCTCGCGCCGCACGACGTGGCCTTCTACCTGCGCGAGCTCGCCGCGCTCGTGCACAGCTACTACGTGGCCGAGAAGTTCCTGGTGGAGGGCGACGCGGCGCTCACCCGCGCGCGCATGGCGCTCTTGGCGGCCACGCGCCAGGTGCTCGCCTCGGCGCTTGCGCTGCTGGGCGCGGGCGCGCCTGCGGCGATGTCCCGTCCGGCCGAGGAGCCCTCGGCATGACGGCCCGCGCGCAGCGCGGGGCTTTCCTGCCCGGCTTCCTCGCCGGGCTCGTGACGGGCCTGGCGGTGGCGCTGGCGGTGGCGCTGTACGTCACGAAGACGCCAGTGCCCTTCGTCGACAAGTTGCCGCAGCGCACGGCCGAGCAGGACGCCGCCGAGGCGGCGAAGAACCGCAACTGGGACCCGAATGCCGCGCTTCCAGGCAAGGGCGTGCGGCCGGCGGCGGCGCCTGCTTCCGCCGCCGCGGCATCCGCGGCTTCCGGCGCTGGCGCAGCCGCCTCGGCGGCCGCCGGGCCAGGCCAGTCCGCGCGTGACCCGGCAGCCATCCTGGCCGGGGCCGCGGTACCGGCCACGTCCGCCTCGGCCGTACGCGTCGAGCCCAAGTCCGGCGAAGCCAAGGGTGACGCCAAGGCCGGCGCACCGCGCCCGGGCGAGCTCTACCTCGTGCAGGCGGGAGCCTTCCAGCGTGCGGAGGAAGCCGAAGCCCAGCGGGCGAAGGTGGGGCTGCTTGGGCTGGAGGCGCGCGTCGTCGAGCGTGCGCAGTCGTCCGGGCGCACCGTCTACCGGGTGCGCCTGGGCCCCTTCGACAAGCCCGCCGACGCCGAGGCTGCCCGCGACCGGCTGGCAGCCTCGGGCATCGAGGCCGTGGTGCTGCGCGCCGAGCGCGGCGCGCCCTGACCCCGCGCCGCGGGCCCGGGCCCGGGCCGGAGGGCAGCACGGAACCGGCCGGCCGGAGTCAGATCAACGCCAAGGCGGGTCAACCGACCGAGGCCCGGCAGCGTTGGGCACAATGCGCCCTCTGTACCGGTCACCCTGACAGCCACCTTGCGGCCGTCTTTCGGTCACCCTTGCGGCCACGCTTGCGACCGCTCTTCCCACCCTGCCTGCTGACTACCATGGATCGCCGCCACTTCTCCTCCTGCCTGGCCGCCGGGGCCACCCTGCTCGGTACCGCCCACGCCTGGGCCCAGGCGGCGGCTCCCGTCGAGGGCCGTCACTATGTGCGCGTGAACCCCGCCGCGCCGGTGGCGGCGCCTGCCGGCAAGATCGACGTCGTCGAGTTCTTCTGGTATGGCTGCCCGCACTGCCACGCCCTCGAGCCGGCGCTGGAGGCCTGGGTGCGGCGCCTGCCGCCCGACGTGACCTTTCGGCGCATTCCGGTGGCCTTCAGCGCGGTGCACGAGTCGCATCAGCGCCTGTTCTACACGCTGGAAGCCATGGGCCAGCTCGAGGCCATGCACCGCCGTGTCTTCCTCGCCATCCACCAGCAGACGCAGCGCCTGGAGCGCGAAGCCGACCAGGTCGCCTTCCTGAAGGCCCAGGGCGTGGACACCGCGCGCTTCGCCGAGTTCAGCCGCTCGTTCAGCGTGCAAACCAAGATGCGCCAGGCGCGCCAGCTCGCCGACGCCTACAAGATCGACGGGGTACCGACGATCGGCGTGCAGGGCCGCTTCTACACGGCAGGCTCGCTGGCCGGCTCCAACGAGGCGGCACTGGCCGTGGCGGACTTCCTCATCAAGCGGGTACGCAGCCGCACCTGAGGGGCCCCTGAGGGGCACCTGAGCGGCACGCAGGCGGTCCAGGCGCCGGGCTGTCAGGCCCGGCCCGGCCCGGCCCGGTCACACCGGGTTAGGGGGCGTGGCGCGTCGGCATCGGATGCTCAGGCTAGAATGGGCATGCAAGTTCCGTGCCTTGCCGCCCCGGGCTGGATGCCCAGGCTCGCTTTCGGCACGACCCGGCCTGCTCACATGACCCGCACCGCCCCCTCCGACCGCACCCCGTCGCTGCTTGCCTGCGTGTGGGCAGCAGCGCTGCTGGGCGGGGCCGTGCCCGCGCCGGCGCTGGCCGAGCGTGCCGATCGGCAGCAGCCGATGGTCATCGAGGCCGACCGCGAGGGCACGATCGATACGCAGCGCGGCGTCACCGTGTTCAGTGGCAACGCCCTGATCTCGCAGGGCACCCTGTTGATCCGGGCCGAACGCATCGAGGTGCGCGACCCTTCCGGCGGTCCGCGCACGGCGTTGGCGCTCGGGGCGCCAGGTCAACTGGCGAGTTTTCGGCAAAAGCGCGACGGCGTGGACGAGCACGTCCAGGCGCAGGCCGAGCGCATCGAGTACGACGGTGGCACGGAGACGCTGCGCTTCATCGGCCAGGCGGCGCTGAGGCGGCTGCGCGGCGGGGTGGTCGTCGATGAGACACTGGGCGCGCGCATCACCTGGAACAGCCGCACGGAGACGCTGGCTGTGGAAGGCGGCGCGCCCTCTGCCGCCAACCCCTCGGGCCGCGTGCGCGCGATCTTCAGCCCGGCGCCGGCGGCCTCCTCCCCGCCGGCGGCACCGCGTGCGGAGCCGCTGCCGCTCAAGCCCGCGCGCACGCTCGGGGACCCGAAGAAGTGACATCGGCGAGCGGAACCGACCGCGTGCTCGCCGCCTCGGGGCTGCAAAAGCGCTACGGCGCGCGCCAGGTCGTGCGCGACGTGCACCTGGCCGTCGGGGCGGGCGAGGTCGTGGGGCTGCTCGGCCCGAACGGCGCAGGCAAGACGACCACCTTCTACATGGTCGTGGGCCTGGTGCGCGCGGATGCCGGCACCATTGCGATCGACGGCCAGCCGGTGGCCCACCTGCCGATGCACCGGCGCGCCCAGCTCGGGCTGTCCTACCTGCCCCAGGAGGCCTCGATCTTTCGCAAGCTCAACGTGCAGGAGAACGTGCGCGCGGTGCTCGAGCTGCAACACGGCAGCGACGGTCGCCGGCTGGGCGACGCGGTGATCGAGGAGCGGCTGCACGGACTGCTGCACGAGCTGGCGATCGACAAGCTCGCCGACACCCCGGCACTCGCACTGTCCGGCGGCGAGCGCCGCCGCGTGGAGATCGCACGCGCCCTGGCCACCCAACCCCGCTTCATCCTGCTGGACGAGCCCTTCGCCGGCGTCGACCCGATCGCGGTGCTCGAGATCCAGCGCATCATCGGCTTCCTGCGCGCGCGCGGCATAGGCGTGCTGATCACCGACCACAACGTGCGCGAGACCCTCGGCATCTGCGACCGCGCCTACATCATCAACGAGGGTTCGGTGCTGGCCGAAGGCACCCCCGCGCACATCGTCGAGGACCCGCAGGTTCGGCGCGTCTACCTCGGCGAGCACTTCCGGATGTGAGGCCGACAGTGGCGCGCGCGCGCTCGACGGGTGCGGCATGAAGGCCGCGCTGCAAGTTCGGCTGTCCCAGCACCTGGCGCTCACGCCGCAGCTGCAGCAGTCGATCCGGCTGCTGCAGCTGTCCACGCTCGAGCTGCACCAGGAGGTCGGGCAGATGCTCGAGCTCAACCCCTTCCTCGAGCTCGAGGAAGACGCCACGCCGCCCTGGGAGGCGGCGCTCGAACGCGCACGCGCACCCGACGCTCCGGCCTCGCGCGAGGCCGACGCGCAGGGCGCTGCCGAGACCGGCGCAGCCGGCGGGGGCACCGAGACCGAAGACGGGGCCGAAGCCCTCGCGGAGATGAGCAGCGCCGACTTCGGCACCCCGCTGCGCGAGGACTGGGAAAACGGCACCGAGGCCGATGACTTCGATGGCGTGCGCGAGCTGCCTTCCCTCGGCGCGGCGGGCAGCGGCGCGGGCGACGACGACGACGCGCCGCGCGAGCGCGCCGCCAGTGCCGCCACGCTCGCCGAGCACCTGCGTGCCCAGCTGCCCGGGCTGCGGCTCGCGCCCGAGGACAGCGCCGCAGTGCGTCTGCTGATCGATTCGCTCGACGACGACGGCTACCTGGCCGACCCGCTCGAGGAACTGGCGGCAGACTGGTTCGGCGGGGCTGCGGTGCCAGGCGGAGGTGCTCCGTCCGGTGGACAGGACGACGCACAGGACGACGACGCAGGGGCCTACGAGAACCTGTTGAGCCAGCTGCGCTGCGGCCTGTCGTGGCTGCAGCAGCTCGATCCGATCGGAGTGGGCGCGCGCTCACTTTCAGAATGCCTGCAGCTGCAGCTGCGCACCCGTCCCGCCTCTGCGGCGCGCGAGGTGGCGCTGGCCATTGCCGCGCAGCACCTGGAACTGCTCGCCCGGCGCGACCTGAAGCGGCTTTCCGCGCTGACCGGTGCCGACGAGGCGTTGCTGCGCGAAGCCCATGCGCTGATCGCGGGCTGCGAGCCCAAGCCGGGCCGGCCGTTCGCCGATGCGGAGTCGCTCGTCGTCGTACCCGACGTCATCGTGCAGCGCTCCGGACGATCCCTGAAGGTGTCGCTGAACCCGGACGTGATGCCCCGGCTGCGCGTCAACGACCTCTATGCTTCCGCGCTGCGCGGTCCGCGCAGCGGCTCGCACGCCGGGCTCTCGGCCCGGCTGCAGGAGGCGCGCTGGTTCGTGAAGAACGTGCTGCAGCGCTTCGACACCATCCTGCGCGTGAGCCAGGCCATCGTAGAGCGCCAGCGCGCGTTCTTCACGCACGGGGAGATCGCGATGAAGCCGCTCGTGCTGCGCGAGATCGCCGACGAGCTCGGCCTGCACGAGTCCACCATCTCGCGCGTCACCACGGCCAAGTACATGAACACGCCGTTCGGCACCTTCGAGCTGAAGTACTTCTTCGGCTCGTCGCTGAACACCGACGCCGGCGGCAATGCCTCGAGCACTGCGGTGCGTGCGCTGATCAAGCAGCTGGTCGCGGCCGAAGACGTGGCCAAGCCGCTCTCGGACAGCCAGATCTCGCAGATGCTCGAAGAGCAAGGCATCCAGGTCGCGCGGCGCACCGTCGCGAAGTACCGCGAGGCATTGAGGATCGCCCCCGCCAATTTGCGCCGGACGCTCGGCGCATGAAGTGGAGATTGTTC
>JBDKFA010000353.1:0-3419 GCA_039798945.1 Pseudomonadota bacterium
ACGTCCTTCTTGAGCTCGACCAGCCGCTTGGCGCGCTCGATCACCATTTCAGCGACCTGCACGTGGCGGGCGGCCGGCTCGTCGAAGGTCGAGCTGATGACTTCGCCGCGCACGGTGCGCTGCATTTCTGTCACTTCCTCGGGGCGCTCGTCGACGAGCAGGACGATGAGGTGGACCTCGGGGTGGTTGGCGACCAGTGCGTGGGCGAGATGCTGCATCATCATCGTCTTGCCCGTCTTGGGCTGGGCGACGAGCAGTGCGCGCTGGCCCTTGCCGATCGGGGCCACGAGGTCGATGATCCGGCTGGTGATGTTCTCCTCGGCCTTGATGTCGCGCTCGAGCTTGAACTGCTCCTTGGGGAACAAGGGCGTCAGGTTCTCGAACATGATCTTGTGCTTGTTCTCCTCGGGCGTCAGGCCATTCACGCGGTCGACCTTCACGAGCGCGAAGTAGCGCTCGCCGTCCTTGGGCACGCGCACCTCGCCCTCGACCATGTCGCCGGTGTGCAGGTTGAAGCGCCGCACCTGGCTGGGCGAGAGGTAGATGTCGTCGGTGCTCGCCATGTAGCTGGTGTCGGGCGAGCGCAGGAAGCCGAAGCCGTCGGGCAGCACCTCGAGCACGCCATCGCCGAAGACCTGCTCGCCCGCCTTGGCGCGCTTCTTCATGATCGCGAACATCAGCTCCTGCTTGCGCAGGCGGCTCACGTTCTCGATCTCCAGCGCCTCGCCCATCTTGATGAGCTCGGAGACGTGCTGGGCCTTCAGTTCGGACAAATGCATCGTGGGGTTCCCTCGGGAAGGGTACCGGACCCTGGGGCGCGGGAGCATCCGGGGCCGTGACGCGGCAGCGTGTGGACACGCTGCCGGAGGGGCCGGGGAAAAGCGCAGGAGAGCCGGACCTCGTCATGGTGGCGGCGCATGCCGCCCGGGTCCGTCAAGCGCGGGCCACGCATGTGCGTGACGCCCGCTGACGCGGCCTGGGGCGGTGAGGCGCCGTGCGCCTGCTAGCCCCGAGGCTGGGGTCGATTATAGGTGGCTGTCGATGAAGGCCGTCAACTGCGCCTTCGGCAGTGCGCCGACCTTGGTGGCCACGAGCTGGCCACCCTTGAACAGCATCAGCGTGGGGATGCCGCGGATCCCGAGCTTGCCGGGCACCTCGCTGTTCTCGTCCACGTTCATCTTCGCGACCTGCAGCCGCTCGCCGTAGTCGCGCGAGACCTCGTCGAGGATCGGCGCGATCATCTTGCAGGGGCCGCACCATTCGGCCCAGTAGTCGACGAGGACGGGCTTGTCGGCGTGGAGGACGTCGGTCTCGAAGGAGGCGTCCGTGACGTGCTTGATCGAGTCGCTGCTCATGGAGGGGTGCTTCTGGTGCGGCCGGCCGCGGTCGGCCAGGAAATGAAAAGGTGACGAGCCTGACCCCGGCACTGGTTGCCACGCTTAGGGCTGCTTGGTTCCCCACCTGACCCGGTTGGGCGCGCTTCCATGCGGGGAGGCCCGTCAACGCCAATTGTAGGGGAGGGTCGGCACCCCGACTCAGCGCAGGGACAGGCTGTCCCCCCCAAACACGAGGCCCAGGGGCTCGACGACGACTTGCTTGGGCCCCTCCTCGACGTGCCCGGCCACCCACGCCGGCACGCCCTCGGCCTGTGCCGCCTGTACCGCTCGCGACGCGTCCTCGGCCGCCACGAAGAGGGCGAAACCGGCTCCCATGTTGAACGTTCCGTAGGCCTCCTCGTCATCCAGCGCCGCATGCCGCTGGATGAAACGCAGAACCGCCGGCACCGGTGGCACGGCGCCGATGCGGTAGGTGAGGGCCTTCGGGTGGCGCAGCAGCTTGCGCCACCCGTGGCCCGTGATGTTGGCGCTGTAGTGCACCCGCACCCCGGCCCGGTGCAGCGCCTCAGTGACGGGCGGGTACAGCGTGGTCGGGGCGAGAAGCGCTTCGCCGTACGTGGGCCCGCCGGGCTCCACCGGCGTCAGCCATCCGTCGGGCAGGCGCTCGACCAGCTTGCGTGCGAGGCTCAGCCCGTTGGCGTGGATGCCGCTGGAGCCGAGCAGCACGATCGCATCGCCCGGGCCGAGCCGCTCGCCGAGCGTCAGGCGTTGCTTCGGCTGCACCCAGCCCACGCAGCTGGCGGCGAGGTCGATCCGCCCGGGCTCGACGATGCCGGCGAGTGCAGGCGTCTCGCCGCCGCCCCAGGACACGCCGCAGCGCTCGCATGCGGCCTGCCAGCCCCGCACCAGCGCCTGTGCCCGTTCGGCGTCCTCGAACCACTGGCTTGCGCCTGCGGCCCAGTAGGCCTGCACCAGAAGCGGCGTGGCCCCCACGGTGATGAGGTCGTTGACGGCCATCGCGATCGTGTCCTGCGCGATGGCCGAATAGAACGAGCGCCCGGTGAGCCGCTGCATCTCGTCGGCCACCAGGGCCTTGCTGCCCAGGCACTCGACGATGCTCGCGAGGTAGAAGGGTCCCACATCGACGACGTACGCCGATTCCCCGCGCGAGGCTGCCACCTCCTGCAGGCCGTGTGGCGCGAGCTGGCGGGCCGTGGCCGCGGCTGCGCGCTGCGCGGCGACCTTCAGAGGGTCGATGAGGTCGTAGTCGACGCCGGCCTGTCCGTAGGTCAGCGGGGCGGGTCCGGAAGCGTCCATCCGCGCATTATCCGATTCGGCAGGACGGGCCATCGTCGGCCCTGTCAGGCCGGGTGGCCGCCCGTAGAATCGGTGGGTGAGCACACTCGTCCTCGCCCGCAAGTACCGGCCGCGCAACTTCGCGCAAATGGCCGGGCAGGAGCATGTGGTGCGCGCGCTCGGCAACGCCCTGCGCAGCGGCCGGCTGCATCACGCGTACCTGTTCACCGGTACGCGCGGCATCGGCAAGACCACCGTCTCGCGCATTTTTGCCAAGAGCCTGAACTGCACCGGCCCGGACGGGCAGGGGGGTGTGACGGCGGAGCCTTGCGGCATCTGCGCGGCCTGCACGCAGATCGATGCGGACCGCTACATCGACTACATCGAGCTCGACGCCGCCTCCAACCGGAGCATCGACGAGGTGCGCGACCTCATCGAGCGTGCGGCCTACAAGCCCAGCGTCGGGCGCTTCAAGGTGTTCATGATCGACGAGGCGCACCAGCTCACGAAGGATGCCTTCAACGCGCTGCTCAAGACCCTGGAGGAGCCGCCGGACTACCTCAAGTTCGTGCTCGCCACGACCGACCCGGAGAAGATGCTGCCCACGGTGCTGAGCCGCTGCCTGCAGTTCAACCTGCGGCCGCTGTCGCCGGAGGTGGTGCGCGAACACCTGGCGCAGGTGCTCGACGCCGAGCAGGTGCCGTGGGACGAGGGCTCGCTGCGCCTGCTCGGGCGCGCAGCACGGGGTTCGATGCGCGACGCCTTGTCGCTCACCGACCAGGCCAT
>JBDKFA010000354.1:0-22785 GCA_039798945.1 Pseudomonadota bacterium
CAACTCCGCGGCGCCCGGCAGCGGCGTGCCCGAAGCATCGACTGCACCCATCGTGTGCGCGAGCTCGCGGTGCACGATGCCCACGAAGGCCTGGCCCGGGTTGAGCGAGCCGATCACCTCCTGGCCGAGGGCCTTCTCCTTCACCCGCGCGATGAAGTCGCGCACCACCGGCAGCGCGACGTCGGCCTCCAGCAGTGCCATGCGCACCTCGCGCAGCATGTCCTGCACGTTCGCTTCCGTGATACGCGCCTGCCCGCGCATCGTCTTGACGAGGCGCGACAGACGTTCGGAGAGGGTGGAAGCCATGTGGGGAGCGCCGAAAGTAAACTCGCGAAATGATTCTATCTGCCGCCCTGCCCGGGCCCTGGGTCCTGCTGTTGGCGCTGCTGGCCCTGGCCGGTTACGCCTGTGCGGCCTGGCCGGGGACGGCGCTGGGGAAGCACGCGCCGCGTTGGCTGATGGGCGCCATTGCGGCCCACGCCGCGCTGCTGGCCCTGGAGATCGGCGGAGCAGGCCCCGGAAGCGTGCGCCTGGGTTTCGGGCCGGTGCTGTCGCTGACCGTGTGTGCGGTGCTCCTGGTGCACGCCTGGGAGAGCCGGCTGCTGCCCGTGCCGGGTGTGCGCCGCGCCCTCGCCGTGCTCGGCGCGGCTGCGGTGGTGCTCGAGCTCGTCTTCCCGGGCGAGCCACGCGTGCTGGGCAGCCGCTGGGCCTCGGTGCACTGGCTGCTCGGCGTGGCTTCCTATGGCCTGTTCGGCGCGGCCGTGCTGCATGGGTTGTTGCTCGACAGTGCCGAGCGTCGGCTGCGCCTGCGCAAGGGCCTGACCGGCCCGCTCGGGCTGCCTCTGCTGCAACTGGAGCGGCTCACCTTCCTGTTCGTGCAGGCGGGCTTCGTCGTGCTCTCGGCGGCCATCCTGCTCGGGGCATGGACGGCAGAGCACTGGCGCTGGGACCACAAGACGGTGCTGTCGATCCTCAGCTGGGTGATCTTCGCCGCGCTGCTGGCCGGCCGGCATTGGCGCGGCTGGCGCGGGCAACAGGCCACGCGCTGGCTGTACGCCGGCGTGATCGTGCTGCAACTCGCCTACGTGGGCTCGCGCTTCGTGCTCGAGGTGCTGCTCGAGCGCGGCGGTTGAACGGCGCGCGGCGGCACGAGGCAATGGCCAAGCTCTTCGTCGTCTTGCTGGTGGTGGTGGTGGGGCTGTGGGCGCTGCTTTCCCGCGCGCGTGCAGGCCGCCGAGGCGAGGGCACCCCACCCCGTGCGACCCGGCAGCCCGCGCGCGCCGAGGGCGAGGAGATGGTGCGCTGCGCGCATTGCGGCGTTCACCTGCCGGGCTCGGACGCGGTGCGTGCGGGCGGGCGGCCCTACTGCAGCACGGAGCATGCATCGGCCGGGCCTCGTCAGGGATGAGCACCGACTCCGGTCCTGCCGACCCTCGCGCGGGCGACCGCCGACAGGGCGAACGCCGGCAGGTTGACCGCCGAAGCGCGCCCCGGCACGACGCCCGTGCGCGGGCCGAGCCCGCCGCGGGCTTGCCCGAGGGCCTGCTCGCGTCCCCCGAAGACGCGGACCCGGGGTGGTCGGGAGAGGCCTCACTGCGCCGCATCCTCGGCCTGTATGGGGCCGCGCGGGTGCTCGTGGCTGCCGCGCTCGTGGGCGTGCAGTGGCTCGGCCCGGGCTTTGGCTTGTCCATGTCGACCGCCGCGGGGTTCGTGGCGTGGGCGTACGCGGCGCAGACGGTGGGCATGTGGGCACTGCCCTTCACGCGCACGCTGCTGCAGCCGGACCGGCGCGACACGGGGCTGCAGGCCCGCTGGCTGCTGACGATCGGCGTCGACCTGCTCGCGTTCTTCACGCTGCACCTCCTGCACGCCGATGCCACCTCGAGCTACACGGCCCTGCTGGCGCTGCCGGTGCTGATGTCGGGGGTGCTGACCTCGCGCGTGCTGGCTCTGGGCACCGCAGCGGCGGTGTCCCTCGTGCTGCTGGCCGTGGGTTGGCGCGCGTCGCTGGTCTCGCCGGACGGGCTGGCGATCGTGGCGCAGCAGGGTTTCACGGGCATAGGCTTCTTCGTGATCGCGCTGCTCACGAGCGAGCTTGCCGGACGGCTGCTGCGCGAGGAGCAGGCTGCGGCGGGCAGCCTCGAGCTGGCACGGCGCCAGGCCCGGCTCAACCGGCTCGTGCTCGACGAGATGACCGAGGGCGTGCTGGTGGTGGACCGGCGGCTGCGCGTGCGTGCCGCAAACCCCGCGGCGCGGCTGCTGATCTCCGGCAGCGAGATGGCGCCGCAGCCCCCCTTCGCATTGACGCAGCAGGCCTGCTGGAGCGGGCTCGCGCAGGGTGTGGAGTCCGCGCTGGGCGGTGAGCCGTGGCCGGAGGCCGGGCGGGTGCTCGAGTTGCGGTTTCCGGAAGGCATCCGGCGCGCAGTGATCGTGCGCATGCGCTTTTCGCGCAACACCGCCGGCCCTTCCACGGGCCCGCTCGAGGCCGCGGAAGACGAGGACCACTGCGTGTTGTTCATCGAGGACGTACGCACCGTGGAGGCGCGGGCCCGCCAGGACAAGCTCGCGGCGATGGGGCGCATGTCGGCGGGAATCGCGCACGAGATCCGCAACCCGCTTGCCGCCATCGCCCAGGCCAACCAGCTGCTGGCCGAAGACGCGGGTACCCCGCAGCAGCAACAGCTCGCGCGCATGGTGGCGGACAACGTGCGGCGCCTGCAGCGCATCGTCGAGGATGTGCTCGCTACGGTGGCCGTGCCATCGGGGGCCGGCGATTCCCGTGTGGACGCGCGCGCCGAGGTGGCGGGCATCGTCTCGGACTGGGCGGCTGCCTGCGGGATCGAGAGGGGCGACGGTGGCCTGGTGCGGCTGGACCTCCCGGCCGGGCCGCTGCCCGTGGACTTCGATGCCGAACACCTCAGGCGTGTGCTGGTGAACCTGCTGGACAACGCGCGCCGTCACGGCTCGGGGGCGGCGGGCTCGGTGCAACTGAGGCTGGCCGTGCGGGACGAAGCCACCGCGGTCATCGCGCTGGCAAGCGATGGCGAGCCGATCCCCGCCGCCGTCGAACGTCACCTGTTCGAGCCCTTCTTCTCCACCCGCAGCCGCGGCTCCGGCCTGGGCTTGTATATTTGCCGGGAGCTGTGCGAGCGCAACGGCGCGTCGATCGAGTTTCGCGCGAAGGCCCCCGATGAGCGCCACCGCAACGCGTTCGTGATCGTGATCCGTCGGGCGGGCAGTGCCGCGACGGGCGAGGTGGCCCTTCCGTGAACGAGACTCCGCGCTATCGCCTGCTCGTCGTCGATGACGAGCCGGACCTGCTGACGCTGTACGAGCTGGCACTGGTTCGCGAGGGCTACGACGTCGAGTGCGCGGCCGGTGTCGAGGAAGCCTGGCGGTTGCTCGATGCGCGCCCCTTCGATGCGGTCGTGACCGACATGCGCCTGCCCGACGGCACAGGCCTGGAACTGCTTGCACGCCTGGAGGCGCGGGGCCGGGGCGAACGCACGGTGGTCATCACCGCGTTCGGCTCGCCCGAGAACGCCGTGGAGGCCCTGAAGGCGGGTGCCTTCGACTACCTGACCAAGCCGGTGGACCTGCGCCAGCTGCGCGCAGTGATCGCCTCGGCGCTCGGGCGACTGCCGCGCGGGCCGCTGTCGGCTGACGGTGCCGGGCCTGCGGCGGCGGCCACCCCGCCGGGGGCTCCGGGGGTAGCGGGCGCAGCCTCGCGTGCGGTGCCACAGGCTCCCGAGGGGGCTGCGGCGCTGGCGCGCCTGGCCGGTGCGTCACTGGCCCTCGCGCAGGTCCGCGAGCTGGTGGACAAGGTGTCGCGCAGCATGGCGCCGGTGCTCGTGCACGGCGAGTCCGGCACCGGCAAGGAGCTCGTGGCCCGGGCGATCCACGCGTGCTCGGCGCGCGCGGCCGGCCCGTTCGTGGCCGTGAACTGCGGGGCCATTCCCGAAGCGCTGCTCGAGTCCGAGTTCTTCGGTCACCGCAAGGGCGCCTTCACCGGTGCGAACGAGGAGCGGCCGGGCTTTTTCCAGGCGGCACACGGCGGCACGCTGTTCCTCGACGAGCTCGGAGAGCTGCCGCTGGCGATGCAAAGCAAGCTGCTGCGTGCGGTGCAGGAGCGCGCGGTCCGCGCGGTGGGGGCCGTGGCCGAGGTTCCGGTCAACGTGCGCCTGGTGAGCGCGACCCACCGGGACCTCGCCGAAGAGGTGCAGGCGGGGCGCTTCCGGCAGGACCTCTACTACCGGCTGAACGTGATCCGGATCCACGTGCCGCCGCTGCGCGAGCGGGTGGAGGACATCGGGCCGATCTGCCAGGCCCTTCTCGAGAGGATCGCGCGCGAGGCCGGCATCGCGCCCGTGCCCGAACTCGGGCCACAGTGCCTGGAGGTGCTCGCCCAGCAGCGGCTGCCTGGCAATGTTCGCGAACTCGAGAACCTGCTGCACCGTGCCTTGGCGCTGTCGGGTGGGCAGCGCATCGAGCTCGAGGACCTGATGCTGGACCCGGTGCGGCAACAGGTGCTGCCTGGGGCGTCCCCGGCCGTGCCGGCGGCAGTGGGCGCAGGCGCTTCGGAGGAGCTGCCGCGCGACTTGTTGGCGCACCTGGACAGCATCGAGCGCGACATCCTCGAGCGCGCGTTGCAGGCCCACCGCTACAACCGGACGGCCGCCGGGGCGAGGATCGGCCTGTCGCTGCGGCAGATGCGCTACCGGATGGCCCGGCTGGGCATCGGCGCGGAAGACGGGCAGCCGGAAGCCGAATGATCTGCACGCTTTCGCGCGATCGCGCAAAATAGGGCAATTGCGGATGCGGCGCTACCGGTAGCGCCTTGTAGGGCCCCGGGCCCCCAGATATAGTGTCGAAGCGGTGGCCGCGCGCGGTGCGCGGCGTGCGCCTGATGCGCATCCGGGCCATCTTTCCCCCACACCTCCTTCGAGTGTCGTTTTCCAGAGGAATACATGCAGACAGTCATGATCACGGGCCAGGACCTGCCGGCCGCTGCGCATCTGCCGCAAGGCGCAGCCGTGGGCGCGGCGTCGGCTTACTCGGCCTACCAGATCATCCGGCGCAACGGGGCGGTGGTCGCCTTCGAGCCGAGCAAGATCGCCGTGGCGCTGATGAAGGCGTTCCTGGCCGTCCACGGGACGCAGGGGGCCGCGTCGGCCAGCGTGCGCGAGACGGTTGACAGCCTCACCGAGGCAGTGGTGCGCGCCATGCTGCGCTCGCGTCCTGGCGGCGGCACGTTCCACATCGAGGATGTGCAGGACCAGGTCGAGCTCGGCCTGATGCGCGGCGGTCACCACGAGGTCGCGCGTGCCTACGTGCTGTACCGCGACCGGCGGGCCCAGGAACGCGCGCGCCAGGCCGAGAAGGTCGCCCCCGCGGCGGCGCCCGAGCTGCACGTCACCGAGGGCGGCCGGCGCGTGCCGCTGGACATGGCGGCGCTGCAGGCGCTTGTCGAGCAGGCTTGCGCCGGGCTCGGGGCCGATGTCAGGCCCGAGCCGATCCTCGCCGAGACGCGCCGCAACCTGTACGACGGCGTGCCGCTGGAAGAGGTCTACAAGGCGATGATCCTGGCGGCGCGCACGCTGCTCGAGAAGGAGCCGGGGTATACGCGCGCCACGGCGCGCCTGCTGATGCACACGATCCGGCGCGAGATTCTCGGCCCCCAGGCCGACGGCGCGGACATGGCAGGCGCCTACGCCGACTACTTCCCGGCCTTCGTGAAGCGCGGCGTGCAGGCCGAACTGCTGGACGACAAGCTGCTGCAGTTCGATCTCGCCCGGCTGGGCGCGGCGCTCAAGCCCGAGCGCGACCTGCAGTTCGACTACCTCGGCCTGCAGACGCTGTACGACCGCTACTTCCTGCACATCGACGAGCAGCGCATCGAGATGCCGCAGGCCTTCTTCATGCGGGTGGCGATGGGCCTGTCTCTCAACGAGATCGACCGCGAAGCCCGCGCCATCGAGTTCTACGAGGTGCTGTCGAGCTTCGACTTCATGTCGAGCACGCCCACGCTCTTCAACTCCGGCACGCGGCGCTCGCAGCTGTCGAGCTGCTACCTGACGACGGTGGCCGACGACCTGGACGGCATCTACGAGGCCCTGAAGGAGAACGCGCTGCTGTCCAAGTACGCGGGCGGCCTGGGCAACGACTGGTCGCGCGTGCGCGCGCTCGGCTCCTACATCAAGGGCACGAACGGCAAGAGCCAGGGCGTGGTGCCCTTCCTGAAGGTCGTCAACGACACGGCGGTGGCCGTGAACCAGGGCGGCAAGCGCAAGGGTGCGGTGTGCTCGTACCTCGAGACGTGGCACCTGGACATCGAGGAGTTCCTCGAGCTGCGCAAGAACACCGGTGACGACCGGCGCCGCACGCACGACATGAACACGGCGAACTGGATTCCCGACCTGTTCATGAAGCGCGTGATGGAAGGCGGCCACTGGACGCTGTTCTCGCCGTCCACCTGCCCCGACCTGCACGACCGCTTCGGCCGTGACTTCGAGGCCGCCTACACGGCCTACGAAGAGAAGGCCGACCGTGGCGAGCTCAAGCTCTTCAAGCGCGTGGCCGCCAAGGACCTGTGGCGCAAGATGCTCACGATGCTCTTCGAGACCGGGCATCCGTGGGTCACCTTCAAGGACGCCTGCAACGTGCGCAGCCCGCAGAACCACGTGGGCGTCGTGCACTCGAGCAACCTGTGCACCGAGATCACGCTGAACACCAGCGACACCGAGATCGCGGTGTGCAACCTCGGCTCGGTGAACCTCGCGCAGCACCTGGCGGACGGCCCGGACGGCGCGAAGGTGATCGACCAGGCGAAGCTGAAGAAGACGGTGTCGACGGCCATGCGCATGCTCGACAACGTGATCGACATCAACTATTACGCGGTGAAGAAGGCGCGCGACTCGAACCTGCGCCACCGTCCCGTGGGCCTGGGCATCATGGGCTTCCAGGACTGCCTGTACCAGCTGCGCATTCCTTACGCCAGCGCCGCGGCGGTGGAGTTCGCCGACCGTTCGATGGAAGCCGTGTGCTACCACGCCTACTGGGCAAGCACCGATCTCGCCGCCGAGCGCGGGCGCTACTCGAGCTTCCGCGGCTCCCTCTGGGACCGCGGCATCCTGCCGCTGGACTCGCTGGAGGTGCTCGCGCAGGAGCGCGGCGGCCACGTCGAGGTCGACCGCTCGAGCACGATGGACTGGGAGACGCTGCGCCAGCGCATCGCTACCCACGGCATGCGCAATTCCAATTGCGTGGCGATCGCGCCTACGGCCACGATCTCCAACATCATCGGCGTGGACGCCTCCATCGAGCCGTGCTTCGGCAACATCTCGGTGAAGTCCAACCTGTCGGGCGAGTTCACGGTCGTCAACGAGTACCTGGTGCGCGACCTGAAGAAGCTCGGCCTGTGGGACGAGGTGATGGTGATGGATCTGAAGCACTTCGACGGCTCGCTGCGCCGCATCGACCGCGTGCCCGAGGAGCTGAAGAACCTCTACGCGACCGCCTTCGAGGTCGAGCCGGTGTGGCTCGTGGAGGCGGCTGCGCGGCGCCAGAAGTGGATCGACCAAGCGCAGTCGCTGAACATCTACATGGCGGGTGCGCCGGGCCGCAAGCTCGACGAGACCTACAAGCTCGCCTGGACGCGCGGCCTGAAGACGACCTACTACCTGCGCACCGTGAGCGCGACGCAGGTGGAGAAGTCCACGGTGGACGCTGGCTCGCTCAACGCGGTTCCGGCGGGCGGCGGCCTCAAGGGTGGTGGCGTGCAGGCTTCCGCGCTCGATGCCGTCGCGGCGCAGGCGCGTGCGCAGATGGCCGACGTGCCGGCCACCGACATCAAGTTCTGCGGGGTGGACGACCCGACCTGCGAGGCCTGCCAGTGACGGCAGGGGCGTGAGTGCCGGGGCGATGCGGGCCTGCAACACATGCAGGGCAGCAAAGCCTCGCGGCGCACGCTCGACCTTGTGGGTTGTGACACCCCGCTTTCATAATTCGAGTTGACAGGACATATCCGCATGTTGGTCTGGGAAGACGACTCCCGCATCCCCGCTACGAAGCCCCACCCTCGCCCGCCGATGGCACCCGCCATCGAGCTGCAAGGGGCCTTGCCATCGCTGTCCGGCATATCCGGGCCTGCTGCTGCGTCGCCGGTGCGCTCCGACGCGCCGTCGGCAGTGCGCGTCGCGCACGCGGACGCATCGGCCGAGTCACGCCGTGTGAACGTGGCCGACAAGCGCATCATCAACGGCCAGACCGACGTCAACCAGCTCGTCCCCTTCAAGTACAAGTGGGCCTGGGAGAAGTACCTGGCCACCTGCGCGAACCACTGGATGCCGCAGGAGATCAACATGTCGCGCGACATCGCGACATGGAAAGACCCCAACGGTCTCACCGAGGACGAGCGCCGTATCGTCAAGCGCAACCTCGGCTTCTTCGTCACGGCCGATTCGCTGGCGGCCAACAACATCACGCTGGGCACCTACCGCCACATCACGGCCCCGGAGTGCCGGCAGTTCCTGCTGCGCCAGGCGTTCGAAGAGGCGATCCATACCCACGCCTACCAGTACATCGTCGAGTCCCTCGGCCTGGACGAGAGCGAGATCTTCAACGCCTACCACGAGGTCTCGTCTATCCGCGACAAGGACGAGTTCCTGATCCCGTTCATCGACGCGATCATGGACCCGAACTTCAAGACCGGCACCCCCGAGGCCGACCAGACTCTGTTGAAGAGCCTGATCGTCTTCGCTTGCCTGATGGAAGGGCTCTTCTTCTACGTCGGCTTCACGCAGATCCTCGCGCTGGGCCGGCAGAACAAGATGACCGGTGCCGCGGAGCAGTACCAGTACATCCTGCGTGACGAGTCGATGCACTGCAACTTCGGCATCGACCTCATCAACGCCATCAAGCTCGAGAACCCGCACCTGTGGACGGTCGAGTTCCGGGCCGAGATCAAGGCGCTGTTCCTGAAGGCGGTGGAGCTCGAGTACCGCTACGCCGAGGACACCATGCCCCGCGGCGTGCTCGGCCTGAACGCGTCGATGTTCAAGGGCTACCTGCGCTACATCGCCAACCGCCGTGCCGTGCAGATCGGCCTGGAGGCGCTCTTCCCGGACGAGGAGAACCCGTTCCCGTGGATGAGCGAGATGATCGACCTGAAGAAGGAACGCAACTTCTTCGAGACCCGCGTCATCGAGTACCAGACCGGCGGCGCCCTCAGTTGGGACTGAGCCCTCACATGCCCCTTCGATTCGCAAGCCTCGATGCCGTGCCGCCAGAAGCGTGGTGCAGGCTTGCTTCCGAGTTCACTGAACCGCGACGGTCACTGGCGTGCATGCGCCGGAGCCAGTGGCGGGCAGTGAATCACCGCCCGGCTCGCGGCTGCGCGGTGTCCTTTGAACCTTGATCAAGGAGATTCTCATGGCAACTGCGAAGAAGGCCGCTCCGGCCAAGAAGGCGGCACCGGCAAAGAAGGCCGCCCCGGCGAAGAAGGCCGCCCCCGCGAAGAAGGCTGCCCCGGCGAAGAAGGCCGCTCCGGCGAAGAAGGCCGCTCCGGCGAAGAAGGCTGCGCCGGCCAAGAAGGCCGCTCCGGCGAAGAAGGCTGCCCCGGCGAAGAAGGCCGCTCCGGCCAAGAAGGCTGCTGCCAAGAAGGCTGCCCCGGCGGCCAAGAAGGCCGCTCCGGCGAAGAAGGCTGCCCCGGCGAAGAAGGCTGCCGCCAAGAAGGCACCGGCCAAGAAGCCGGCTGCCAAGAAGGCTGCGGCCAAGAAGGCCCCTGCCGCCCCCGCTGCCCCTGCTGCCCCTGCGCCTGCTCCGGCCACCACGCTGAGCCCCGCTGCCGCGTGGCCCTTCCCGACGGGCAACAAGCCCTGACGGAGCGTCCAGGCCAAGTCGCGTCAAGCCGCCTTCAGGCGGCACCTGTCCAGCCCGGCTTCGGCCGGGCTTTTTTTTGCATGAGCGGGCTATCGCACTCGGTTGGCGAATAGTCTCTGCTTATCAATAGGATTCTTGCATTTAATCCACGACATCGATAGCAGAAAGCAGAATTCCTCTCGTCCCCCGCGCCCACGCCTGCCGTGGGCACTCACCACACGAAAGGAACTGCATCATGTCGATCGTCAATACCACCGTCGCGCCCTTCAAGGCCACGGCCTACCGAGACGGCACGTTCGTCGAAGTCACCGAGCGCGACCTGCAAGGCCGCTGGTCGGTGTTCTGCTTCTACCCGGCGGACTTCACCTTCGTCTGCCCGACCGAGCTCGAGGACCTCGCCGACCACTACGAGGAGTTCAAGCGCCTCGGTGTGGAGGTCTACGGCATCTCCACCGACACGCACTTCGCGCACAAGGCCTGGCACGACACGTCCAAGGCCATCGGCAAGGTGCGCTACCCGCTGGTGGGCGACCCCACCGGGCGCCTGACGCGCAGCTTCGGCGTGATGATCGAGGAGGAGGGTCTGGCTGAGCGCGGCACCTTCCTGATCGATCCCCAGGGCGTGGTGAAGACCGCCGAGATCCACGATGGTGGCATTGGTCGCGACGCCTCCGAACTGCTGCGCAAGGTCAAGGCTGCGCAGTACGTGGCCCGCAACCCCGGACAGGTCTGCCCGGCGAAGTGGAAGGAAGGCGACGAGACGCTCGAGCCGACCCTCGACCTCGTCGGCAAGATCTGAACCCGGGCTGCGCCCCTGCCGACCGGAGCACGACATGCTGGACGACACCCTCAAGGCCCAGCTCGGGGCCTACCTGCGACGCCTGAAGCGGCCAGTCGAACTGGTCGCCTCGCTCGACGAACGGCCTACCTCGGCGCAGATGCGCGCGCTTCTGGCCGATATCGCGGCCCTGAGCCCGCTGATCTCGGTGCGCACCGACGGCACCGATGCGCGGCGGCCCTCGTTTGCCATCAGCGCCGCGGGCGCCGAGATGGGGGTGCGCTTCGCGGCCGTGCCCATGGGCCACGAGTTCACCTCGCTCGTGCTCGCGCTGCTGCAGGCAGGGGGCCATCCGCCACGCATCGAGCAGGCCATCGTCGACCAGATCCGTGCGCTCGACCCCGGCGACGGCGGCGTGCTGGCCTTCGAGACCTGGATGTCGCTGAGCTGCCACAACTGCCCGGACGTGGTGCAGGCGCTGAACCTGATGGCGGTGCTGAACCCGCGGGTGCGGCACGTGGCCATCGACGGCGCGCTGTACCGCGAGGAGGGCCAGGCGCGGCAGATCCTGGCGGTGCCGATGGTGTTCCTCAATGGCGAACCCTTCGGCTCGGGCCGCATGGAGCTGGCCGAGATCCTGCGCAAGGTCGATGCGGGGGCAGCCGCGAAGGAGGCCGCGCAGCTCGCCCGGCGCGAGCCCTTCGACATGCTCGTCGTCGGTGGCGGCCCGGCCGGGGCGGCCGCAGCCGTCTACGCCGCACGCAAGGGCATCCGCACCGGGGTCGTCGCCGAGCGCCTGGGCGGGCAGACGCTGGACACGATGGCCATCGAGAACTTCATCTCGGTGCCGCAGACCGACGGGCCGAAGTTCGCCGCTGCGCTCGAAGCCCATACGCGTGCCTACGACGTGGACATCGTCAGTGGACAGCGCGTGCGGAAGCTCGTACCGGCATCGGGCAGCGGCGGGTTCATCGCACTGACGCTGGACAACGGCGCGACGCTGCGCGCGCGCAGCGTGGTGCTGGCCACCGGTGCACGCTGGCGCACCCTCGGTGTGCCCGGCGAGGCTGAATACCGCAACCGGGGGGTGGCCTACTGCCCACACTGCGACGGTCCCTTGTTCAAGGGACGGGCGGTGGCGGTCGTGGGCGGCGGCAACTCGGGGGTGGAGGCGGCGATCGACCTCGCGGGCCTGGCCTCACAGGTGACGCTGCTGGAGTTCGGCGAGCAACTGCGGGCCGACGCGGTGCTCGTCGCGCGGCTGCGCAGCCTGCCCAACGTGACGGTGGTCACCGGCGCGCAGACCACCGAGATCACCGGCGACGGACGCCAGGTCGATGGTCTTTGCTACACCGACCGCACCACGGGACACTCTCACCGCGTGGCGCTGGCGGGCGTGTTCGTGCAGATCGGCCTCGTGCCCAACACCGACTGGCTGCGCGGCACGGTGGCGCTGAACGGGCGCGGGGAAATCGAGGTCGATGCTGCAGGGGCCACGAGCGTACCCGGCGTGTTCGCGGCCGGGGACGCCACGACCGTGCCCTACAAGCAGATCGTCATCGCGGCTGGCGATGGGGCGAAGGCGGCGCTCGGTGCCTTCGATCACCTGATGCGCACGCCTGCGCCGGCCACCGGCTCACAGCCCGAGCGCGGCGCGGTCGATCAGGTGGTTCTGGCCTCCGCGGCTGGCGATCTTGAGCGCGCCGAGGCGGTTGCCTAGTTCGACGCAGCGCACCAGCGGCCAGCCCTGTTCCAGGCCGTAGAGCACGGCCCCGCGGAAGGCGTCCCCGCACCCGGTGGGGTCGAGCACCTGCGCGGCGGCCACGCCGGGCACGTGGTGGCGTTCGCCCTGGATCCACACGTCGCAGCCCTGCGCGCCGAGCGTGACGATCACGCCGCGCAGGTGCGAGCGCGACAGCGACTCGAGCGTGTGGCCCGTGCGGTCGCACAGCATGCGGCCCTCGTAGTCGTTGACGGCAACCCAGGTCGCGCGGTCGACGAAGGCCTGCAGTTCGGCCCCATCGAACATCGGCAGGCCCTGGCCCGGGTCGAACATGAAGGGGATGCCCGCCTCGTGCAGCTGCTGTGCGTGGTTCCACATCGCATCCCGGCCGTCCGGGGCGATGATGGCCACGGCCAGGTCGTCACGGCGGGGCACCGGGACCGATCCGGCTTCCTGCATCGCGCCGGGGTGGAAGGCGGTGATCTGGTTGTTGTCGGTGTCCGTGATGATCATCGCCTGCGCGGTGTACTGGTGCGCGATCGGCGTCACGAGCGAGGTGTCCACGCCCCACGCCCGGATGCGCGCGAGGTACTCGTGGCCGTCGTTGCCGATCGTGGCCATGATCACCGGTGCCCCCCCGAGCCCGCGCAGCGTGTAGGCGATGTTGCCGGCGCAGCCGCCGAACTCGCGGCGCAGCTCGGGCACCAGGAAGGCGACGTTCAGGATGTGCAGCTGGTCGGGCAGGATCTGCTGGGCGAAGCGCCCGGGGAAGGTCGTGATGGTGTCGAAGGCGAGCGAGCCGCAGATCAGCGCAGGCATGGGGTCTCCAGGAGCGGGCACGCGCGCCCAAGGGCGCGCGCGGCCGGGGGGTGACAGGGTCAGGGATAGAAGAGCGCGATGGTATAGCCCGCCACGGGTGTGGGCCCCGCACTGAGCTCCGCCGCGACTGCCAGCTCCTGGCCGGCCCCGACGGCGCGCACCGGGCTGCCGAGTTCGGCCAGCGTGAGCACGCGCCGGGCGATCGGACGGCCGCTTGCGTCGGTCAGCGAAAGCTCGAGCGCAGGGGCGAGCACGTCGAGCGTGCTGCGGTTGCGCACCGTCAGTTCCAGTCGGTAGCCATCGTTGGCGGCATCGCGTCGCAACTCGCTGGCCTCCACGGCGAGGGCCTGGATCCGGCGCGGCGCATCGACCCTGCAGCCGAGGCCGGCGCACAACGCTTCCAGCGCCGGTCGAGCCTCGGGCCAGCGCAGTGCGGCTTCGTCCCGCCAGAGCACGGCCGCCTGGGCCCCCAGCAGCAGCACCAGCACCCCGGCCAGCAGGCCGAGGGTGGCGCGAGTGGCGGGATGCGACCAACGCGCGGCCGCCTCTGCGCGGCGCACGAAACCGGGTCGGCCGTGGGGCCGGAAGCCGGAGTCGCGAATGGCTTGCCGGCTCGACAGGGGCTCGGCCACCGGCGGGGTGGCACGCGGTTCGAGAGGCGGCTCGACATGGGGCTCGGACCCAGCAAGCTCGATCGGCTCGGCTGGCGCATCCGGCACGGGCGGCGCCCGGACCTCGGCGGCCGGCTCGAGCGGCGTCTCATCGGGTGGCGGCTCGGGTGGCACCTCAGGCAGCACCTCAGGCAGCACCTCAGGCAGCACCTCGGCGGGCGACTGCTCCGGGGAATCGGGCAGCAATTCGGCGGTGGGTTCCCCCGGTGCCTGGGTCGGCCACTCCGGCAGCGACGCGACTGCAGGTGCCGCCTGCGCTTCGGCCGGCACGTCGCCGGAGGCCGGATGCACGGCGGCGGGCGCCGTCACCGCCGGCTCGGTGCGAGGCGTTTCGACGATCGGCGCTTCGTCGTGCCCGAGCGTGGACGGGGACGGTTCCGGCCCCGGCTTGCGACTGGACGCGTGGCGGAAGAGGTGCTCGAGCGCGTCGAAGGGGGTGCGGCAGCGCCCGCAGCGTACCCACCCCGAGGAGACCCGAAGCTGGTCGCTCACCACGCGAAACGCGGTGCCGCAGGCGGGGCAGCGGGTAGCCAGCGTCATGCGCGGGATGATGCCACGCAGGTTGCCGCCCCGAGGGGGCGGGGCCGTTCGCTCAGTCAGCGTGCGTCAGCAGGCCGTGTGGCGGTCAGTGTGGCGGTCATCAGGATCCAGCCGTCTTCCTGGTCGGTCACCGTGAGCGCCACCCAGGGTGCATAGGCCTCGATGAGCTCTGCACGCTGGCGCTCCAGGATGCCCGCCAGCACGAGTTGACCGCCAGGGGCGAGGTGCGCGCACAGCAGCGGTGCCAGCAGCTTGAGCGGGGTGGCCAGGATGTTGGCGAGGACGAGCCCGTAGGTGCCGTTCGCCGCCTCGGGTGCGGCGGCCTCCAGATCGACGCCGTTGGCCAGCGCATTGGCCCGTGTGGATTCGATGGCCGCCGGGTCGATGTCCACCGCGAGCACGTGGCCGGCACCGTGCAGGCAGGCGGCGATGGCGAGGATGCCCGAGCCACAGCCGTAGTCCAGCACGCGGGGCCACGCGGGGCTGCGCGCTGGCGCCTGCCGCGCGATCCAGCGCAGGCACATGCGGGTCGTCGGGTGCGTGCCGGTGCCGAAGGCCAGGCCCGGGTCGAGCCGGATCACGCGTCGGGCGGTGGCGGGCACCTCGTGCCAGGTGGGCACGATCCAGAACTCGGGCGTGATCAGGACCGGCGCGAACTGCGATTGGGTCAGTCGCACCCAGTCCGCGTCGGCCACTGCCTGCAGCGCTTGCAGGTGCAGCTCACCCGCCCAGGGCTGCGCCAGCAGGGCGGCCGCGGCGCGTGTGGCAGCCGGTTCGTCCTCGAAGAGGGCCTGCACGGTGGAATGCACCCAGGCCTGCCTCGGTGCGGGCAGGCCGGGTTCGCCGAAGATCGGCTGCTCGTCACCGCCGCCGGCATCGGCGTCTTCCACCGAGATCGACAGTGCTTCCAGCTCCTCGAGCAGGGCGTCCGATACCGTCTCCACCCGGGGCTCGGGGACGCGGATCACGAGTTCGAACACTGAGGTGTCTCGCCGATGCGAAGAAGGGCTCGCGTGCTCAGCGCTTGCGCTGCGCGAGCCAGCCTTCGAGGTAGTGGATGTTGGTGCCGCCAGCCTCGAAATTCGAGTCGTTCATCAGCTCGCGGTGCAGAGGGATGTTCGTCTGGATGCCTTCGACGACCGTCTCCGACAGGGCGGTGCGCATGCGTGCCAGGGCCTGCTCGCGGGTGTCGCCATGCACGATGACCTTGCCGATCATCGAGTCGTAGTGGGACGGCACGGTGTAGTTGGTGTAAGCATGCGAATCGACACGCACCCCAGGCCCGCCTGGCGGGTGCCACATCGTGATGCGGCCGGGCGAGGGGACGAAGGTGTAGGGGTGCTCGGCGTTGATGCGGCACTCGATGGCATGGCCGCGGCGCTCGATGGCGCGCTGCGCGAAGGGCAGCTTCTCGCCGGCAGCGATGCGGATCTGCAGCTGCACGATGTCGATGCCCGTGACGAGTTCGGTCACCGGGTGCTCGACCTGAACCCGGGTGTTCATCTCGATGAAGTAGAACTCGCCGTCCTGGTACAGGAACTCGAAGGTGCCGGCCCCGCGGTACCCCATCTTCCTGCAGGCAGAGGCACAGCGGTCACCCACTTTCTCGATCAGGCGCCGGGCGATGCCCGGTGCAGGCGCCTCCTCGATGATCTTCTGGTGCCGGCGCTGCATCGAGCAGTCACGCTCGCCGAGCCAGACCGCATTGCGGTGGGTGTCGGCCAGCACCTGGATCTCCACGTGGCGCGGGTTCTCCAGGAATTTCTCCATGTAGACGGCCGGGTTGCCGAAGGCGGCACCGGCCTCGGTGCGGGTGGTCTGCACCGCGTGGATCAGCGCCGCCTCGGTGTGGACGACTCGCATGCCACGCCCGCCGCCACCACCTGCAGCCTTGATGATGACCGGGTACCCCACGGCACGGGCGATGCGGATGATCTCCTTCGGGTCCTCCGGCAGGGCGCCTTCCGAGCCAGGCACGCAGGGTACGCCAGCCTTGATCATGGCCTGCTTGGCCGAGACCTTGTCGCCCATCGTGCGGATCGCCTCGGGCGTCGGGCCGATGAAGACGAAGCCGCTCTTCTCGACCCGCTCCGCGAAATCGGCGTTCTCGCTGAGGAAGCCGTAGCCAGGGTGGATGGCCTCGGCGTCGGTCACCTCGGCGGTGGAGATGATGGCCGGCATGTTCAGGTAGCTCTGCCCGGAAGGAGGCGGGCCGATGCACACCGCTTCGTCGGCGAGCTTCACGTACTTGGCTTCGCGGTCGGCCTCGGAGTAGACGACGACCGAGCGGATGCCCAACTGGCGACAGGCGCGCTGGATGCGAAGCGCGATTTCGCCGCGGTTGGCGATCAGGATCTTCTTGAACATGCGCTCGCCGTCACTCGAGGATGAACAGGGGCTGCCCGTACTCGACGGCCTGGCCGTTCTCGCACAGCACCTTCGCCACGGTGCCCGAGACCTCCGACTCGATCTCGTTCATGATCTTCATGGCTTCGATGATGCACACCGGCGAGCCTTCCTTCACGGCGTCCCCCACCTCGACGAAGGCCTTCGCCCCGGGGCTGGCCGAGCGGTAGAAGGTGCCCACCATCGGCGAGGTGATGACCTTCCCGGCCGGGGCCTCTGCCGCAGCGGCGGGCGTGGTGGCGTGCGCGGGCAGCGGCGCAGCCGCGGGTGCGGCCCCCACGACCACCGGTGCAGCCACCGGGGCCACGGGCACCGGCGGCACGACCACTGCCGGCAGCGCGGCGGGCGCGCTCGCCTTGACGATGCGTACCTTGCCTTCGGCTTCGGTGATCTCGAGCTCGGAAATGCTGGATTCGGACACGAGGTCGATCAGGGTCTTGAGCTTGCGCAGGTCCATCGTGCGTGTGCCTTGAGGAAAGTGGGGAAGGGCCGTCCCGCCCGGGTGGGGTGGCGGCTGGCCCGGTTCGAGGGTGGGTGCGCGTGGCCTGGGCAGGGATCAGCCACCTTGCGGGGACAGCAGGCGCAGCGCGTAGTCGAGCGCCAGCCGGTAGCCGTGAGGCCCGAGCCCGGCGATGACGCCCACCGCGATGCCGGAAAGGTAGGAGTGGTGCCGGAACGGCTCGCGCCGGTGCACGTTGCTGAGGTGCACCTCGATGAAGGGCAGGGCCACGCCGGCCAGGGCGTCGCGCAAGGCGACGCTCGTGTGCGTGAGGCCACCCGGGTTGATGAGGATGAAGCGGGTGCCGTCCCCACGCGCGGCGTGGATGCGGTCGATCAGCGCGCCTTCGTGGTTGCTCTGCAGGCTGCGCAGCAACACGCCCGCTTTGGAGGCTATCTCGGCGAGATCGGCGTCGATCTGTGCGAGCGTGGTGTGGCCATATACCTCCGGCTCACGTGTGCCGAGCAAGTTCAGGTTCGGCCCGTGGAGGACGAGAATGGACATGTTTCGCGATTCTACCGGCCCGCTGGGGCGGGCCGCTGGCTGCAACTTTACGCGAGTTGCCGCCAGAAGCAAGCAAATTCGTGCCGAATCAGCGAGGCGAGGCCCAGCCGGCCAGTTCTTCGTAGGTCGTGGCGCCGAGCTTGCGTTGCGTGATGCGGCCGGCGGCGTCGAGCACCACCGTGAAGGGCAAGCCCCCGGAGGTGTTGCCCAGTTGCCGGGCGAGGTCTGCGCCTGCCAGGCCCGCCAGCCCCGTCGGAAACCCCAGCGGGCGCTTGGCGAGGAACTCGCGCACGGGCGTGGGCCCGTCCACCGCGATCCCCACCACCTGCCAGCCTTGGGGCCGGAAAGCCTGGTGGAACCGGTCGAGCTCGGGGAGTTCGCGGATGCACGGCGGGCACCAGGTGGCCCAGAAGTTGACGACGAGCGGCCGGCCGCGCAACTCGGCGAACACGAGTTCGCCGCCCTCCGGGCGGTCCAGGCGCAGGGCCCACAGCGCGCCCTCGGCGTCCGCCCCCGCGGCGCCCACCGCAGAGCCCGGGGACCCGCCCGAGGAGAAAGGGTTCAGCCAGCGCCAGCCGGCTCCTGCGGCCAGGGCCACTGCGCCAGTGGCGAGCACGGCGGCTGATCGGCGGTTCATGCCGGCCTGCCTTCCTCGGGTCGAGCAGGTGGCTCCACGGGCGCCAGCAGCCGCCGCAAGGCCGGCAGGTCGCCCCGCCAGGAGCGCCCCTGGGCGTCGGGCTTGAGCGCACCGCGCAACTCGTCGTAGTCGTGCACGCGCAGGTGCACCGTGACCCGCTCGCCCAGTGTCGGGCAGGGGCTCGAGACGGTGAGCACGTCGCGCGCCCGCGGCCCGCCGGCGTCCAGAGTGTCGACCTCGTAGCGCACGCCCAGGTCCATCAGCGCCAGCTCGGCGGCCTTGGGGTCGTCGCAGTAGAGCTCGACGAGCACGCTGGACAGTCGCGTGGCGGTGCCGCGCCAGACCGCGCCCGCCAAGTGCGGCCGCAGGGCAGACAGGCGCTCCATCCACGCGACCGCCACGGCACGCAGTGCGGCCAGTTCCTGGGGCTGGGTGTCCTCCGCGTACAGCGCCAGGTACTCGCGCACCGCGTCCTCGACCTGCTCGTGCGAGGGCATCTCCGTGCGCGAGCCGCCGCGACGGCCCAGGGCGCGCGCGGCCTTGGCCTTGGCCGGACCGTACTCGAGGCCAGACTCCACGACCAGGCGTGCGGCCTGCGCTGCCAGTTCGAGGGCAGGGCTCGGGTGTTCCATCGGCGCATTGTCGCCCGGCCGGCACGACCGGTTCAGGGCAGCTCGACCATGCCCATGCGCGCCAGCACGGTGGCGCTGCGCGAGGCGAGATACGGGGAGCCCGGCAACTTCTCGAAACGCTTCGGTGCAGGCAGCATCACCGCCAAGCGCGCCGCCTGCGCGGGGGTGAGCCGGGCAGCGTCGGTGCGGAAATAGTGGCGCGCCGCCGCCTGTGCACCGAACACGCCCGACCCCCACTCGACGCTGTTGAGATAGATCTCGAGGATCCGGCGCTTGCTCAGCAGCGCCTCGAGCATCATCGTGATCGCGAATTCCTGCGCCTTGCGCAACACGGTGCGCTCGCCGGAGAGGAACAGGTTCTTCGCCAGTTGTTGCGTGATGGTCGAGCCGCCCACCAGTCGCGGCGGCCCGCCCTGGGAGGGCGAGCGCGCCGCACGCTCCTCGGCCCGCGTGTTGCGGTCCCACGCCCGCTCCAGCGCCTCCCAGTCGACGCCGGGGTGGCTCGCGAAGCTGCCGTCCTCGCTGGCGATCACGGCCCGTGCCAGGTGCGCCGACAGCCGCGGCCAGTCCGCCCACTCCTGGCGCCAGGGGAGGGTGCCGGTCCGGGTGAGCAGGCCCCAGGCCTCGCTGCGCTGGAACGCGGTGGAGGCCGGGTCGACGAAGCCCATCGTGGCCACGCGCAACAGGAAGCTCAGCTGCAGCGCGAGCGCGCACAGCGCAAGCAGGGCGAGCAGCCGCAGCAACTGGTGCAGCCACGGTCGGCCGGGTGTCGCCGGCGGGCCCGTGCGGCGGCGCACCGGTTCTGTCGTGCGGGCAGCCATGGTCCTCAGCTTCCCGCGGCGGAGACGGTGGTCTCCAGGCTGTCGCTGCGGGTGAAACGAAAGCGCGAGGTGACGACGATCTGGTCGGCTTCCCGGCGCATGTCGGTGGTGAAGGCGCCGTAGGGGCCTGCACCCTGGACGATGGCCACCGCACGCTGGTCGAGCACGCGCGAGTCGGACGGCTGCACGACCTCTGCCGCGACCACGCGACCCTGTGCATCCACGGTGATGTTCATCGTGAGCTCGCCGTACAGCTTGCGGCCCTGGGACTCGGGAAAGTCGCGCGTGCCGCGCTCCTCGATGCGGCGGCGCAGCGCGTCGTAGTAGGCGGCATAGACGGCCTCGCGCGTGGCGGGACTCACGTAGCGCTTGCGCGGCCGTGCGTTCTCCTGCTCGATGCGTTTCTCGATCTCGGCCAGCAGCCGCACGAGCTGGCGGCGCCTTTCCTCCTGCTGCCGTTCCTGGGGCGTGGAGCCGTCTCGCGCCGCTGCCGGCACGGGCAGCATCGCCAGCTCGCGCCGGACCTGCGCGAGCAGCAGCTGCTGCTCCTGCTGAAGCTGCTGGACCTGGCGCACGCTGGTCTCGGCCGCATCGCCACTTTCCAGCGTCGCCGCCATCGGCAGCGGGGAGGTGGCGCGGCCGGACATCGCCTCGCCCCCGCCCGCAAGATTGGCCTGGGCGATCGCCTGCGCGCGGGTGGGTGCCTCCTGCCCGCGGGCATTGACGAGGATCACTTCCAGCGGGGTGTCGGTGAAGGCGCGCCGCAAGGCCTGCGGGTCGGCGACGTGCACCGTGAGCAAGGCGGCGTGCGCCGCCACCGAGATGGCCAGCGCAACTTGAAGCGTGGACCACTTGCCCGGGTGCCACCCCCTCATCGATTCCGCTCCGTCGTGCAGGGGAGGCTCAGGCCGACGTCGGGGCGGCAGGCGCCGTCTCGCCCGAGGCGACACCGCTTGCGCCCTGCTCGGCATCGGAGAGGTCGATGGCCAGCGACAGCGGCCCGGCGGTGGCGAGGTCTTCGTCGTCCTCGGCGCTGGCGGGCTCCGGGCTGCCGGGGCTCGCGCCCGCATCCAGCCGGGCCACGAGCGCGGACCAGACGTCCAGCGTCAGCAGGTCGCTGCCGGTCAGGCGCACGCGCACCCGGCTGCCGCGGGGCAGGCCATCGATGCCGGTGGCACCGAGCACGAGGGGCAAGGTGTCGGCACGCACCAAGCCCTCCTTGACGACGGTGGCCTCGAGCTCGGCGACGCCGTTCTGCTCGAGCCAGCGGATCGTCCAGTAGCGCTCGACCAGGCGCTGGAAATCGGCATAGACGGTGTAGGCCGCGTCGAAGGTGGAGATCACACCGAACAGCAGCGCGTCCTTCGGCTTGAAGGGGGCGGCCAGCGCCGCGGTGCGGCCGTGGCGCGCGCACGCGATGATCTGCCACTGGTTGACGAGGTCCACGTAGCGGCGCAGCGGCGAGGTGGCCCAGGTGTACTGCGCCACGCCCATGCCGGCGTGCGGTGCCGGTTTGGTGCCCATGCGCACCTTGATGCCCGGCGCGAGGCTCGCCTGGCTGCGGTAGATGCCCGGCACGCCGAGCTCGGCCAGCCACGCGCCCCAGCTCGAATTCGCGAGAATCATCGCCTCGGCCACGATCAGGTCCAGCGGTGCACCGCGCACGCGCGCACCGATGTGCACGCGCTCGTCGCCCCGCGGCTCGCCGCCGGCGCTGTCGAGCCGGAACGTGTAGTCGGGGCGGTTGAAGGTCTCGGGCTTGCCGCGCACGGCTTCACGCTGCGCCTTCAGCGCGCGCGCGAGGCGAAAGGCAAAGGCCAGCTCATGGGCGAAGGGGTAGGTCGCTGGTGCCTCGCCCTGGAGCGAGGCCTCGGTGATCACGGCATCGAGCAGATCGTGGCGCAGGTTCGTGGCGATGGGCACGCGCTCCAGCCGCGTCACGCGCTCGCGCAGCTCGAGCGAGGTCTCGTCCACCGTCACGTACAGGCTCACAGCCGGGCAGTCGCGCCCCTCGGTGAGCGTGTAGCGCTGGACCACCTCGTCGGGCAGCATCGTCAGCTTGTAGCCCGGCATGTAGACGGTTGACAGGCGCTCGCGCGCCACCCGGTCGAGGGCGGAGTCGGGCGTGATCGCCAGGCCGGGCGCGGCGATGTGGATGCCGAAGGTGACGGTGCCGCTGCCCAGGCCCTGCACCGACAGCGCGTCGTCGATCTCCGTGGTGTGGGAGTCGTCGATCGAGAAGGCCTGCACCGGCGCGAGCGGCAGCTCCTCGCGGACTTCGGGTGCCACGAGCGCGGGGAAGCCCGTGCCGCGCGGGAACTGCTCGAACAGGAAGCGGCGCCAGTGGAACTGGTAGGGGCTGTCGATGGCGCCCGCCTGCTGCAGCAGCTCCAGCGGCGCACGCTGCGCCGTACGGGCGGCCTGCACCACGGCCTTGTACTCGGGGCTGTTCTTGTCGGGCTTGAAGAGGATGCGGTAGAGCTGCTCGCGCACCGGACCCGGGCACTCGCCGGCCACCAGCGCTGCGGCCCAGGCCTCGATCTGCGCGGCGATCTGCTTCTTGCGCTCGATGCCGGCCAGCGCGGCCTTCACCGTCTCCTCGGGCGCCTTGCGGAACTGACCCTTGCCGACGCGGCGGAAGTAGTGCGGCGCCTCGAACAGGCGAAACAGCGCCGCGGCTTGGCGCTCCACGCCCGCCGAGGCGTCAAAGTAGTCGCGGGCGAAGTCCACGAAGCCGAAGTCCGCCTCGGGGGCGAATTCCCAGGCCAGATCCAGGTCGATTTCGGCGGCCAGGCGCTGGCCGGCGTCGATCAGGGTGGCGGGTGCGGGCTTGTCAAAGCGCAGCAGCACGTGGGCCGCCTTGACCTTGACACGCT
>JBDKFA010000355.1:0-3330 GCA_039798945.1 Pseudomonadota bacterium
GCCCAGCCGCTGCAGCGTCTGACCCACGCGCTTCAGGCGCCCGGCATCGCTGTCCAGCGCCCACATCCGCAGCTCGGCAAGTTCGAGCAGGTGGGCGGTCTTGCCCCCCGGGGCGGCACAGGCGTCGAGCACACGCGCGCCGCGAGGCAGCGGTGCGCCCAGGCTGCCGCCACCGATCAGGAGCGGCGCGGCGCGCTGCGCCGACGCGTCCTGGACGGATACCTCGCCTGGCTCGAAGCCGGGCAGGTCCTGAACCGGGCACGGGGTGTCCAGGACGATGGCCTGGCCGCCGTACGCGGCGCCTTCCAGCAGCCGCCCGGTGCGCCCCGAGGCCTCGAGCCGCTGCAACCATTGCGCCCCCGTTGCCTGGCGTGCGTTCACGCGCAGGGTCATCGGCGGGTGCTGCTGGGCAGACTCGAGCATCGCCGGCCATTGCTGCGGCCAGTCCGCGCGCAACCGATCGACCCACCACACCGGGTGGTTCCAGCGCGCCTGCACGTCCCGCCTCACGGCTTCGGTCCACGCCTGCGGCTCGCGCAGGGCGCGGCGCAGCACCGCGTTGACGAAGCCCGACGACGCCGGTGCCCGGCGACGCGCCGCCGCCACCGCCTGGTCCACGAGCGTGTGCGGGGGGTAGGCCGGCGGCACACCAGGGTCGGCCAGAGCGAGCGCCGAGCTCAGCAGCGCGTCCACCCAGGGCGCCGGGGCTCGCGGCGCAAGCAGATGCCGCACCGCCTGTGCAGCCCCCCAGCGGCGCAGCACCGTGAACGCCAGCGCCTGGGTGCCGCCCCGGTGAGCGGCGGGCACCGCCGCGAGCGCATCGGTGAGCGAGCGCCCCGCGCGCACGGCGCGCACGGCGTCTGCGGTGGCCGCCAGCAGTTCCGCCAGCGCAGGAGAGGCGTACACTGGTCCCACGCAGAGCAGTCTAGACCACCGCGGGCACGACTCCGGTTCCGGGCTCAGGATGCGCGCGGCCTTGAAGGTGGACGGGCCGACCCCAACTCCCCCCTGGGCCCGGTCGCGCACGTTGCGCACCTCGAACCCCGAAGGCCGCACCGGTTCGCGACGGTGCCGCCCTCCCCCTCCCGCCAAGGAATGCCGATGTCCGCAAGCCGCCCCCCCTCCGTCGACTCTCCCGCTCGCATCTTCCGTGCCGAGGAGGAGCTGGCCGCACTGCCCGCCTCCGAGCGCATCCGCTACCGGCTCGTCACCGCCGACCGTCGCTTCCACGCGAACGACAACATCGCCGACATGGTGCGCGAGGGCGAGCTCGAGGAGCTCAAGGCGGAGGTGCAGGCGAAGCTGCAGGAGGTGCTGCGCGCGCTCGTGATCGACACCGACAGCGACCACAACACCCAGGAGACGGCCAAGCGGGTGGCCAAGATGTACATCGAGGAGGTGTTTCGCGGGCGCTACCGGCCGATGCCCTCGGTCACCGAATTCCCGAACGCCGAACGCCTGAACGAGCTGCTGATCGTCGGCCCCATCACCGTGCGCAGCGCCTGCTCGCACCACATGTGCCCGATCATCGGCAAGGTGTGGATCGGCATCCTGCCCAACGAGCACTCGAACCTGATCGGCCTGTCGAAGTACGCGCGCATCTGCGACTGGATCATGAGCCGGCCGCAGATCCAGGAGGAGGCGGTGACGATGCTCGCCAACGAGCTGCAGGAACGCGTCAAGCCCGACGGGCTGGCCATCGTGATGGAGGCCGACCACTTCTGCATGCACTGGCGCGGCGTGAAGGACACCGAGAGCGCGATGGTCAACAGCGTGATGCGCGGCTCCTTCCTCAAGGACCCGAACCTGCGGCGCGAGTTCCTCTCGCTGCTGCCCAACCGCCGCCAGGGGTGACGCGATGCTGGTACGCCTGATGTACGCAAGCCGGGCGGTGCCGGCCATCGACCACGAAGAGCTCGTGACGATCCTGCGCCAGAGCAAGTCCCACAACCCGGTCATCGGCGTGACCGGCGTGCTGTGCTTCTCCGGCGGCATCTTCCTGCAGGTGCTCGAGGGCGGGCGCAGCGCGGTGAACCGGCTGTACAACCGGATCGTGGCCGACCCGCGGCACACCGACGTGGAACTGCTCTTGTACGAGGAGATCGGCGAGCGCCGGTTCGCGAGCTGGTCGATGGGCCAGGTGAACATGTCTCGCCTGAACCCGTCGCTGCTGCTGAAGTACTCGGCCACCGCCACGCTCGACCCGTATGCGGTGTCAGGCAGCGTCTCGCTCGCCCTCTTCGAGGAGCTGGTGGCCACTGCGTCGGTGATCGGTCCGCAGTAACGGGAGGGGGTTTTCCCCGTTCCTTGGTATCGCTCAAATATTCATACTTGCTTATATCCAGAATAATGAGCGCCACTGAGGAAGGAGCTTCCCTTGCCCGACGACTCGCCCCTGCGTGGGCGCCTGCTGAAGGCGCCCGAGAACTTCATCCCGCCCGAGGGCGTGCAGGCCGTGTGGCGCGAAGCCCGGGCCGGCCGGCGCGACTTCATCCGTGCGGCCTTCGCGGCAGCCGCTGCGGGTGCGGCAGGGGCCGCGCAGGCACAGGCGAACCCGGTGCCCGCCGCTGGCGGGGACCCCAACATCCTGCAGCTGCCCGCCCACACCATGGGGCTCGGCCAGCCGGTGGTGACCGACGGCTACGGCAAGCCGTCGCGCTTTGAATCGAACGTCCAGCGCCGCCAGAGCCCGGGTCTGACGCAGACGGCACAGGCCTCGGTGTCCTTCGCGCCGTTGCAGAGCCTCTTCGGTATCGTCACCCCGAGCGGCCTGCATTTCGAGCGCCACCACCAGGGCTGGTGGGACGTCGATCCGTCCAGGCACCGGCTGATGATCAACGGTTCGGACGAGCGCATCGTGCGCACGCCGATGGTCTTCACCATGGACGAGCTGATGCGGCTGCCCTCGGTGAGCCGCTTCCACTTCATCGAGTGCGGCGCCAACACCGGCATGGAGTGGGGCAACGTCGCGGTGCCGACCTGCCAGTATTCACACGGCATGATCAGCTGCAGTGAATTCACCGGCGTGCCGCTGAAGATCCTGCTCGACATGGCCGGCGTCGACTACAAGCGCGGCCGCTTCGTGCTGGCCGAAGGGGCCGATGGCTCGTCCATGACGCGCACCATTCCCATGAGCCAGATTCTGTCGGGCGAAGTCATCGTCGCCTACGGCCAAAACGGTGAAATGCTACGCCCGGAAAACGGCTACCCGCTGCGCCTGGTGGTGCCCGGTGTGCAGGGTGTGAGCTGGGTGAAATACCTGCGCCGCATCGAGGTGGGTGACAAGCCCTATGCCACCAAAGATGAGGCCATCCACTACATGGATTTGAT
>JBDKFA010000356.1:0-27138 GCA_039798945.1 Pseudomonadota bacterium
CCCCCGCGCGCGCATGGGCCCTGGCCGCCGCCGGACTGCCCGGCCGTGCGGCCGCCTCGCCCGTGCCTGCCGCCGCGGCCGCCCGCACCGGCCCCGGAGCGGCCAGCCACGCAGCCACCGCACACCCGGCCACTACCAAAACAGCCGCCACCGCACCCTGAGCATGTAATTTGACTACATCCATTGCCACCCCGACTGGCGCAAGCAGGCTCCGAGAGGCCCCTTCGGAGCGGAATTCTCCCTCGAAAACCCTGTATTTGCGGCGATTCCGGCGATGCGCACCCGCCACACCCAGGGGTTTCCCTGAATCTTGTAGAAATGCTAGTTTTGGTACAAAGCCGTGTTCCCTATTGGCTGCCGGGCGGCTTGAGTGCCGCCCTACGCAGGCCCGCATTTCATCCACAAACGAGGTCGAGGAGACGTAGCGGTGAAGCAATCCAACCGTGTTCCAAGCAAGGCGCGCTTCGTGGCAGCAGGCACGCTGACCGCCGTCGCGAGCGCCGTGCTGGCGCTGGCGCAGACGGCGCATGCGCAAGAAGCCCAGACCGTGACGGTCACGGGCATCCGTGGCGCCATCGAGAGCGCGATCAGCGCCAAGAAGAATTCCGAGAACATCGTCGAGGCGCTCAGCGCCGAGGACATCGGCAAGCTGCCAGACACCACGGTGGCCGAATCGGTGGCGCGCCTGCCCGGCGTGACGGCGCAGCGCAACAAGGTCACGGGTCGCGCCTCGTCCATCAGTGTGCGCGGCATGTCGCCCGACTTCAACGGCGCCACGCTCAACGGCCGCGAGCAAGCCTCCACGGGCGACAGCCGCGGCGTGGAGTTCGATCAGTTCCCGGCCGAGCTGCTCAGCCAGATCCTGATCTACAAGACGCCCGACGCCGGCCTCGTCGGCCAGGGTCTGTCCTCCACCATCGATCTGCGGACCGTGCGTCCGCTGGACTTCGGCAAGCGCGCGGTAGCGGTGAACTATCGCGAGCAGAAGACCGGCATCGACTCGGGTGCTGGCGAGGGGAAGGGCGACCGCTTCTCGCTGTCCTACGTCGACCAGTTCGCCGACCGCAAGCTCGGTATCGCGCTGGGCTACACGAAGTCCAAGGACAACGGCGCGGCGATCCAACGCTTCAACTCGTGGGGCGGTTGGGTGACGGACGTCCCCTACAACGGTGCCAACGTCAAGACCCCTGGCGGCTTCGGCTCGGACACGGAGCAGACGCTGGCCAACCGCGAAGGCATGATGGCGGTGCTGCAATTGCGCCCGAGCAAGGACACCGAGATCTCCCTCGACTACTTCAAGTCCAAGGGCGACTTCGGCACCTACAAGCACGGCCTGGAAGGGCCTGTCGGCGGCCTGAGCGCAGGCGGCTACGACAGCGGCGGTACGCTGCGCACGGCCACCGTCGCGGGTGGCGTGGCCTCCGCCGGCACGATCGACAACTTCCGTGGCGTGATCCGCAACCACGCCGAGGCCTACCAGGACTCGCTCGATTCGCTGGGCCTGAACTTCAAGACCAAGCTCGGCGGATGGAAGGCGGCGGCCGACCTCTCCGAGTCGAAGGTCTCGCGCAACTCCGAGCGCTTTGAGACCACGGCCGGCCTGCCCAAGAACGTCACGAACGCCAACGACACGATCAGCTGGACAGGCTTCAACGGCACCGACACCTCGGCCGTCAAGTACACGACCGGCCTGAACTACAGCGACGCCTCGCTGATGAAGCTCACCAACGTGCAGGGTTGGGGCGGCGGGCTGCAAGACGGCTACATCGCCAACCCGCGCGTAGACGACAAGATCCAGGCCGTGCGCCTGTCGGCCAAGCGTGACCTGGGCGTGGGGCCGCTGTCGACGCTGGAGCTGGGCATCAACAAGACCGACCGCACGAAGGAGCGCACGACGGTCGAAGGGGCGCTCGTCCTCGTGGGCTCGCCCAAGGGAGCGGATGGCAAGCCCCTGGCCAACTCGGGCTTCTCGGTGGCGATGCCCAACAGCTACGTCACCACCGCCGGCTCCACCGGCATTCCGATCCTCGCCTGGAACCCGATCGGGTCGATGGGCACGGTCTACGAGAAGGCCGCCTGGCGCGACCCGGACATCCTCGCCAAGAACTGGAAGGTGTCGGAAGAGGTCACGACCAGCTACGTGCGCAGCGACATGGACGGCAAGCTAGGCGGGGTCGAGTACAAGGGCAACGTCGGTGTGCAGCTGGTGCAGACGAAGCAGAATTCGCAGGGCTTCAACATCGACACCTCGCTGTGCAATGGCGGCACGCATACCTGCGTGGAGGTCGTCTCCAAGGGCGGGAAGTCCTACAGCGACTTCCTGCCCAGCCTAAACCTGAACTTCGACATCGGCAACGATTCGGTGGTACGCGTGGGTGCGGCCAAGGTCATGGCCCGTCCCAACATGTCCGACATGCGCTCGGCCTTCGGGTTCGGCTTCGACAACGGCGAGAACAAGTTCAAGGGCGGCGGCGGCAACCCGCAGCTCGAGCCCTTCCGCGCCACCGCGTTGGACGTGTCCTACGAGAAGTACTGGGGCAACAAGGCCTACTTTGCGGTCGCGGGCTTCTACAAGGACCTGGACAGCTACATCATCCAGCAGGGTACGCCTTTCGACTACGCGCCCTACATCACGGCCAACACGACGCGCCCGCCCGGGGCTTCGACGCTGGGCGTGCTGACCAAGCCGGTCAACGGCAGCGGCGGCAGCATCTCGGGCATCGAGCTCACGGCCTCGTTCCCGCTCGGGATGGTGGCCAAGCCGCTGGACGGCTTCGGCATTCAGCTGACGCACTCGGACACGTCGAGCTCGATCAAGCCGCCGACCTCGGGCTTCAGCACGAACGATGTGGGCGTGGCCTCGCTGCCGCTGCCGGGCCTGTCGCGCCAGGTGACGAGCCTGCAGTTCTATTACGAGAAGAAGGGCCTGCAGGTGCGCGTCGCGCAGCGCCAGCGTTCGGACTTCCTGGGTGAGATCACCGACTTCCAGGACAACCGTCAACTCACCTTCATCAAGGGCGAGGCGATCGTGGACTTCCAGATCGGCTACGAGTTCCAGCGCGGCTTGCTCAAGGGCCTGGGGGTGTTGTTCCAGGCGAGCAACCTGACCAACGCGGAGTTCCAGCGCTACAAGGAAAAGCCGTCCAACGTGATCGAGACGGTCAAGTACGGCAAGACCTACCTCTTCGGCATCAACTACAAGCTCTGAGGTACCGTCCGGGCGGTCGTGGTCCGTGGGGCCGCCCGCTCGCGATGCAACCCCGCTGCGGCGGGGTTTTTTGTGCCCGTGCGACGGGGGATCACACCCCCGCCGACAATCGTTGCACCCCAGCGGCCATCCCCTCGTCTGCCATGAACTCCCTTGCACAGACCCCGATCCAGCGCGTTGTCATCGTCGGCGGCGGCACCGCCGGGTGGATGACCGCGGCCGCGCTTTCCAAGGTGCTGCAGGGGCGCTTTGAGCTCCAACTCGTGGAGTCCGATGAGATCGGTACCGTAGGCGTGGGCGAGGCGACGATCCCGATGATCCGCCTGTACAACGACATCCTCGGCATCGACGAGAACGAGTTCGTGCGCGAGACGCAGGCCTCGTTCAAGCTCGGCATCGAGTTCGTCAACTGGGGCGCACTCGGGGAGCGCTACATCCACGGCTTCGGCGTCTTCGGGCAGGAGCTGTGGTCGGCCGATTTCTACCAGTACTGGCTGAAGATGCGGCTGAAGGGCACGGTGCCCGACATCGCGCACTACTCGATCAACCGCATGGCCTGCACGGCCAACAAGTTCATGCGCGCCGACCCGGCGATGAGCAAGTCGCCGCTGTCGCACATCGTGCACGCGTTCCATTTCGACGCCGGGATGTACGCGCGCTACCTGCGCCGCTACGCCGAGGCGCGCGGCGTCGTGCGCACCGAGGGCAAGATCGCCAGCGTGATGCAGCGCGAGGGCGACGGCTTCGTCACCGGCGTGGTGCTGGAAGACGGCCGCAGCGTGACCGGCGACCTCTTCATCGACTGCTCGGGTTTTCGCGGCCTCTTGATCGAGCAGACGCTGAAGACCGGCTACGAGGACTGGTCGGAGTGGCTACCGGTGAACCGCGCGGTGGCCGTGCCCTGCGACCACGGCGGCGAGTTCACGCCCTACACGCGCGCCACCGCGCATGCGAGCGGCTGGCAGTGGCGCATCCCGCTGCAGCACCGCATCGGCAACGGCCACGTCTACTGCAGCGACTACATCAGCGACGACGAGGCCACCGCGGTGCTGATGGGCAACCTCGATGGCCGCCCGCGCGCCGAGCCGCGGCCGCTGCGCTTCGTCACCGGCAAGCGGCGCAAGGTGTGGAACCGCAACGTCGTGGCGGTGGGGCTCTCGAGCGGGTTCCTCGAGCCGCTGGAGTCCACCAGCATCCACCTGATCCAGACCGCGATCGACAAGCTCGTCGCGTTCTTTCCCTCAAGCGAGTTCAGCCAGCCCGACATCGATGAGTTCAACGCGCAGATGGACTTCGAGTTCATCCGCATCCGCGACTTCATCATCCTGCACTACAAGCTCACGCAGCGCGACGACTCGCCCTTCTGGCGCCGCTGCCGCGACATGCCCGTGCCCGAGTCGCTGACGCAGCGCATGGAGCTCTTCCGCCGCCACGGCCGCATCTTTCGCGAGGCGAGCGAGCTTTTCACGCCGGTGAGTTGGCTGCAGGTCTTCCTCGGCCAGGGGCTGATGCCCGAGGGCTACAACCCGATCGTGGACATCTACCCCGACCACGAGGTGCAGGAGTTCCTCGACGGCATTGAGCAGGTGATCGCCAAGTGCGTGGACGTGATGCCGCGCCACGCCGACTTCATCGCCCGGCACTGTGCGGCGGCGAAGGTGTGAGGCCTCGGCACCGACGCCTTCCCGCGCTTTGGTCGACCCTGCGCACCCCGTGACCCTTGACATGCCCCGACTCGCCCAGCCTCGAGGAGCCTGCCCCATGCATGACGACCAAGACATCCCATCCGCCGTGCGGCGTCGCCGCGTGCTGCAGGGGGCCGCTGCAGCGGCCGCGGCGGCCGCCGGGGCAGCCGGCGTCGACGCCCGCGCTCAGGGCAACTCAACGCCGGCCGGCGCATCCTCTGGGGTCGCCTCGGGCGCGCCGCCCCTGGCCGCTTTCTTCGGCCCGCCGAGTCTGTCGGGCTCGGCGCTCTCGCCCGACGGTAAGGCCGTGGCGATGCGTGTGGCTGGGCGCGGCGAAGGCGAGCACGCGGTACTCGTGGTGCTGGACCTGCAGACGATGCAGCCCACTGTGGTGGCCTCCTTCAAGGACTCCGGCGTGGCGCGGTTCGCCTGGGTCAACGAGCGGCGGCTCGTGTTCGACGTGGAGTCCGACCAGAGCGGCCCGGGGCTGTTTGCGGTGGACCGCGACGGCACGAGCTCGCGGCAACTCGTGGAAACGCAGCGCGCCTTCGTGCGCGCCGGCAGCGCCTCGGCCTCACCGGAGCTGCCCGGGAACACCCGGCTGCTGCGCGTGGTGGGCACCCCGGGCAGCGACGAGGTCTACGTCATTCGGCCGGAAGAGGTGAGCGCCGAGAAAATCGACTACTTCAAGCTGCAGCGGCTGAACACCCGCTCGGGGCGGGCGGTGGAGGTGGACACGCCCGTGAACGCCTTCGACTGTACCTTCGACACCCAGGGCCGGCTGCGGCTGGTGACGACCGTGCGCGGCCCACGCGTGGCGGTGCACCTCGCCCCGCCCGGCGGCGGGGCCGAGGGGTGGAAGGTGGTGGCCGAGTTCGCCCGCTTTGCGCCCGAAGCCATCCAGCCCCGGCACGTGGACGCCGAGGGCCGCATCTACGTGGAGGCGGTGCACGCGGACAAGGCCGCGCTCTTCACGCTCGACCCGGCCACCGGCAAGCTGTCCGCGCAGCCGGTGCTCGCCTCACAGGGCTTCGACCTGCACCCGGAGTTCCTCACCGACGGGGCGCGCCTGCTCGGCTGGCGCTACACGGTGGACGCCGAGGTCACGCAGTGGCTCGACCCGAAGCTCGAGGCGCTGCAGGCCGCGGTCGACGGGGTGCTCAAGGCCACCGTCAACCGGCTGCACCTGCCGCGCCAGGGCGACTCCCCGTGGGTGCTGGTGGAGGCCTTCTCGGACCGCCAGCCGCAACAGGCGCTGGCCTACCATCGGGAGACCAAGCGCTTCACACGGCTCGGCAACGAGCGCCCCGGCATCGAGCCGCGCGCGATGGGCAGCAGCGACTTCGTGCGCATTCGCGCGCGCGACGGCCTGGAGATTCCCGCCTACCTGACGCTGCCCGCGGGCAAGGAGAAGACCAAGCTGCCGCTGGTCGTGCTCGTGCACGGCGGGCCCTGGGTACGCGGGGCGAGCTGGGGCTGGCACCCGGAGGTGCAGTTCCTCGCCTCGCGCGGCTATGCGGTGCTGCAGCCCGAGTTCCGCGGCTCCACGGGCTTCGGCCAGCGGCACTTTCGCGCCGGCTTCAAGCAGTGGGGCCGCGCGATGCAGGACGACCTGGCCGACGCTGCGAAGTGGGCCATCGCGCAGGGCGTGGCCGACCCGGCGCGCATCGCGATCGCCGGCGCCTCCTACGGTGGCTATGCGACGCTGATGGGCCTGGTGCGCGACCCCGAGCTATTTCGCTGCGGCGTGAGCTGGGTGGGCGTGACCGACCCCACGCTGCTCTACTCGGTGAGCTGGAGCGACACCACGCGCGACGCGAAGCGCCACACGCTGCCCGAGCTGCTCGGCGACCCCGTGGCCGATGCACAGATGCTGCGCGAGGCCTCCGCGCTCACGCACGCGGCGAAGATCCGCCAGCCGCTGCTGCTGGCCTACGGCGAGCGCGACGAGCGCGTGCCGCTCGTGCACGGCGAGCGCCTGCGCGACGCGCTGCGCCCCCACAACCGCAACGTGGAGTGGGTGGTCTACGAGAAGGAAGGCCACGGCTGGTGGTACCCGGCCACGCGGCTGGACTTCTGGGGCCGGGTGGAGAAGTTCCTGGCGCGGCACCTGGCGTGAGCACCTCGCGCGGGCCAACCGGTGTCGGCCGGGGCTTGCCCGCCCTTGGTTGGGGCGGCGTGACCGGACCATTGTGGGCTCACGCGCGCCTCACGCGGGCACATGTGCGAGGACCGGCACGGTGATTGCGGTCAAGCGGCGGCGGCTGCTGCGGGTGGCCACGACGGCCTCGCTCGGGCTGCTGGGCGCCCATCCGGGCCGGGCCCGCGCAACCCCGCGCCCGCTGGTCATCTGGTTCACGGTGGAAGGTGCAAGCGCGATGCGGCGCATTGGCGAGGCCTTCACCCGCGAGACCGGCGTGCCGGTGGTGGTGGAAACGCCCGACGACGGGCCCTCGAAGTTCCAGCAGGCCGCCGCCGCGGGCAAGGGGCCGGACCTCTACATCTACGCCCACGACCGCATCGGCGAGTGGATCGCCGGCGGCCTGATCCACGCCGTCACGCCCTCGCGTGCGGTACGCGAGGACATCGAGCCGCTGGCCTGGCGCGGCTTTGCCGCGCGCGGGCGGCTGTGGGGCTACCCGCTGGCGATCGAGGCCATCACGCTCGTCTACAACCGCGCGCTCGTGCGCACGCCGCCACGCAGCTTCGAGGAGGTGATCGCACTGGACGACACGCTCGCCGCGCAGGGCCGGCGTGCGCTGCTGTGGGACTACACGAACAACTACTTCACCTGGCCGCTGCTGGCCGCGCAAGGCGGCTACCCCTTCGGCCAGCGGCCCGACGGCAGCCTCGACGCGCGCGACACCGGCGTGAACCACCCCGGTGCGGTGGCGGGCGCGCAGCTGCTCGCACGCCTGATCCGCGAAGGCCGCATGCCCGCGGGCAGCGGCTACCCGGAGATGGAAGCCGCGATGGCGCAGCAGCGCGTGGCGATGATGCTCAACGGGCCCTGGTCGTGGGTGAACCTGCGGCGCGTGGGCATCGACTTCGGCGTGGCCAAGATCCCGCTCGTGGGCGGGCGCCCCGCCGTGCCCTTCGTGGGCATCAAGGGCGTGATGGTCAACCGCGCCACACGCCAGCGCGAGCTGGCTGTGGAGTTCTGCGAGCAGCACCTGCTCACGCCGGAGGGCCTGCGCCTCGTGGACCGGGCCGAGCCGATCGGCGCACCGGCAAGCCGCCGGTACTACGCCGAGCGCGTGGCCGACCCCGACAGCGGCGCGCGCATCGCCACCATCATGGACTCCGCCCGCGACGGTGTGCCCACACCGAGCAACCCCGAGATGGGGCGCTTCTGGTCGGCGATGAAGACGGCGCTCACGAACCTCACCGAAGGCCGCCAAAGCCCCCAGCAGGCGCTGGACGCCGCGGCGCGGCGGATCCTGGAAGGCTGAGCAGAGGACTCGGTGCGCACCCGAACCCGAACGGACACCCGGCTGGGCGTGCGACCCGGCACCTGGCTCGTGCGGTTGCTCGCCCTCGGCCTGCTCGTCGGCGGGCTGCAGGCGGTGATGCTCGTGCACGCGGCGGGTCAATCGCTCGTGGCGGTGACGCTCCTGCTGCTGCTCGCAAGCGCCGCGTGGGCCTACACCTCGGCGCGCGCACAGGCGCTGCGGTTCGTGTTCCCGGGGCTCGCGGCCGCACTCGTCTTCGTCGTGCTGCCGATGGCCTACACGGTGGGCATCGGCTTCACCAACGCGAGCTCGAGCAACCTGCTCACGCGCGAGCAGGTGCGCGCCTACCTGCTGGGCGAGCGCGTGCCGGCGGAAGACTCGCGCCAGGCTTACTCGCTGCTGGCTGCCGGCGACGGGCGGGTGCACGTGCGGCTGGTGGGCGGGCTGCAAAGCCCGCCGATCACCCTGCTGGCCGAGGCGCCGGCCGAGCGCATCGAGGTGGGGCTGCAGCAGCAGGGGGGCGATGCGGTCCTCCCCGAGCTGCCCCTGGCCGCGCGCGTGCAGGCGCTGCCCGGGCTGCAAGCACTTGTGCTCGTGGCGCCCGACGGGCGCCGCCTCAAGCTGCTCGGCCTGCGCGAGTTTGCGGTGCTGCAGCCGCTGTACCGCGAGCAGCCCGATGGCGCGCTCGTGGATGCGCTCGGCGGTGCCACCTACCGGCCCGATGAGGCGAGCGGCTTCTACACCTCGGCCAGCGGCGAGCGGCTGCAACCGGGCTACCGCGTCAACGTGGGCTTCGCGCACTATCTGCGCATCGCCACCGATGCGCGCTTTCGCGAGCCGTTCCTGCGCGTGTTCGCGTGGACGGTGGCGTTCGCGGCGCTGTCGGTGGCCGGGGCGGCCGGGCTCGGGCTGCTGCTGGCGGTGCTGCTGAACTGGGAGGCGCTGCGCGGGCGCGCGCTGTACCGGGTCGTGCTCTTCCTGCCCTACGCGGTGCCAGGCTTCATCTCGATCCTCGTCTTCAAGGGCCTGTTCAACCAGAACCTGGGCGAGCTGAACCTGATCCTGGATGCACTCTTCGGCGTGCGCCCAGCCTGGTTCTCCGACCCGCTGCTGGCCAAGGTGATGCTGCTCGTCGTGAACGTGTGGCTGGGCTTCCCGTACATGATGGTGCTGGCCAGCGGGCTCATCCAGTCGATCCCGGCCGACCTGTACGAGGCCTCAGCGGTGGAGGGCGCGGGGCCGCTGGCCAACTTCCGGCGCATCACCGCGCCGCTGATCCTCAAGCCGCTCACGCCGCTGCTCATCTCGGCCTTCGCCTTCAACTTCAACAACTTCGTGCTCGTGAGCCTGCTCACCGGGGGCCGGCCCGACCAGCTCGACGCCGTGACGCCGGCGGGCACGACCGACCTGCTCGTGTCCTACACCTGGCGCATCGCGTTCCAGGACTCGGGCCAGCAGTTCGGGCTCGCGGCAGCGATCTCGACCCTCATCTTCCTCGTGGTGGGCGCGATCACGTTGCTGCAGATGCGGCTCACGCGCGCGAACGCACAGACCGGGCGGGGCTGAGGCCGCTGCGAGCGCCTCCTGCTGCCGTCCAGCGCCCGCACTGACGAGAGTACCCAGCCCCCCGCCAGCCCCCCATACCGAAGAAACCCACGACACCCCACCCGCCGAAGTCACTGCGAAGGCACCCCGAAGATGGCACTCGTCCCCCCTCGCTCGACCCGCTGGCGCGTGCTCGCCGCGCACGCCTTCCTGATCGCGCTGTGCGCGGCCGTGGTGTTCCCCTTCCTCGTCGTGCTCAGCGTGTCGCTGCGCCCAGGCAACTTCGCCAGCGGCACGCTCGTGCCCGACACCCTCAGCCTGGAGCACTGGCGCTACGTGCTGGGGCTGCCGGTGGCGGGGCCCGACGGCCAGTTGCGCGAGCCGGACCTGCCGGTGCTGCGCTGGCTGTGGAACTCGGTGAAAGTGGCGTTCCTCAGCGCGGTGGTGATGCTGCTGTTGTCCACGACCGCCGCCTACGCGCTGGCGCGCATGCGCTTTGCCGGAAGGCGGCAGCTGCTCACCGGGCTGATGCTGATGCAGATGTTCCCGGCCGTGCTCGCGCTCGTGGCCCTCTATGCGATCTTCGACCGGCTTGGCGCCGTCTTTCCCGCCATCGGGCTGAACACGCATGCCGCACTCGTGCTCGCCTACGCCGGCGGTATCGCCGGACACGTGTGGACGCTCAAGGGCTACTTCGACACGCTGCCCGCCGAGATCGAGGAGGCCGCGCGCGTGGACGGCGCCACGCCCTGGCAGGCCTTCGTCCGAGTGCTGCTGCCCATTGCGGTGCCGATCCTGGTGGTGGTGTTCCTGCTCGCCTTCATCGGCGCGATCATCGAATACCCCGTCGCCTCGGTGCTGCTCACCGAGCAGGACCAGCTCACGCTGGCCGTGGGCTCCAAGCTCTTCGTGCACGAGCACAACTTCCGCTGGGGCGACTTCGCCGCTGCGGCGATCCTGTCGGGCCTGCCGATCACGGTCGTGTTCCTGCTCGCGCAGCGCTGGCTGATCGCCGGGCTCGCTGCGGGCGGGGTGAAGGGCTGAGCGGGCCGCGCGCGGCGGCTGCGCACGCGCATCGGCTGAGGCGAGATCGCGCCCCATGCTGCGGGCGTGCTGTGCGTTGTTCGAACGGATCTGCGTCCCGGCCGCTGGGCGAGGTGGAGGCTGCTGCACGCCCGGGCCCAGGCCTTCGCGCGCCACGGTTGGGTCGCCACTCTGGCCGCGCTGGCGGCGGCCACCCTCTCGCTCGCCTCGGCCGCGCAGACAGGCGCTGCCCCGTCAGCCTTGCCGGCCGCCACACCCGCGTCGGCCTCACTGCGCACGCGCTTCGAGGCCGTACGTCAGCAGCCCCCGCTGCAGGCCACGGGACAGGCGCTGTGGCTGAGCTCCTTCGAACAAGCCGACGGCCGGCTGCGCGGGGAAGTGTGGGCCGTCGTCGAGCACGACCCGGCGGCGGTACGGGCGGCGTTGAGCGAGGCTGCGCCGTGGTGCGACGTGCTGATCCTGCACCTGAACGTCAAGTACTGCCGCGCCGGCCGGCAGGCCGGGCAGGACGTGCTGGACATGGGCGTGGGGCGCAAGCTCGACCAGCCCCTGGCGAGCGTGCACTGGATGCGCCTGCAGTGGCGGCTCGCGTCGGCGCAGCCCGAGGCCTGGCGCGTCGAACTTTGGGCCGACGAGGGCCCGCTGCAGACGCGCGACTACCGCATCGAGATGGAGTCGGCACCGTTGGGCGCGCAGCGCACGCTCGTGCGGCTGGGCTACTCCTACGCGTACGGGGCGGCCGCACGCTGGGCGATGCAGCTGTACCTGGGCACGCTCGGGCACGACAAGGTGGGCTTCACGGTCCTCGGGCGGCTGCCCGACGGCCGCGCGCAGTACGTAGGCGGCCTGCGCGGCGTGCTCGAGCGCAATGCGGTGCGCTATGCGCTGGCCGTGCACGCCTACCTGGACGCGCTCGCGCGCCCGGCGCCGGAGCAGCTGGCGCTGCGGCTGGAAGGCTGGTTCGACGCCACCGAGCGCCACGCGCGGCAGCTGCACGAGCTCGGGCGCGAGGACTACCTCGCGATGAAGCGCGAGGAGGTGCAGCGCCAGCAGCGCGTGGTGCCGCCGCTGCGGCGCGAGTAGGGGAGGTGGCGGCGGCGGCAGCAGCAGCGCCTGTGACGGCACCCAGAGGCCGCGTCCCTCAGCCTCTTGGCCTCTTGGCCCCTTAGCCTCTTAGCCTCTCACTGCACCCGCTTGTAGTTCGTGTAACCCTCGGGCGTGGGCGCAGCGTCCACCTTGAGCACCGCAAAGCCGTAGGCGGGCAGCTTCAGGTGCAGCAGCGCGGCCTGCAGCCGCGGGGCCTGGCCCCCCATCGTGCCGAGCACGTCGATGAAGCGGCTGCTGTCCATCAGCTTGGAGTTGGCCACCATCAGCGTCTCCTCCACCTCGTGGGCCGCGGGGTTCGCCACGACGAGCACGGTGTCGCCGGCGCGGTCGGTGTGGCGCTCGAACGCGAACAGCCGCTGCGCACTGATCGGGCGCCAGTCACCGATGCGCAGCGCCCGGTGCGCGCGGCGCATCGCGATCAGCTGCTGCGTCCAGGCGAGTGTGGGGTGGCCGGCCTCGACCCGGTCCCAGCGCATCGGCGCGCGCATCTCGGGGTCGTCGCCGCCGGCCATGTCGACCTCGCTGCCGTAGTACAGGTTGGGCGAGCCTGGCAGCGTGAACTGCAGCAGTTGCGCGAGCCGCCGCTGCCGCGCATCGGGCACCTCGGTGGCAAGGCGCCGGGTGTCGTGGTTGTCGAGGTAGATCCAGCTGCGCAGCATGTTCTCGATGCCGGTCTCGGTGACCATGCGGTCGATCATGCGCATCGCCGTGGCCGGCTCGATCTGCCCGCGCACCGTGCGCAGCAGGAGATGGCGCAGCGTGAAGTGCATCACTGCATCCACCGACGGGAACCACTCCTTGGGGTAGTTGGCGATCTCGCCCACCACGAGCGAGCCAGGCTTCTCCTCGTGCGCGGCCCGCGTGAGCGCCTCCAGGTGCACGAAGCCGATGTCGAAGGCCACGTCCAGGCGCCAGCCGTCCACGCCGTCCCTGAGCCAGCTGCGCACCACCGACTCGCGCGACTCCCACAGGTGCGCGCGCACCAACGGGTTCTCCAGGTTCAGCTCGGGCAGGTTCAACGCGTTCCACCAGGTGCGCGCGCCGCCCGCGTACTGCGGCCCGAAGTGGAACCAGTCGCGCCAGGCCGAGCGCGGGTCGCGCTCGGCTTCCTGGAAGGCCGGCGAGTTGCGGCCCATGTGGTTGAAGACGCCGTCGAGTACGAGCCGCATGCCGCGCGCACGCAGGTCCGCGGCCAGCGCCTTCACGTCCTGGCGCGTGCCGTACTCGGGCGAGACCTGCTGGTAGTCGAGCGCGTCGTACTTGTGGTTGGTGTAGGCCAGGCAGATCGGGTTGAGGTAGAGCACGTCCGCGCCGAGTTGCTGCACGTAGCCCAGGCGCGTCTTGAGGCTCGCGAGGTCGCCGCCCCAGAAGTCGACCTCGTGGCTCCACAGCTTGTGCGACTCGAGGAAGCGCCCGGCGCGTGGCTCCTCGCTCCACGCGCGCAGCGTCTTGGGCGCCGGGTACAGGTGGCGCTTGGCGGCGAGGTCGGCGCTCGGGGCGAAGCGGTCCACCAGCACCTGGTAGACGACCGCGCCCTGGCGCCAGTCGCGCTCGCGTGCCTCGTAGGTGCCGGCCACGGCACGGTCGAAGCGGTTGGCCAGTGCCGTGCTGGAAGCTGCGGGGGTGGGGTTCATGGGCTGATCAGAGGCAAGCGCAGAGAGGGCGAGGCACACCGTCATGGCCGTGACGGCGACGCGGGCCATGCGTGAGGACAGGCGCGAGAGACGCGAGAGACGCGAGAGGCGCGAGAGGCGCGAAGGAAGTGAGAGGCGGTCGGCGGACCGGGCACCCGCAGCAGTGGACGCGGGGGCGAGGGGGCACATCCGATCGCGCCGTGCACGAACACCGCACGAGCGCGCGTTCATCCCTTCACCCCGCCTGAAGTGAGCCCCGAGACGATCCAGCGCTGCGCGGCCAGGAACACGAGCGTGATCGGCAGCCCCGAGAGCACGGCCGCCGCGGCGAAGTCGCCCCACAGGTACTTCTGCTCGTACAGGTAGAACTTCGAGCCCACCGCGAGCGTGAGGTTGGGCTCCTCGCGCAGCAGGATGGAGGCCACCGGGTACTCGATGATCGTGCCGATGAAGGCGAGGACGAACACCACCATCAGGATCGGTACTGCCATCGGCAGCAGCACGCGGCGAAAGGCCTGCCAGTGGGTGGCGCCATCGACCTTCGCGCATTCCTCGATCTCGGCGGGCAGGCTGTCGAAGTAGCCCTTGATCGTCCACACGTGCGTGGCCACGCCGCCGAGGTAGGCGACGATGACCGCGCCGTGCGTCTCGATACCGAGCCACGGCACCACCTGCCCGAGGCCCTCGAAGATCGCGTACACGGCCACCAGCGCCACGGCCACCGGGAACATCTGCAGCACGAGCATGCTGTTCAGGATCAGGCCCTTGTGCGCGAAGCGCAGCCGCGCGAAGGCGTAGGCCGCGGTGGCCGACAGCGCGACGATCAGGAAGGCGGAGATCGTGGCGATCTTCACCGAGTTCCACAGCCACAGCAGCACCGGAAAGGGCGGCTCCACACGGTTGCCCTGGGCATCCGTGTAGCCGAAGCCGAGTGCGAGCTTCCAGTGCTCCAGGCTGATCTCGCTCGGGATCAGCGAGCCGGTGGCGAAGTTGCCCGGCCGCAGCGAGATCGAGACCACCGCCAGCAATGGGAAGAGCGTGAGCGCAAGCAGCGCGATGAGCCCCGTGTGGGCGAGTACGAGGCGCCAGCGCTGGCGGCTTCCGGTGACGAGCGGCATGGTCTTCTCAGCCTCCTGGTGCGCGTGCGGCGGCGGGTTGCGCGCTCTTCATCAGGCGCAGCTGCAGCAGCGCCATCAGCGCCACCATCGCGAAGATGAGCGTGGAGATCGCCGCGGCCAGGCCGAAGTTCTGGCCCGAGTCGGTGAAGGCGATGCGGTAGGTGTAGGAGACCAGGATGTCGGTCGTGCCCGCGGGCAGCTTCGTGTCCAGGAAGTCGGGCCGCCCGTCGGTGAGCAGGCTGATGAGCACGAAGTTGTTGAAGTTGAAGGCAAAGGCCGCGATCAAGAGCGGCGTGAGCGGCTTGAGGATGAGCGGGGCGGTGATGCGGCGGAAGTTCGCGAGCGGCCCGGCGCCCTCGATGGCCGAGGCCTCGTAGAGGTCGGCCGGGATTGCCTTGATCAGCCCCGTGCACAGCACCATGATGTACGGGTAGCCGAGCCAGGTGTTGACGATGAGGATCATCGTGCGCGCGAGCCAGGGCTCGGCAAACCACGCCGGGCGCACGCCGAAGAGCGCGTCCAGGATCGCGTTGATCTCGCCGAAGTTCTGGTTGAACAGGCCCTTGAAGACAAGGATCGAGATGAAGCCCGGCACCGCATACGGCAGGAAAAGCAGCGTGCGATAGAGCGTGCGGTGCTGCAGCGCCTCCCAGTTCAGCACCACCGCCAGCGTCAGCCCGATCGCGGTAGCCAGCAGCACGGTGAGCCCGGCGAAGGCGACGGTCCACACGAAGATCGCGAGGAAGGGGCTGCGGAAGTCGGCGTCGAAGAGCATGCGCGCGTAGTGCGCCGCGCCGATGCCCACGCGAAAGCCCGGCAGCATGCGCTCGCCCGCCTCGGTCTCGAGGTAGCCGGTCTCGAGGTTGGCGCGGTAGACGGCGCCGGTGGCGCGCTGCACGAGCGCGCCGTCGCTGCGCCGCTCCCACACCGGCTGCACGCGTGCGAACTCGCGCACGCCGGCGTAGGCGAGCTCGGTGCCGTCGGGCAGCGCCAGGCGCAGCGCCATCAGCGCGTCACGGTGCTGCAGCACCTCGCGCAGCGTGAGGGCAGGCGAGGCGGGCGCGGTGCCGGGTTGCAGGCGTACGGGGGCGCCGGGCGCGGTGCTGGTGGAGCCCGGCGTGCCCGTGCCGGCCGTCTCGAAAGCGCCCGCCACGCCGCCCCCGCGCAGCGGCGGGCTCACAAGCGGCACGGCGCCACGGGCTTCCGCCTGGGCAAGGGCCGCAGCGGCCGCAGCCGAAGGCTCGCCCGGCGCGCCGAGCACGAGCTGCAGCGCCTCGCCCTGCCGGTGCAGCGTGAAGGGCCGCACCGTCGCCTCGTCGACCTCGCGCTGCTCGAGCAGGTAGGCCTCGGCGCGCTCGCGCTCGAGCAGGTGCGCCGACGAGTAGTTGGTGAAGCTCAGCTGCACCGTGTAGGCGAGCGGGAATGCGATGAAGACGAGCATCGCCGCCACGCCCGGGAACAGGTACTTCCACGCGAGCGAGGTGGAGGTGGTGTAGACGTGCAGCGCGAGCGCACCCAGCACGAGCACGGCGCTCGCCACGAGCGGCCGGCCGGCGAGGTACAGGCCGTAGACGCTCCACAGGAGCGTGAGCGCGACCACGGCCGCGAAGGCCCAGCCGAGTGCGCCCGGGGTGCGCAGCGTCGTCATGCCTGGCCCCTGCCCCTTGCCCAGGTGGTGTCGCACCGTTGCACGCTCATCGCCCTCAGCGCGAGCGCATCCGCGCCGAGGCGGCGTCGAGCGCGGCCTGCGGCGCCTGACGGCCCTGCGTGATCGCCTCCAGCGCGGCGTCCATTGCCGGGAAGAAGCGGCCCGTCTCGGGGATGTTCGGGATCGGTTCGCCCGCGCGCGCATTGGCCATCGTCGCGGCAATCGCCGCGTCGCCCGCCAGCTCGGCGTAGTACGCCTTGTTGGCCGGCGTGCCCAGCGGCACGTCCGCCGAGATCGTCTTCAGGCCCGGCACGCGCAGCACGTGCTCCTCAAGGAACTCGCGCGCGATGTCCTTCATGCGGCTCGGGGCCGTGACCATGCAGCCGAGCACCCCCACGAAAGGCTTGGCCGGGTGGACGCCGATGGCCGGGATCGGGGCCACGGCGAAGTCGATGCGCTTCTTGCGCACGTTGTCCCAGGCCCAGGGGCCGGAGATCATCATCGCCACCTTGCCGGCGGCGAACTGCGCCTCCATGTCGGAGTAGCGTGCCCCGCGCGGCAGCACGCCCTCGCGCACGAGGCGCTCGAGCAGCTGCGCGCCGGCCAGCGCGCCGGCGTTGTTCACGCCGATCACGGCGGGGTCGTACTCGCCGCGCGCGTTGCGGCCGAAGACGAAGCCGCCCGGGCCGGCCAGCAGCGGCCAGGAAAAGAAGCTCATCGCGTGCGGCCACAAGATGGCGCGCACGCCCTGCGGGGCGAGCGCGCGGTCGAGCGCAATCACCTCCTCCCAGGTGGCGGGCGGCTTCTTGACGAGCGCCCGGTTGACGATGAGCCCGATGGACTCGATGGCCAGCGGGTAGCCCCAGACCTGGCCGCGCCAGGTGAAGGCCTGCCAGGCCGCGGGCTCGATCTCTTCGCGCACGCGCGCGGACGGACGCACCGGCACGATGAGCCCGGACTTGGCCCACTCGCCCACACGGTCGTGCGGCCAGCAGAAGATGTCCGGGCCCTTGCCGGCGCCGGCTGCAGCCTGGAACTTGTCGGGCGCGCCCTCGGGGTGCTGCACGACCACGCGCACGCCGGAGACGCGCTCGAAGGCGTCGCCCACCTTCTGCAGCCCGTTGTAGCCCTTGTCGCCGTTGATCCACACGAGCAGGCGCGCAGGGGTCTGCGCCTGGGCCGCAAAGGGTGCCGGCGCGAGCACGAGCGCCACGCAGGCGGCGAGCCCAAGGCGCACGAGATGCGCGGCGACCGCCGCCCGTCCGGCGCCACGCCCGGCGCTGCGGCGCCGCCCCGCCGCCGCAGCGCCGCCAGGCCGGCGGGCTGCCTCGGCAGCGCCCAGGAACGGGACTCCCATGCGCACGAGCCCTCAGTCCGCCAGCGGGCGCGCCGCCGGCGCATGGCGCCGCCACGCCCGGCCCTGGCCGTCGAAGAGGTAGGACGCGTCGCGCGGCACGGCGAGCGTGAGCGTCTCGCCGCTGTGCACGCGCGTGCGCCCGTCGAGCTCGCAGCACAGCTCCTCCTCGGTGCCGGCAAAGCGGCACCACGCGTGGGTGGTGCTGCCCAGCGCTTCGACGAAGGCGACTTCGGCGCGCAGCACGTTGTGCGCACCGCCCGCCTGGAAGTGCTCCGGGCGCACGCCGAGCGTGAGGGCCTCACCAGGCTGGCCGGCCGAGCCGTCGACGTCGCAGACGATGCGCTCGCCGCCCGCGAGCTCCACCGTGGCCTGCGCGGCGTCGCCCGAGACGAAGCGCGCGGCGAGGAAGTTCATCTTCGGGCTGCCGATGAAGCCCGCCACGAACAGGTTGCACGGGTGCTCGTAGAGCTCCAGCGGCGTGCCCACCTGCTCGATGCGCCCGGCCGAAAGCACGACGATGCGGTCGGCCAGCGTCATCGCCTCGACCTGGTCGTGCGTGACGTAGACCATCGTCGTGCGCAGCTGCGCGTGCAGCCGCGCGAACTCATAGCGCATCTTCACGCGCAGCGCTGCGTCCAGGTTCGACAGCGGCTCGTCGAACAGGAACACCTGCGGCTGGCGCACGATGGCGCGGCCGATGGCCACGCGCTGGCGCTGGCCGCCGGAGAGGTCCTTCGGCTTGCGCTCGAGCAGGTGCTCGATGTGCAGGATGCGTGCGGCCTGGCGCACGGCCGCGTCGATCTCGGCCTTGGGCAGCTTGGCCAGCTGCAGGCCGAAGGCCATGTTGTCGTACAGGTTCATGTGCGGGTACAGCGCGTAGCTCTGGAACACCATCGCGATGCCGCGCTCGGCAGGCGGCACGTCGTTGACGATGCGCCCCCCGATCGACAGCTCTCCCCCCGTGATGTCTTCCAGGCCGGCGATGGTGCGCAGCAGCGTGCTCTTGCCGCAGCCCGAGGGCCCGACGAAGACCATGAACTCGCCGTCGCGCACCTCGAGGTCGATGTCGCGCAGCACGTGCACGTCGCCGAAGGACTTGCACACCTTGACCAGCCGGACGTCTGCCACTTCCGCACTCCATGCCTGCGTGGCCCGCCGCCTGCATGCGCGCACCGCAGGGTACGCGACTTGCTGGCCCCGGCCCACGCCAGACCCGCGGCCGGCGGCCCACGCCACCGGCAAATGTAGAGAATATACAGGCCGAAACGCGCTCTTACAACGGAAGTCACACGCCACAAGGAGTGCGTTTTTTGTTTATTTTCAATGAGTTAGGAAACAACCCGGGCAATCCCGATGTAGTAGAACTACACATTCGGTGCGCTTGCCCCGATACTTCGGCGACCCGAAGTGCCCTGCCCCGGCAGCTGCCGGCGGCCCTGCCCCACCCCCGCGCCATGCCCGCCACCCGAACCCCTCCCCCCGACTCGCCCGGCACCGCGGCTGACGCCCCCGGCAGCCCTCACGCCTACGCCCACGCCACCGCCGACACCCACGTCCACGCCACCGCCGCCCCGGCTCCGGCTGTGGGGGACGCCTTTCGGCAGGAGTTTCGCCACGAGCTCAGCCAGCGCGCCGACGCCCCGGCGCTGCCGGCCACCTCGGCGGCCGTCTCGCGCGCGGCGCGTTGGGTGCTGGCCGAGCGCTGGGCGGCCACCCAAGCCGCTGACGCCGCACGCGGCGCACGCGTTCGCCGCGTGCACTACCTGTCGATGGAGTTCCTGATGGGGCGGGCGCTGCGCAACGCGCTGGCGGCGCTCGAGTTCGAGGGCGAGGTGGCGGCACTCACCGAAGGGCACGCCGCCGCACTCGAGGACCTCGTCGCGCACGAGCCGGACGCCGCGCTCGGCAACGGCGGCCTTGGGCGCCTGGCGGCGTGCTTCCTGGACGCGATGGCCACGCTTGGCGTGCCCGCCTTCGGTTACGGGCTGCGCTACGAGCACGGCATGTTCCAGCAGGTGATCAAGGACGGCCGCCAGGTCGAGCGCCCCGACGACTGGCTGCGCGGGGGCAGCCCATGGGAGCTGCTGCGCCCGGAGCTGCGCTACGAGGTGGGCTTCGGCGGCCACGTGGCCACCGAGGGCGGCCTGCGGCGCTGGCGCCCGGCCGAGACCATCATCGCCCAGGCCTTCGACTTCATCGCCCCCGGCCATGGCACCGCGCATGTGTGCACGCTGCGCCAGTGGAACGGCCAGGCCTCGCGGCCGATCGACTTCGACGCCTTCACACGCGGCGAGCACCTGGCCTCGGCGCAGCACCTGCACTCGGCCGAGGCGCTGAACTGGGTGCTGTACCCGGACGACAGCACGCCCGCCGGGCGCGAGCTGCGGCTGCGCCAGGAGTACTTCCTCGTCAGCGCCTCGGTGCAGGACATGCTGGCGCGCCACCTGCGCGAGGGCGGCGACGTGCGCAGCTTCGGCCAGCGCAACGCCGTGCACCTGAACGACACCCACCCCGCGCTCGCCCCGGCCGAGCTGATGCGGCTGCTGCTGGACGTGCACGGCCTGCAGTGGGACGAGGCCTGGGCCGTGACGCGCGAGGCCACGAGCTACACGAACCACACGCTGATGCCCGAGGCGCTGGAGGCGTGGAGCCTGCCCCTGTTTGCCGGCATGCTGCCGCGCCACCTGGAAATCGTCTACGAGATCAATGCACGCTTCCTGGCCGAGGTGCGCGCGCGCTTTCCGGGGGACGAGGCGCGGGTGCAGCGCATGTCGCTGATCGATGAGCACGGCGAGCGCCGCGTGCGCATGGCTGCACTCGCGGTGGTGGCCTCACGCAAGGTCAACGGCGTGTCGGCGCTGCACTCCTCGCTGATGGTGGACACGCTGTTTGCCGACTTCGCGCAGCTGTGGCCCGGGCGCTTCCTGAACATCACCAACGGCGTGACACCCCGGCGCTGGCTGATGCAGGCCAACCCGGAGCTCGCTAGGCTGCTGGACCGCCACATCGGCACGGGCTGGCGGCGCGACCTCACCGAGCTGGCCGCGCTGCGCCCGCTCGCCCGGCAGCCGGGCCACCCGATCCGCGCGGAGTTCCTCGCGGCCAAGCACGCGGCCAAGGAACGTCTGGCGCAGCGCATCCGCCGCGAGCTCGGGCTCGTGGTGGACCCCGCGAGCCTCTTCGACGTGCAGATCAAGCGCATCCACGAGTACAAGCGCCAGCTGCTCAACGTGCTGCACGTGGTGGCGCGCTGGCAGGCGATCGTGGCCGACCCGGCTCGCGACTGGCAGCCGCGCACCGTGGTCTTCGCCGGCAAGGCAGCCTCGGCCTACTTCGCCGCCAAGCAGGTGATCCGGCTCATCCACGACGTCGCACGCGTAGTCAACCTCGACCCGCGCGTGGGCGGGCGGCTCAAGGTGGCCTTCCTGCCCAACTACGGCGTGAGCCTGGCCGAGGCGATCTTCCCGGCGGCCGACCTCTCCGAGCAGATCTCCACCGCCGGCACCGAAGCCTCGGGCACCGGCAACATGAAGTTCGCACTCAATGGCGCCTGCACCATCGGCACCTGGGACGGCGCGAACATCGAGATGGCGCAGGCCGTGGGCGAGGAGCACTTCTTCGTCTTCGGGCTGCGCACCGAGGAGGTACGCGCGCTGCGCGACGCGGGCTACCGGCCCGGCCGCTTCATCGAGGCGAGCCCAGCGCTGCAGGCGGTGCTGCAGGCGCTCTCGGACGGCACCTTCAGCCCCGAGGAGCCGCACCGGTACCACGACCTCGTGAGGAGCCTCGCCGAGCGCGACCCGTACTGTCTGATGGCCGACTTCGACGCCTATGTCGCGGCCCAGGCCGAGGCGGACCGGGCCTTCGCCGACCGTGACGCGTGGGCCGCGCGGGCGCTGCTGAACATCGCCGGCATGGGCGGCTTCAGCGTGGACCGCACGATTCGCGAATACGTGGAGCAGGTGTGGGTGGCGCCGGCCGCGGCATGATGGCCGCCTGACCGCTTCTTCGCGCCTTCCCCCCGGTGGGTGCCGCCCCGATGCTCGACGACGCCGACTGCCAGGCGCTGCAGGACGCGCGCCACCCCGACCCCTTCGCCGTGCTCGGCATGCACGCCGACGCGCGCGGGGACCTGTGGGTGCGCGCGTTGCTGCCCGGCGCGGCCGAGGTGGTGCTGCACGACACGAAGACCGGGCGGCGCGTGGGCACGCTGCTCGAGCGGGCGTGCAACGGTGAGCGTGCCGGTGAGCGCACCGGTGAGCGTGCCAGTGGGTGCACAGGTGAGCGCACAGGTGAGGGCGAGACCGAGGGCAGCGGCCTCTTCGAGGGTTGGCTGCCGCGCCGGCGCCAGCCTTTCGACTACCGGCTGCGCGTGCGCTGGCGCGGGCCCGATGGCACGCCAGGCCCGTGGCAGCTGCTGGCGGACGCCTACCGCTACGGGCCGCTGCTGGCCGATGCGGACCTGCACTTTCTCGCCGAAGGCACGCACCTGAGGCCGTGGACGGTGCTCGGCGCGCATGCGCTCACGCTCGGCGAAGGCGCCTACGCGGTGGATGGCGTGCGCTTCGCGGTGTGGGCCCCGCATGCCCGGCGCGTGAGCGTGGTGGGCGACTTCAACGGCTGGGACGGGCGGCGCCACCCCATGCGCCACCGCGGCGGCTCGGGCGTGTGGGAGCTCTTCGTGCCGCACGCCGCGCCTGGGGACCGCTACAAGTTCGAGCTGCTCGGCCCGGACGGGACGCTGCTGCCGCTGAAGGCCGACCCGTATGCGCGCCAGGCCGAGCTGCGGCCCGGCACTGCGAGCATCGTGGCGGCGCCACTGGCGGCGCGCGGTCGGAAGCGCCACAGCGGCCCGGGCCAAGACAACGACAACGACAACCCTGACGCCAGCGTCGTTCGGCGCCTGCTGCCCGAACCGCGCGCGGCCGCCAACGCCCGCGGCGCACCGATGGCCATCTACGAGGTGCACGCGCCCTCCTGGCGGCGCCACCCGGACGGTCGCTTCTGGAGCTGGGACGAACTCGCGCGCGAGCTGCCCGCGTACGCCGCGGGCCTCGGTTTCACGCACGTGCAGCTGCTGCCCGTGAGCGAACACCCCTTCGACGGCTCCTGGGGCTACCAGACCACCGGGCTGTACGCACCGAGCGCGCGCTTCGGCCCGCCCGAGGGCCTCGTGCGCTTCGTCGACGCCTGCCACGCGCGGGGCCTGGGCGTGCTGCTCGACTGGGTGCCCGCGCACTTTCCGTCTGACGCCCACGCCCTCGCACGCTTCGACGGTACCGCGCTCTACGAGTACGCCGATCCGCGCGAGGGCTTGCACCGCGACTGGAACACCCTCATCTACAACTTCGCGCGCCACGAGGTGCGCAACTTCCTCGCGGGCAGCGCGCTCTACTGGGTCGAGCACTTCGGCGTGGACGGGCTGCGCGTGGACGCGGTGGCCTCGATGCTGTACCGCGACTACTCGCGCGAGGAAGGGCAGTGGGTGCCCAATGTGCACGGCGGGCGCGAGAACCTGGAGGCGATCGCGCTGCTGCAGCGCGTGAACGAGGTGCTGGGCGCGCAGTGCCCGGGCGCGATCACGGTGGCCGAGGAGTCCACCGCCTTTCCGCGCGTGTCCGCGCCCACCTGGGCCGGGGGCCTCGGGTTTCACTACAAGTGGAACATGGGCTGGATGAACGACACGCTGCGCTACCTGCACGAGGAACCCGTGCACCGGCGCTGGCACCACGATCGCATGACCTTCGGCCTGGTCTACGCCTTCAGCGAGAACTTCGTGCTGCCGCTGTCGCACGACGAGGTCGTGCACGGCAAGGGCACGATCCTCGGCCGCATGCCGGGCGACGACTGGCAGCGCTTCGCAAACCTGCGCGCCTACTACGGCTTCATGTGGGGGCACCCGGGCAAGAAGCTGCTCTTCATGGGGCAGGAGTTCGCGCAGCCCACCGAGTGGAACCACGACACCGAGCTACCCTGGTCGCTGCTCGGCGATTCGCGCCACGCCGGCGTGCAGCACCTCGTGCGCGACCTCAACGGCCTGATGCGCGCGCACCGCGCGCTGCACGCGCAGGACTGCCAGCCCGAAGGCTTCGAGTGGCTCGTCGTCGACGACGCCGAGCACTCGGTGCTCGCCTGGCTGCGCCGCGACGAGGAGGGCGGCCTCGTCCTCGTGGCCTGCAACTTCACGCCCGTGGTGCGCCACGGCTACCGCATCGGCGTGCCCGCGCCGCTCGTGGCCGATACCGCGCACCGGACTGCGCCTGCCGAACCCACCGGGCACGGCCCAGCGGCCTGGCGCGAGGCGCTGAACACCGACTCCAGCTTCTACGGCGGTGCCGACGTGGGCAACGGCCCGCACCCGATTCCCGTGCACGCCGAGCCGGCCCACGGCCGCAGCCACTCGGTCTGCCTCACCCTGCCGCCCCTGGCCACCCTCTATCTCGTCCCCCACCTCCCATGAACCTGCACACACGCGCCAGCGGCGTCCTGCTGCACCTGACCTCCCTGCCCGGCCCGCACGGCATCGGCGACTTCGGCCCCGACGCCTACCGCTTCGCCGACTGGCTGCACGGCTGCGGCCAGACGCTGTGGCAGTGGCTGCCCACGACCCCGATCGGCCCCGGCGACTCGCCCTACCAGAGCGTGAGCGCCTTCGCCGGCAGCCCGCTGATGGTGGCGCTCGAGCCACTCGTCGAACGCGGCTGGCTCGCGCCACCGCAGCTCCCCCCCGGCGGCTTCGACGCGCAGCGCACCGACTTCGCGCGCGTGGTGCCCTGGCGCCTCGCGCAGCTGCGTGCCGCAGCAGAGGGCTTCTTCAGCCACGCCTCGGCAGCCGACCGCACCGCGTTTGCAGCCTGGTGCACCGAGCAGGCCTCGTGGCTGGACGACTACAGCCTCTTCATGGCCCTCGAAGCCGCCCACGCGGGCATGCCGTGGTGGACCTGGCCGGCCGCCCTCGCCGGCCGCGACGCGCACGCACTCACGCACGCCCGCACCGCGCACGCCGCCGAGATCGACTTCTGGCGCTTCGTGCAGTGGTGCTTCGACACCCAGTGCGCCGAACTGCGCGCCTACTGCCACGCGCGCGGCATCTCGATCGTGGGGGATCTGCCGATCTTCATCGCCCACCACAGCGCCGACTGCTGGGCGCGGCCGGACCTGTACCAGCTCGACGCGCACCACCAGCCGACCGTGGTGGCGGGCGTGCCGCCGGATGACCTCGGGCCCATGGGTCAGCGTTGGGGCAACCCCCTCTACCGCTGGGACCGCATGGCCGACGAGGACTACGCGTGGTGGACGGCGCGCGTGAAACGCGCCCTCACCCAGGCCGACGTGTTTCGCATCGACCACTTCCGCGGCTTTGCCGGCTACTGGGAGATCCCGGCCTCAAGCCCGGACGCCAAGACAGGGCGCTGGCTCAAGGGCCCGGGGCGCGCGCTCTTCGAGGCGATAGCGCGGGCGCTGGGCGAACTGCCCATCATCGCGGAGGACCTCGGATTCATCACGCCGGACGTACACGCGCTTCGCGACGCCTGTGGCTACCCGGGCATGAAGATCCTGCAGTTCGCCTTCGGCGGCGACGGCGAGCACGAGTTCCTGCCGCACACCTACCCCCGCCACGTCGTCGTCTACACCGGCACGCACGACAACGACACCGCACGCGGCTGGTGGGAGGCGGCCACCCCGCGCGAGCGCCACTACGCGGGCACCTACCTGGCCTGCGGCGGGCACGACGTGCACTGGGCGATGATCCGCGCGGCGCTGAACTCGGTGGCCAACCTCGCGGTCTTTCCGCTGCAGGATGTGCTGGGCCTGGGCAGCGAGCACCGCATGAACACCCCCGGCACGCTGGGCGGTGCAAACTGGACCTGGCGCTTCACCTGGGACAGGGTGGGCGAGGAGCCGGGCCGGGTGCTGGGCATGCTGACAGCCGCCAGCGGGCGCGGCAACTTCGCGCTGCTGGGCATCGGCGTGCCGAAGAAGTCGGTGGCGCCGGTGGACTACTGAGCATCCCAGAGATCGAGTCGATATCGACGCCATGCATGGCGCTGCCGTTCATCCGTTAGGGTGGAGCAGCCCATCGCCATACGCCAGCGAGATCATCCCGCTACACCGCCCCAGAGTGAAGCTCACAATCGGGCACCGAGAGGCATGTGAGGCCGATCGGACCGAGAGTAGAACTGCCGCGACAACGATTCCTCACCAAGGGTTTGAACCGCCCCGGGTTTTGAGGAGGCTCCAACTCGTAAGAAGATGGAGCCATGAGCAAGTCACCGAAGTTTTCGCCCGAGGTCCGCGAGCGGGCCGTGAGGATGGTGCTGGAGCAGCGCGGGGAGCACCCGTCGCTGTGGGCGGCCACGCAGTCCATTGCCGGCAAGATCGGCTGCGTGCCCCACACCCTGTACGACTGGGTGCGCCGGCATGATATCGACAACGGCATGCGCGACGGCGTGACCACCGCCGAGGCGCAGCGCATCAAGGACCTCGAGCGCGAGGTCAAGGAGCTGCGCCGGGCCAACGAGATCCTGAAGCTGGCCAGCGCGTTTTTCGCCCAGGCGGAGCTCGACCGCCGGCTGAAGTGATGTACGCCTTCATCGACGAACAACGTGCTGCGTTTGGGGTCGAGTCGATCTGCGAGGTCTTGCAGGTCGCCCCGTCGGCCTACCGCCGACATGCAGCGCGCACCAAGGATCCTTCTCTGCTGAGCCCGAGGGCGCAACGAGACGCCGAGCTGCGGCCCAGGATCCAAGCGGTGTGGAACGCCAACTTCCAGGTCTACGGCGCTGACAAGGTCTGGAAGCAGATGAACCGAGAGGGCGTGACGGTGGCGCGCTGCACGGTTGAGCGGCTGATGAGGCGCATGGGCCTGCGTGGTGTCAGCCGCGGCAAGACGGTGCGCACGACGATCCCTGACGCGAACGCGCCGTGCCCGCTGGACCGGGTCAACCGGCACTTCAAGGCCGACCGGCCGAATCAGTTGTGGGTATCCGACTTCACGTACGTCTCGACCTGGCAGGGTTGGCTGTACGTGGCCTTCGTCATCGATGTCTACGCTCGGCGCATCGTGGGCTGGCGCGTGAGCAAGACGATGCACACCGACTTCGTGCTCGACGCGCTCGAGCAGGCCCTGTACGCGCGGCAGCCCGACCGGGACCGACTCGTCCACCACTCGGATCGAGGTTCGCAGGACGTGAGCATCAGCTACACCGAGCGGCTGGCCCAGGCGGGTATCGAGCCCTCGGTGGGCAGTCGCGGTGACAGTTACGACAACGCGCTGGCCGAGACGATCAACGGGCTGTACAAGGCCGAACTGATCCATCGGAGAGGGCCGTGGAAGACG
>JBDKFA010000357.1:0-19670 GCA_039798945.1 Pseudomonadota bacterium
CTGGACACGCGTGCAGCTCGAGGCGCTGCCCGGGCTCGGCCTGCACGACCTGATGGGCCTGTCGCTCGAGCGACTGGCGCGTTTCTTCGGTGCATTGACGCTGCCCGCCTCCGCCGCCGACGAGGCCCTGAAGCTGCTGCTCGAGGAGATCCGCACGCGGCTGAAATACCTCTGTGACGTCGGCCTGGGCTACCTGACGCTCGACCGGCAAAGCCGCACGCTGTCCGGTGGCGAGGTGCAGCGCATCAACCTCACCACCGCGCTCGGCACCTCGCTCGTGAACACGATGTTCGTGCTCGACGAGCCGAGCATCGGGCTGCACCCGCGCGACATGAACCGCATCGTGCAGGCGATGCAGCGGCTGCGCGACGCCGGCAACACGCTGGTGGTGGTCGAGCATGACCCGGCCGTGATGCTCGCCGCCGACCGCCTGATCGACATGGGCCCGGGGCCTGGTGAGCGCGGTGGGCAGATCGTCTTCGACGGCACACCGGCACAGGCCCGCAGCGCCGACACGCTCACCGGCGCCTACCTCGGCGCACGCCGCCAGGTGGGGCTCGGTTTCCGGCGCGCGGTCGCGGCCTCCACGCTGAAGCTGGTGCTCGAGGGCGCGAGCGAGCACAACCTGCGCCACGTGACGGTGGAGTTCCCGCTGCAGCGCCTGGTCTGCGTCACCGGCGTGTCGGGCTCGGGCAAGAGCACGCTCGTGCAGGACGTGCTGGCCCCCGCGCTTGCGCGCCACTTCGGCCAGGCCACCGAGACGCCCGGCGCGCACGAACGGCTGCTCGGGGCCGAGGCGCTGGCCGGGGCCGTCTTCGTCGACCAGTCGCCCATCGGCAAGACCGCGCGCAGCAACCCGGCGAGCTATGTCGGCGCCTTCGACGAGGTGCGCAAGCTCTTCGCGGTGGCGCCGCTGGCACTGGAGCGCAGCTACGGCGCGGGCATGTTCAGCTTCAATGCCGGCGACGGGCGCTGCCCGGGCTGCGGCGGCTCGGGCTTCGAGCACGTGGAGATGCAGTTCCTGTCGGACGTCTACCTGCGCTGCGCCGACTGCGACGGCCGCCGCTACCGCCCCGAGATCCTGGACGTGAAGCTCGTGCGCGGGCCGCGCCAGCTCTCGGTGGCCGACGTGCTGGAGCTCACCGTCAGCGAGGCCTGCACGCTCTTCCGCGAAGACCGCGAGGTCGTCGCGCGGCTGCAGCCGCTGGTGGACGTGGGTCTGGACTACCTGCGGCTGGGCCAGCCGGTGCCCACGCTGTCTGGCGGCGAGGCGCAGCGCCTGAAGCTCGCCGGGTTCCTGGCCGAGGCCGCCACCGGCCCGGCGCAGCGGGTGGCGAAGAAGGGCACGCTCTTCCTCTTCGACGAGCCCACCACGGGGCTGCACTTCGACGACATCGCCAAGCTGATGCGCGCGCTGCGCAAGCTGCTGGAGGCCGGCCACTCGCTGATCGTCATCGAGCACAACCTGGACGTCATCCGCGCCGCCGACTGGATCGTCGACCTCGGGCCCGAGGGCGGGGAGGCCGGCGGCCTCGTCGTGTGCACGGGCACCCCGGAGGAGGTGCGGGCGCACCCGGGCTCGCACACGGGGCAGGCGCTGCGCGACTACGAGCACACGATGGGCCTGGCCGGGGGCGCCGTGTCGGCCGAGGAGGGCCTGCCGCTGCAGTCGCTGCTCGCCGCCCAGCGCGGGGCGGCCCGTGCCGGTGCCAGCGCGGCCGCCGACGCCATCCGCATCGTCAACGCCCGCGAGCACAACCTGCAGTCGATGAACGTGGAGATCCCGCGCGGGCGCTTCAACGTCATCACGGGCGTGTCGGGCTCGGGCAAGAGCACGCTCGCCTTCGACATCCTCTTCAACGAGGGCCAGCGCCGCTACCTCGAGAGCCTGAACGCCTATGCACGCAGCATCGTGCAGCCGGCCGGCCGGCCCGAGGTGGACGCGGTGTGGGGCATCCCGCCGACGGTGGCCATCGAGCAGCGGCTGTCGCGCGGTGGGCGCAAGAGCACGGTGGCCACCACCACCGAGGTCTGGCACTTCCTGCGGCTGCTGTGGGTCAAGCTCGGGCTGCAGCACTGCGTGCACGACGGCGCCGAGGTGCGCCCGCAAAGCGCCGAGAGCATCGCCGCGCAGCTGCTGCGCGACCACGCCGGCCAGCAGGTGGGCCTGCTCGCGCCGCTGGTGGTGAACCGCAAGGGCGTCTACACCGATCTCGCCAAATGGGCCAAGGCGCGCGGTCACACCCACCTGCGGGTGGACGGCGAGTTCCTGGGGCTCGACCCGTTTCCACGGCTCGACCGCTTTCGCGAGCACACGATCGAGCTCCCGGTGGCCTCGCTGCAGGTGGACCCCGCCGACGAGGCGACGCTGCGCACCGAGCTCGCACGCGCCCTCGAGCTTGGGAAGGGCGTGCTTCACCTGCTGCATCCGCTGGATGGCCTGGCCGAGGCGATGGAGGCGGGCCAGTCGACGGCCGGCATCGGCGCCGTCAAGGTCTTCTCCACCAAGCGCGCCTGCCCCACCTGCGGCATGAGCTACCCCGAGCTCGACCCGCGCATGTTCAGCTACAACAGCAAGCACGGCTGGTGCCCGGGCTGCGTGGGCACGGGCCTGAAGCTCACTCGCGAGCAGCGCCGTGTCTACGACGACTCGGTGCGCGAGGACGATGCCAAGGGCCGCGAGCTCAGCTTCCCGTCGGAGGAAGCGGAGGCCGAGGGCCTCGTCGACGAGGCCTGCCCCGAGTGCGCCGGGGCGCGGCTGAACCCCGCCGCACGCGCCGTGACCTTCGCCGGGCGCCCGATCGCCGAAGTTGCGCAGATGAGCGTGGACGAGGCACAGGCGTGGGTGGCCGCACTCGGCGAGGCGGGTTGCCTGGACGCGCGCGAGAGTGGCATCGCGCGCGATGTCATCACCGAGATCCGCAGCCGCCTGAGCTTCCTGCACGAGGTGGGGCTTGGCTACCTGACGCTCGACCGCGCGGCGCCCACGCTCTCCGGCGGCGAGGCGCAGCGCATCCGGCTCGCGGCTCAGCTCGGCAGTAACCTGCAGGGCGTGTGCTACGTGCTCGACGAGCCCACGATCGGCTTGCACCCGCGCGACAACGGCATCCTGCTCAACGCCCTGGCCAAGCTCGGTGACAAGGGCAACACGCTGGTTGTCGTCGAGCACGACGAGGACACGATCCGGCGCGCCGAGCACCTGATCGACATCGGCCCCGGCGCGGGCCGCCGTGGCGGCCGGCTCGTCGCTCAGGGCCGCGTGGAAGACCTCGCTGCCCACCCCGAGTCGCTCACGGGCCGCATGCTCGCGCAGCCGATGCGCCATCCGCTGCAGCCCCGCCGCGCGGTCGCCCCCGGCCAGCCCGCTTTGCAGCTGCGCGGCGCGCGGCTGCACAACCTGCAGCGCATCGACGTGGAGGTGCCGCTTGGCCGTCTCGTGGCCGTCACGGGCGTGTCCGGCTCGGGCAAGAGCACGCTCGCGCGCGATGTGCTGCTGGCCAACGTGCAGGCGGCGGTGGCTCCGCGCGCAACGAAGGGCGGGCGCGATGCGCTGGCCGCCGGATGGACGCCCTCCTGGAGCGGGTGCAGCGGGCTCGAAGGCTTCCTGCACGTGGACCGCGTGCTCGAGGTCGACCAGACCCCGATCGGCAAGACCCCGCGCTCGTGCCCGGCCACCTACATCGGCTTCTGGGACACGATCCGCAAGCTCTACACGGAGACGCTCGAAGCCAAGGCGCGGGGCTATGCGGCGGCGCGCTTCTCGTTCAATACGGGCGACGGCCGCTGCCACGTGTGCGAAGGGCAGGGCCTGCGCACGATCGAGATGAGCTTCCTGCCCGACGTGAAGGTGCCCTGCGATGCCTGCCACGGCCAGCGCTTCAACGCCGAGACGCTGGCGGTCACCTGGCGCGGCCGCAGCATCGGCGACGTGCTGCGCATGGAGGTGGACGAGGCGGTGGGCTTCTTCGCCTCCATGCCCTCGATCGCCCACCCGCTGCAGCTGCTGCAGGACGTGGGCCTGGGCTACCTCACGCTCGGCCAGCCGAGCCCGACGTTGTCGGGCGGAGAGGCGCAGCGCATCAAGCTCGTGACCGAGCTCGCCAAGGTGCGCGACGACGTCACCCGCCGCGGCAACCGCGCGCCCCACACCCTGTACGTGCTCGACGAGCCCACGGTGGGCCTGCACATGGCCGACGTGGCCAAGCTGATCCGCGTGCTGCACCGGCTGGTGGATGGGGGCCACAGCGTGGTCGTGATCGAGCACGACCTGGACGTCGTGGCAGAGGCGGACTGGGTGGTCGACCTCGGTCCCGAAGGCGGCACCGCGGGTGGCCGCGTGGTGTGCGCAGGCCCGCCCGAGGCGGTGGTGGTCGCAGGCACGCACACCGGGCGGGCGCTTGCGCCCGTGCTGGCGCGGTAGCGCGCCGGAAACGGTGGGCGTTACTAGGGAATGCCCGAATCGGGTTTACGCTGATCCGGCGGCAATGGCCCTGTCAGGTTCCGAGGACACTCTCACACCTTCGCGGCCGACCGCCCGCAGCCACCGCCTGCTTCATCCAGGAGACTGACATGACCCCCACCCGTTCCCGTCGCACCTGCCTGCCGTCCCTCGTGACCGGCGCTGCCTTGACGCTGCTGGCGGCGAGCGCGTCGGCGCAGATCGTGCTCACCGCCTCCTCGTGGATCGCGCCCACGCACACGCTTTCCGAGACCCAGAAGGAGTGGTGCGCGCTGCTCGAGCAGAGGACCTCCGGTAAGGCCAAGTGCAACATCCTGCCGCGCCCGGTGAGCGCCCCGCCGGCAACGATCGATTCCGTGCGCAACGGCCTGGCGGACCTTTCCTTCACCGTGCACGGCTACACGCCGGGCCGCTTCGTGACGACGCAGGTCGCCGAGGTGCCCTTCCTCGGCAATTCCTCCGAGGCGCTGTCGGTGGCCTTCCAGCGCATCTACAGCAAGAACCCGGCCATGGCCGAGGAGCACAAGGGTGTGAAGGTGCTCGCCGTCTTCACCCACGGCCCGGGCATCGTCTACAACACCAAGCGCCCGATCACCAAGATGGACGACCTCGCGGGCCTGAAGTTCCGCGTGGGCGGCGGCATGGTCAACGAGATCAGCAAGGCCATGGGCATGAACGTCACGCTCAAGCCCGCGCCGGAGAGCTACGAGCTGCTGTCCACGGGCGTGATGGACGGCACGCTGTTCCCGGCCGAGTCGGTGGAGGCCTTCAAGATCGACAAGGTCATCAAGCACGCCACCACCTTCCCCGGTGGCCTGTACAACACGAGCTTCTTCTTCTTCATGAACCAGGCCAAGTACGACAGCCTGCCCCCTGACGTGAAGAAGGTCGTCGACGAGCTCTCGGGCGAGACGGTCGCACGCATGTTCGGCAAGGGCTGGGACAAGGTCGATCGCCGTGGCATGGCCTTCATGCAGGCCGCCGGCGTGCAGTTCACGAAGGCCGACCCCGCTTTCGTCAAGGCCGTCACCGAGAAGACCAACCCGCTGATCGACAACTGGGCCAAGGCAGCCGAGGCCAAGGGCCTGAAGGATCCGAAGAAGGTACTCGCCGACCTGCGCGCCGAGATCGCCAAACTGCAGTGACGCCAAGCTTGCGCCCGGGCTCGTCTTGATCGCTGCGCTGAAGAAGCTGATCGGCGCCGGCTGCAGCCTGCTGGCTGCGCTGGCGCTGTTCGGCATCATGTGGCTGACGCTCTTCGACGTGTCGGGCCGCAAGGTGCTGGACCATTCCATCACCGGTTCGCTCGAGCTCACCGAGCTGCTGATGGTCGTGGTGATTTTCGCCGGGTTGCCGCTCGTGTCCCTCAAGGGCGAGCACGTCGTCTTCGATTCGCTGGACCCGTGGCTGCCGCGCGGGCTCAAGCGCGCGCAGCACGCGCTGGTGGACCTGCTGTGCGCGGCGGCCTTGGCTGGCCTCGCGTGGGTGATGTGGACCAAGGCCGGGCAGATGGCCGAGTACGGCGACATCACGCCGCAGCTGCAACTGCCGCTGGCGCCCTTCGTGCGCGTGATCAGCGTGCTCCTCGGGCTGACGGCCTGCGTGCACGCGCTGCTGCTGGTCGCGCCGGTGGGCCACCACCACGTGGGCGTGGACGAGGACCCGCAGCACGACGGGTTCGGCGGGGGCACCACATGATCGACGCGCTGATCGGGTTTGCCTGCGTGTTCGCGCTGGCCCTGCTGCGTGTGCCACTCGCCTTCGCGATGGGCCTCGTCGGCCTCGTTGGCCTCGGCCTGCTGCGCGGCTGGGCGCCGACGATGGCCAACGCGGCGCAGGTGGTCTACGACAGCGGCTTCGCCTACACGCTGAGCGTGGTGCCGCTCTTCATCCTGATGGGCAACTTCGTCGCCCGGGCCGGTCTGGCGCACGAACTGTTTCGCGCCGCCTACGCCTTCGTCGGCCACGTGCGCGGCGGGCTGGCGCACGCCACCGTCATCGCCTGCGCGGGTTTCGGCGCCATCTGCGGCTCGTCGATCGCCACCGCCGCGACGATGGCCAAGGTGGCCTACCCGCCGATGAAGAAGCTCGGCTACAGCGACCACCTGAGCACCGGCGTGATCGCCGCGGGCGGCACGCTCGGCATCATGATCCCGCCGTCGACCATCATGGTCATCTACGGCATCGTCACCGAGACGAACATCGGCAAGCTCTTCGCCGCGGGCGTGCTGCCCGGGCTCATGTGCGCGGCGCTGCTGATGTGCGGCATCGCCTGGTTCACCTGGCGCGACCCGCAGGCCGGCCCCGCGGGCGAGCGCGCGAGCTGGGCCGAGCGCTTCGCCGCGCTCAAGGGCATCTGGGGCGTGGCGCTGCTCGTCGTGGTGGTGCTCGGCGGCATCTACGGCGGCGTCTTCACCGCCACCGAGGGCGCGGGCATCGGTGCCTCGGGCGCCTTCTTCTTCGCGCTCGTGCGGCGTACGCTGACGCTGAAGGTGCTCGTCGAGGTGCTCGTGGAGAGCGCGCGCACCACGGCGATGCTCTTCACGATCCTGATCGCGGCGATGCTGTTCTCCAGCTTCGTGAACTTCACCTCGATGCCTACTGACCTGAAGGACTGGATCCTGCACCTGGGCCTGTCGCCGGTGCTGGTGGTAGGCGCGATGATGCTGATCTACGTGCTGCTGGGCACCATCATGGAGGAACTCTCGATGGTGCTGCTGACCATCCCGGTGTTCTTTCCGATCGTCACCGGCCTGGGCTTCGACCCGGTGTGGTTCGGCGTGCTGATCGTGCTCGTGGTGCAGATCGGCCTCATCTCCCCGCCGGTGGGCATGAACCTCTTCGTGCTCAACGCGCTGCTCAAGGACGTCGGGCTCAAGCAGATCTTCCGTGGCGTGTGGCTGCACGTGGTGCTGCTCGTGCTGGCTCTCTTCATCGTGCTCGAGGTGCAGCCACTGGCGCTGTGGCTGCCTTCGTTCATGAAGTAGAGCCGCTGCGGCGCCCGTCTTGCCCGGCGCGCCGCCTCATCGCGTCCCACAGGCGCCACCCCAGCAGCACGCCCAGCACCGCGGCGTACGCGCCCACCTCCGCATAGTCGTTCTTGCCCGCGCGCATCCAGAAGAAGTGCAGCAGCGCGAGCCCGGCCACCGCATAGACCGTGCGGTGCAGCGCGCGCCAGCGCGCGGCACCGAGCGCGCGCACGGCACGGTCGACGGAGGTGGCCGCCAAGGGCACGAGCAGCAGCAGCGCGGCTGTGCCGACGAGGATGAAGGGGCGCTTGGCGATGTCCTTCAGGATCGGCCCGGGTTCCAGCCCCATGTCCAGCCACGCGTAGCCGAGCGCGTGCAGCACGGCGTAGAAGAACGTGTACAGGCCCAGCATGCGGCGCAGCCGCGCGAGCGCATGCCAGCCCGTCCAGCGGCGCAGCGGCGTCATCGCCAGCGTCAGGCACAGCAGCCGCAGCGTCCAGTCGCCGGTGCCGCGAATCAGCGCCTCGGCCGGGTTCGCGCCGAGCCGGTTCGCGGCTGCGCCGTACACGAGCCACGCAAGCGGCAGCAGGCAGGCTACGAAGACGGCGGGCTTGAGCAGGCGCGCGCCGGCTGCTGCACCCGGGCGACCTGGCTGAACCGGTGGCACCGTTCGGCCCTGCGCTCGCACCCTCTGCTGGTGTGCGGAGCGGGTCAGTAGAACTTGCGCAGGTCCATGCCCGCGTAGAGCTGCCCCACCTGCGCCTCGTAGCCGTTGAACATCAGCGTCGGGCGCTTCCTCGCGAAGAGCCCGTCCTCGCCGATGCGGCGTTCGGTGGCCTGGCTCCAGCGCGGGTGGTCCACGTTCGGGTTCACGTTCGAGTAGAAGCCGTACTCCTGCGGCGCCGACTTCTCCCAGCTCGTCTTGGGCTGCGCCTCGGTGAAGCGGATGCGCACGATCGACTTGCCCGACTTGAAGCCGTACTTCCACGGCACCACGAGGCGCAGCGGCGCGCCGTTCTGGTTTGGCAGCACCTCGCCATAGAGCCCGAAGGCCATCAGCGTCAGCGGGTGCATCGCCTCGTCGAGCCGCAGCGCTTCCACGTAAGGCCAGTCGAGCACCGACGAACGCAGCCCCGGCATCTGCGCCCGGTCGGCGAGCGTCACGAACTGCACGAACTTCGCGTTGCCCGTGGGTTCCACGCGCTTGATCAGCTCCGACACCGACCACCCCACCCACGGGATCACCATCGACCAGCCCTCCACGCAGCGCATCCGGTAGATGCGCTCCTCCATCGGGGCGAGCTTGAGCAGCGTCTCGATGTCGAAGGTGCCGGGCTTGCGCACCTCGCCTTCGACCACCACCGTCCAGGGCCGCGTCTTCAGCGACTTGGCGTACTTCGCCGGGTCGTCCTTGTCGGTGCCGAACTCGTAGAAGTTGTTGTAGGTGGTGACGTCCTGGTAGGAGGTCGGCCGCTCCATCGTGACGGCACCGGGCACGGCGCTGCGCGCGCCGGGCAAAGGCGCGAGCTTGCCGGGGGCGGCGGTCGTGGCGCGTGCATCGCGGGAAGCCCAGGCGGCGAGCCCCATGCCCGCAGCGCCGGCGGCGAGCTGCTTGAGCCACTCGCGGCGCTGGGTGTAGGCGGCGAGAGGCGTGATCTCGGAGGGGACGGGGTGCAGGAAGCCCCGGTCGCGGTGCAGGTGCATGGGCGGCAGACGGAAGCGGGATTGACCCGCACCATACGCCAAAGCGCGAGACGCTGCTGATGCCGGGCTGTCCAGCGCAGACTGACGCGCACGGAGCCCCTGCAGGGGCTCCGGCGGGTGCTCAGCGCAACCCGGCGATGTAGTCCGACACCGCCTTGATCTCGGCGTCGTTCAGCTTGGCCGCGATGGTCATCATCTGCGCGTTGTTCGCGCGCGCGCCCGAGCGGAAGGCGAGCATCTGCGACTCGGTGTAGTCGGCGTGCTGACCTCCCAGGCGCGGATACTGCGACGGGATACCCGAACCGGTGGGGCCGTGGCAGGCGGCACAGGCGGGCACGCCCTTGTCGGTGATGCCGCCGCGCCAGATGCGCTCGCCCAGGCGGATGGTGTCCTTGTTCTTGGCGGTGCCGGGCTTGGCGGACTTGCTCGCGTAGAAGGCGGCGACATTGCGCATGTCCTCCTCGCTGAGCGTGGCGGCGAACCCGGCCATCACGGCGTTCTTGCGCTTGCCGGACTTGAACTCCTGCAGCTGCTTGACGAGGTACTCGGGGTGCTGGCCGGCCAGGATCGGGTTGGCCGGCGCGCCGCGCGAGCCGTCGATGGTGTGGCAGGCGCTGCACACGGCGGCCGTGGCTTGACCCTTGGCGAGGTCGGGCTTGGCGGACGGCTTCGTCTCGGCAGCCAGGGCGGGGCCGGCGGCGAGCGCGGCCAGGAGCAGGGCGATCAGGGACTTCATGGCGGGCGAGACGGGCTGCGTGCGCGTGGCGTGGCAAACCCGGCGATTTTACAATGCCCCATGAACGATGCCGTCGATTCCGCGCGCGAAGCGCTGGCCTGGATGCACAGCGCGCGTTTCGTCGCCAGCGCCGCCCGGCTCGAGCAGCTGCCGCCCGCGGGCCTGCCCGAGGTGGCTTTCGTGGGCCGCAGCAACGCGGGCAAGTCCACCGCCATCAACGCGCTGGCGCAGCACAAGCGGCTCGCCTTCGCCTCGCGCACGCCCGGCCGCACGCAGCTCATCAACCTGTTCGCCCTCGGCCCGCGCGAGGCGCCCGATGCGCTGCTGGCCGACCTGCCCGGCTACGGCTACGCCGCCGTGGCGCGCAGCGCCAAGCGCTCGTGGCAGCAGGTGATGGCCGATTACTTGTCCGAGCGCCCGTCGCTGGCGGGCATCGTGCTGCTCGTCGATGCGCGGCTGGGCCTGACGGCGCTCGACGAGCAGCTGCTCGACTTCGTCGCGCCGCGCGTGGGCAGCGGCGAGGTGCGGCTGCTCGTGCTGCTGACCAAGGCCGACAAGCTCAGCCGGCGCGAGGCGCAGCAGGCGCTGGCCTCGACGCAGCGGGCGCTCGAGGGGTTCGCCTCGGAGCAGGCCGACATCGGGGTCGCGCTGTTCTCCGCCTTGTCGCGCCAGGGCCTGGAGGACGTGGCCAGTGCGCTGCGCGAGTGGGTGCCGCGCCAACCATGACGAATCCGCCGAGCTCTGCGCCGAACGGCTCACTGGATCCCTCGCTGCATCCCTCGCTGGCAGCGGGCCCGGCAAGGCCCGTAGAACTGCCTGCGGCCCTGCTCACGCCCGGCATCGCCACTTTGGACGTCGCACTCCCGCACGGCATCACGCTGAGCTGCCGCGCATCCGGTCCCGCGCCGGGCGGGCAGGCTGCGACCGGGGTGCCCCGGGTGCTGTTCCTGCATGGCTTTCCCGAGGCCGCTTTCGCGTGGGACGAGGTGCTGCTGCGCCTGGCACCGCAGGTGAGCGGCATCGCCCCGAACCTGCGCGGTTTCGAGCGTTCCTCGGCACCGCGCGAGGTGTCGGCCTACCGGCCGCGGCACCTGGTGGCCGATATCGAGGCGCTGATCGCCGCCCTCGGCGGCCCGCTGGACCTGCTGGTGGCGCACGACTGGGGCGGGGCGGTGGCCTGGAACCTCGCGGCGCTGCGGCCCGAGCTGATGCGCCGGCTGTTGATCCTCAATTCGCCGCACCCGGCCACGTTCCTGCGCGAGCTGCGTGCGAGCTCCGAGCAGCAGCAGGCCAGCGCCTACATGAACTTCCTGTGCCGCCCCGACGCCGAAGCGCTGCTCGCGGAAAACGACTTCGCGCGGCTGTGGCCCTTCTTCGAGAACATGGGGGGGCGCGCCTGGCTCGGCGAGGCGATGCGCGCGCGCTACCGGGCCGTGTGGTCGATGGGGCTGACGGGCGGCCTGAACTACTACCGAGCCTCGCCGCTGCGCCCGGCGCGTGCGGCCGACGACGCGCTGCACACGCTCGAGCTGCCCGATGCGCTCGCCACCGTGCGCGTGCCCACGACGGTGCTCTGGGGCGAGCAGGACCATGCCCTGCGCCCCGGCCTGCTCGAAGGCCTCGAGCGCTGGGTGCCGCAACTGCAGCTCGTGCGGGTGCCCGAGGCGAGCCACTGGATCGTGCACGAGCAGCCCGGGCTCGTCGAGCAGCACGTGCAGCAGGCGCTCGGCCTCAGGGTCGGCCGATGAAAAACACGAGCCCCGCGGTGCCGCGCGGCGCGTAGGTCAGCCCCAGGTACATCGGGCCGAGCCCCGTGTCGGCGCCGACGAACAGGCTGCTGCCGGTGCGCAGGTCGCGCAGCGAGATGTCGGCACGCTGCAGCCAGGCGTTGCCCCGCTCGATCGTGCCGCCCACGAAGAAGCCGCGCGTCAGCGCCACCTGCTGGTTCAGGCGCATCGTCCAGGTCGCGCGCATCAGCAGCATGTGGTTGCCGTTGATCTGCTCGGGCATGTAGCCCGACAGGTTGTGGAAGCCCCCGAGCGTGAAGCGGCCAACCAGCGGATTGGGCGTCTCGTCGGAGAACGCGGTGCGCAGGTGCAGGTTCAGCGCATGGCGGCCAAAGGGCTGCACCGCCGTGGCCTCGGCCCACACGCGGTACATGGCCTGGCTGGTGCCGCGCGCGCGCCGCTCGCCGACCATGAACTCGAGCTCGGTGCGGTAGCCGCTTTGCGGAAAGATGGCGTAGTCGAGCTGGTCGGACACGGCGCGCAGCCGCAGGCCGCTCTCGACGCGCACTTCGCGGATGAGGTTGCGAATGTCGGCCAGGCTCAGGATGCGCGGCGTGGTGCGCTGCACCGTGAAGGCCGGCCCGAATCGCACCTCGCCCAGCGGCCCGAAGGCGCGCCCGAGGTCCAGCCCGACAGCCCCCTGGGTGCGGTTGAAGGTCGCCGCCTCCTTGCCGTTGAAGTCGAACAGCGACAGCACGCGGAAGTCCGCCTGGGTCCACCCCGAGACGAACCAGTCCTGGTTCATCTCCTCGCCCCACCGCAGCGGGTGGTAGAGCTCCGTGGCAAGCAGCGGTGACTCCCCGAGATGCAGCCGGCTGCGCCACTCGGTGCCCGCGGGCGTGAGCCAGTGGCGGTCATGCGCGAGCTTGAGGTTGAAGCCGCTGCGGCCCGCGAAGTCGGTGGCCAGGTCGAGCCCCACGCGCAGGAAGTTCGGCCCCCAGGGCTTGTCTTCGAGCTCGAAGACGATGCCGTCGGCCGCGCCGCGCCGCACGAGGCGGTAGTCGGCACGCAGGAAGTCACCTGTGGCGGCCAGGCGGCGGGCATCCGCCTCGGCCGTGCGCGGGTCGAAGAGCTGTCCCGCAGCCGAGCGCAACTGGGTGCGCAGCCTGTCCGGGTTGGCGAGCTCGCTGCCTTCGATGTCGACGAAGGCGAGTCGGGTGGTGGGTGTGGCCGGTGGACTCCCCTGCGGGGTGCCCGGTGCGTCCCGAGGCGCGGCGAGCGCGGCCAGCCGCTCGACGACCCCGCCTGCGGCGGCTTCGCCGCGCGCGATGAGCTCGGCCGTCTTCACGAAGTCGCCCGAACCGAGCGTGTCGAGCGCCGGCCGGATCAGCACGTCCCCCTGTTGCAGCAGCGCGAGGCTGCGCTGCACGTTCTGCTCGGTGAGGATGTTGATCATCTGCGCCGTCAGGCCGATGACCGAGCCGAGGGTCTCGCGGCCACCCACGGGCGTGCCGACGTTCACGGCGATCACCACCTGTGCGCCCAGCCTGCGCGCGAGGTCGATGGGCAGGTTGTTGACGAGGCCGCCGTCGCCGAGGATGCGTCCCTCGCGCTCGATCGGCGCGAACACCCCGGGCACGCTCATGCTCGAGCGCATGGCCAGCGCGAGGTCGCCCGAATCGAGCTCGACGGCCTGGCCGCTCTCCATGTCGGTGGCCACCGCCCGGAACGGGATCGGCAGTTCGTCGAAGCGCTCGATGCGCCGCACGGGCAGTGTGTAGCGCCGCAGCAAGGTTTCCAGGCCGCGGCTGGAGACGGCTGCCTGCGGCAGCATCAGTTCGCCGTTGCGCCACCCGAGTTCGAAGGCCACGGACAGGTCCAGGTCCTGGTCCTTGCGGCGTTCAGGCAGCTCGCGCCGGTCCACCCGCTGCGAGAAGACGGCCGACCAGTCCACGGCCAACAGCTCGCGCTCGATCTCGCTGGCGCTCATGCCGCTCGCATGCAGCCCCCCGATGATCGAGCCCATCGAGGTGCCGACGATCAGGTCGGGCCGCACGCCGGCGCGCTCGAGGACCTTGAGCACGCCCACATGGGCGAGGCCGCGGGCGCCGCCGCCGGAGAGGACAAGCCCGATGCGCGGGCGCGGCGCAGCCGACGGCGTCGCGGCAGGGCCGAGGCTGCCTCGGCCGGGAGCCGGGCTGGCCAGGGCCTCGGCAGTCGACGGCGCAGGCTGGGCCCAGGTGCAGGTCGCAGCCAGGAGCACGGCCAGGCACAGGCCCGCCAGGTGGGTGGGGGGCAGGGCAGTCGGTTGCATGGTGGGCCGATTATCCGAGGCCCCATGAAAAAAGCCCGCGGCATGTGCCGCGGGCTTCGTCTCAGGCTGGGTGAGCCTGGGCCGGACTCACATGTCCATGCCCATGCCGCCCATGCCGCCCATGCCACCGCCGCCCGGCATCGCAGGAGCTTCCTCCTTCGGGGCCTCGGCAACCATGCACTCGGTCGTGAGCATCAGGCCCGCCACCGACGCGGCGTTCTGCAGCGCGGTACGGGTGACCTTGGTCGGGTCCAGGATGCCCATGTCGATCATGTCGCCATAGGTGTCGTTGGCGGCGTTGTAGCCGTAGTTGCCCTTGCCCTCGAGCACCTTGTTGACGACCACGCTCGGCTCGGCGCCGGCATTGGCCACGATCTCGCGCAGCGGCTGCTCGACCGCGCGCAGCACGATCTTGATGCCGGCGTCCTGGTCGTGGTTGTCGCCCTTGAGCGCGCCGATGGCGGCACGGGCGCGCAGCAGCGCCACGCCGCCACCGGCCACGATGCCCTCTTCGACGGCGGCACGCGTGGCGTGCAGCGCGTCTTCCACGCGGGCCTTCTTCTCCTTCATCTCGACTTCGGTGGCCGCGCCGACCTTGATCACCGCCACGCCGCCGGCCAGCTTGGCCACGCGCTCCTGCAGCTTCTCACGGTCGTAGTCGCTCGTGGCTTCCTCGATCTGGACGCGGATCTGCTTGACGCGCGCCTCGATCTCGGCGGCCTTGCCCGCGCCGTCGATCAGGGTGGTGTTCTCCTTGGCCACTTCCACGCGCTTGGCCTGGCCGAGGTCGGCCAGCGTGATCTTCTCGAGCGTGAGGCCCACTTCCTCGGCGATCACCTTGCCACCGGTCAGGATGGCGATGTCCTCGAGCATGGCCTTGCGGCGGTCGCCGAAGCCCGGGGCCTTGACGGCGCACACCTTCAGGATGCCGCGGATGGTGTTGACCACGAGGGTGGCCAGCGCCTCGCCGTCGACTTCCTCGGCAATGATCAGCAGCGGGCGGCCGCTCTTGGCCACCTGCTCCAGCGCGGGCAGCAGCTCGCGGATGTTGCTGATCTTCTTGTCGTGCAGCAGCACGTACGGGTTCTCGAGGATCGCAACCTGCTTGTCGGGGTTGTTGATGAAGTAGGGCGACAGGTAGCCGCGGTCGAACTGCATGCCCTCGACGACGTCGAGCTCGTTGTTCAGGCTCTTGCCGTCCTCGACCGTGATCACGCCTTCCTTGCCGACCTTGTCCATCGCCTCGGCGATGATCATGCCGATCGACTCGTCGGAGTTGGCGGAGATCGAGCCGACCTGGCCGATTTCCTTGCTGGTCGTGGTGGGCTTGGAGGCCTTCTTCAGTTCTTCCACGAGCGCCGTCACGGCCTTGTCGATGCCGCGCTTGAGGTCCATCGGGTTCATCCCGGCGGCCACGTACTTCATGCCTTCGCGCACGATGGCCTGGGCCAGCACGGTCGCGGTGGTGGTGCCGTCACCGGCGTTGTCGCTGGTCTTGGAGGCGACCTCCTTGACCATCTGCGCGCCCATGTTCTGCAGCTTGTCCTTGAGCTCGATCTCCTTGGCCACCGACACGCCGTCCTTCGTGACGGTGGGGGCGCCGAAGCTGCGCTCGAGCACCACGTTGCGGCCCTTGGGGCCGAGCGTGACCTTGACGGCGTTGGCCAGGATGTTCACGCCCTCGACCATGCGGTGACGGGCATCAGAGCCGAAGACTACGTCTTTTGCAGCCATTTTCAGTTAACTCCAGGTATCTCGGATTGAATTACTTCTCGACCACGGCGAAGAGGTCTTCTTCGCGCATCACCAGCAGCTCTTCGCCGTCGACCTTGACGGTCTGGCCGGAGTACTTGCCGAAGAGCACGCGATCGCCGACGGCGACGTTCGGGGTGACGAACTCACCCTTGTCGTTGCGCTTGCCGGGGCCCACGGCCAGCACTTCGCCCTGGTCGGGCTTCTCGGCGGCGTTGTCGGGGATCACGATACCCGAGGCAGTCTTGGTCTCGTTTTCCAGGCGCTTGACGACCACGCGGTCGTGCAACGGACGAAGCTTCATCACATCTCCTTGAGAGCATTCGAATCGGGTTGAACAGTGGCCCGCCCGGGCAGGGCACGTGACCCAGACGTGCGCGAGGCACGTCGGCCGGGAGGGATGCTGTTAGCACTCAATCTGATCGAGTGCTAGCAACCTGAATTATAGGGCTGCCCTGTCATCCTTCAAGTGCGCCCGATCAGCGACTGAGGGTCAGGGTAAACACTTATCTCGGTGGCGGATCGCGCGGCGGGTCTGCGAGGGTTGCCACAGGCGTCTGCGGGTCCTCCGGCTGCGCGTCGGGCACCCGGTAGGCCTCGCTCGCCCAGGCGCCCAGGTCCCCTTCGCGGCAGCGTTCGCTGCAGAAAGGCCGCCAGCGGTTGGACGCCGCGTACAGGCTGGGCCCGCCGCAGCCTGGGCATCGAACCTGGCGCGCAGCCGAAACCGGTGTCTCGTTCACCCGCACAGCGTCATCACGAAGCTGGCGTCATCGGCTGCAGCCCTCAGCCGCCCGTCTGCCTCGGGGCGCATCAGCCGCACCGACACCATCAGCCGGTGGCCGCTGATCTCCGGGACCAGGCCAAGCGACCCGTCGATCTGCAGCCGCAGCAGGTGGTAATGCCGCCCTTCGGGCAGGCGCTGCTGGAAGTGGCCCCCCGTGGAGGCGACCTTCTGCGAGGCGCCACCATCACGCAGCAGCCTGAGCATCACGCCCAGCGCCTCGGCCAATGGAACGAGGGCGGCCACCCAGCCCTGGAGATCGGCACGGCGCTGGTCCGCCGGGTGCTGCTGCCAGGCGTAATAGGCGGGCAGGTCGAATTCACAGGTGCCGCCGGGGATGGCGATGCGGCTGCGGATGCTCATCAGCCACTCGTTGCCGGTCAGCGTCTGCCCGACCTTGCCCTGCACCGCATTCAGCGCGGCGTGCGCGTGGTCGATGCGCGCGATCGTGCCCGCCAGAGCCGCCTCGGAGATGGCCGGGTTGCCCCGGTAGGCCTCGAGCTGGCTGCGTTGGCGCTCCAGTTCCTTCAGGAGGTCCGACTTCAGGTCTGCGCGAGAGGCGACATCCAGGATCTCGAAGACCGTGAACAGCGCGAAGTGGTGGTCGATCGCCGAGTCGCGCTCGATCAGTGCGCCCAGGCGGTCGAACAACTGCTCCAGGCGCAGCATCGTGCGGATGCCTTCGTTGAGCGGGTATTCGTACAGGACCAAGGCGCGTTCTCGCACGGCGTGCGGGGCCAGACGCCCGCGCGCCCATTGTTCCACAGCCCGCCGGCAGGCCGCGACGGCCAACGGCCGCACGTGTCAGTGTGGCCGGTGCTGCCAGTGTGCCCACAGCGCCTGCACCTGCGCACGCAGGGCCTCCCGCGTCAGGCCTTCGTTGAAGATCACGGCGTCGGCGATCGCACGCCGGCGCGTCCTCGTGGACTGCTGCGCGATCACGCGCAGCACGACCTCGCGATCCCATCCGCTGCGGGCCATCACGCGCTGCACCTGGGTGGCCTCCTCGCAGTCGACGACCAGCACCCGCTGCACGCGGGTGCGCCAGTGGCCCGACTCGGCCAGCAAGGGCACGTCGAACACCACCGGACGGGTGCCGGCGGCGTGAGCCTGCGCCTGCGCTTCCTCGCCGATGAGGGGGTGCAGCACCTGCTCCAGGCGCTGCCTGGCGGTCGGGTCGGAGAACGCCAGCTCGCGCATGTGCGCACGGTCGAGCGCACCGTCGGCGTCGAGGATGCGGGCCCCGAACACCTGCGCCAGCCGTGGCAGCGCGGCCCCGCCCGGCGCCGTCAGCGCGCGTGCGATCGCGTCGGTGTCGACGATGGCCGCACCGGCCTCGGCCAGCACGGCGGCCACCGTGCTCTTGCCGCTGCCGATGCCGCCGGTCAGGCCGATGCGGCTCAGCCGCCCGAGGCCCGCATCGGGGTCGGAGCCGGCGTGGGGCTCGGGATGAGGCCCGGGGCTCATCGGCGGGCGGGGGGGGGCAGGGCTCAGCGCCAGCCGATGACGGCGAGCAGCGCCTCGGTGCCTGCGAGCATGGCCACCAGCGCCCCTCCCGCCAGGAAGGGCCCGAAGGGTACGTAGCGTCCTTCGCGCAGGGTATTGCCTGCCTTCATGGCCAGGCCGACGATGGCTCCGATGACCGAGGCCATCAGCAGCACCGGCAGCAAGGCTTGCCACCCGAGCCACGCGCCAATGGCGGCAAAGAGCTTGAAGTCGCCGTAGCCCATGCCCTCCTTGCCCGTGGTGAGCTTGAAGAGCCAGTACACGCTCCACAGCGACAGGTACCCGGCTACCGCTCCGGTCAGGGCCTGGGGAAGCGGCAGCGTCCAGCCCGCCGCGGCGGCCAGCAGGCCGGCCCACAGCAGCGGCTGTGTCAGCGAGTCGGGCAGCAGCGTCGTATCCCAGTCGATGAAGGCCAGCGCGAGCAGCACGGCAGCCACCGCGCACCACAGCAGCGTGGTGGGGGCGGGCCCGAGATGCCAGCCGAGCCCCGCGAAGACGGCACCGGTGAGGCCTTCGACCAGCGGGTATCGCATACCGATCCTGGTTCCGCAGGCGGCGCAGCGCGCGCGCAGCCGCAGCCAGCCGAGCAACGGGATGTTCTCGTGCCAGCGTATCGCGTGGCCGCAGGCCGGGCAGCGGGAGCGTGGCCGCATCAGGTCGAAGGCGGGCAACCGGCCGAGCCGCTCGAGCAGGCCTTCGGCGTGGGTGCCGAGCCCGGGGGGGGCGGGCTGCGCGAAGACGCGCTGGTGCGACTCGGCGTCGCCGAGCTGATGAGCGGCGTCCTCCCACCAGCGCCGCTCCAGCATGCGCGGCACGCGGTGGACCACCACGTTCAGGAAGCTGCCGACCACCAGGCCGAGCACGCCCAGCGCCCAGGGCGACGTCAGCACTTCCCAAGGCAGCGCGGACAGGTTCATCGGTACCGGCCGATCCGGGCCGAAGGCCGTGGCGAGCTCATACCACCGAGCCCATCTTGAACAGCGGCATGTACATCGCGATGACGATGCCGGCGATCAGCCCGCCGAGGATGACGATGATGAAGGGCTCCATCAGGCTCGACAGGCCCTTGACCATCTCGTCGACCTCTTCCTCGTAGAACTCGGCCGCCTTGGCCAGCATGTGGTCGAGCGAGCCCGATTCCTCGCCGATCGCGGCCATCTGCAGCACCATCACCGGGAACACCCCGGTGCTCTGCATGGCGTTGGTCAGCGAGCCCCCCGCCGAGACGTCCTTCTGGATCTGCTCGGTGGCGGCCATGAAGACGGCATTGCCCGATGCCCCGCCCACCGAGTCGAGCGCCTCCACCAGAGGTACGCCGGCCGCGAACATGGTGGACATCGTGCGCGTCCAGCGCGCGATCACGGACTTCTCGACGAGCCCGCCGAAGACGGGCACGCGCAGCAGGAAGCGGTCCATGAAGGCCTGCACCTGCGCCGAGCGCTTCCAGGACTGCAGCAGGAAGTAGGTGCCGCCACCGAAAAAGGCGAGCAGCGCCCACCACCACCGCACGAAGAACTCCGACAGGTTGACCACGATCTGCGTGGGCAGGGGCAGCTCGGCGCCGAAGTTCTGGAACATGCTCTGGAAGGAAGGCACGACGAAGATCATGATCACCGCGATCACGATCACCGCCACCGCCAGCACCGCCACGGGGTACATGAGTGCCGACTTGATCTTCTGCTAGATGCCGACGATCTTCTCCTGGTACATCGCGAGGCGGTC
>JBDKFA010000358.1:0-2812 GCA_039798945.1 Pseudomonadota bacterium
CACGCCCGCCACCAGGTGGCAGTACCGTGCGAGCCCGGGGAAGTCCAGGTAGCGGGTCTGGCGCAAGTCCATCTGACAGCCTTCGATGACCGCCAGCAGGTGGGCCTCCTCGATCCCGAACTCGGCCGTCAGCGGGGCCAGAGCCTGAGTCACGGGGTGGGTCGGACGGCCGGCGAAGCACGCGCGTGCCTCGGCTGCCCACCAGTCGAGCTTGGTGGCCGCCACGCCCGGGTCGCGTGCCTCGTCCACCACGTCATCCACCTCGCGGCAGAAGGCATAGAACGCGGTGATGGCGGCGCGCCTGCGCGCAGGCAGGAAGAGGAAGGCGTAGTAGAAGCTCGAGCCGCTGCCCGCGGCCCGCTGCTGCACATATTGCTGCGGGGTCATCTCGTCGTTTGCCGTAGGGCTGCAGGCATGCGCCACGCTCTCCACAGGAGCCCCGGCACGTCTGCGGGGCCGAGCACGGGGCGCCGGGCGATCGTTGCGTGATCCAGGCGCGCGATCTTGTCGAGGATCCGGGTGCCCCCCTGCACCACCAGGCGCAGTTCCCATCCGATGCGTCCAGGCAGGTCCAGCGCCAGCGGAGCCCCCTCGACCATGAGCGTACGGGCCCATTGGCAGAGGTCTGCGACGAGCGCACGCGTGGCCGGCGAGTCGCGCAGCCGCGTCGGCTCGAGCAGGCTGACGCCGTGGCGGTCCGCGTCCTCCCGGGGGAGGTAGACGCGTCCCCGGGCCAGGTCGGTGCCGAGGTCCTGCCAGAAATTGATGAGCTGCAGCGCGCTGCAGATCGCGTCCGCTTGACGGTGCTGCACCGGGCCGCCTGCGCCGTACAGGTGCAGCAGCAGGTGGCCTACCGGGTTGGCCGACAGCGCACAGTACTCCAGCAGTTGCCTGCGGTCGAGATAGCCCTCCGGTTGCGTGTCGCGCTCGAATGCATCGAGCAGCCGCAAGAAGGGTTGCACCGGCAGGGCGTGGGCGAGCCGCACCTGGTGCAGGTGTGCAAAAACCCCCGGCCAGCGTGCCTCGAGCGGGGGGGATTCCAGGCCAAAGGCAGCCAGCAGCTCGTGTCGGTAGGCGCGCAGGGCCTGGCGCCTTTGCTCAGGCGGGTCGTGGCCCTCGTCGGCCAGATCGTCGGCCGTGCGTGCGAAGGCGTAGATCGCCTGGACGGCCGGGCGCAGCTGTGCCGGGCACAACACGGAGGCGACAGGAAAGTTCTCGTAGTGCTCGACGCTCACAAGGCGTGATTCTCGCGCCAGCGCGGCGCCACGCAGGCGCCGTCGCAGGATAAAATCGTCGGTTTGCCGATATCGACCCCCCGTACAGCCGAACCCGGCCGCCGTGGGAGCCCCTCCGCGCGGGTGGCGAAATAGGTAGACGCACCAGGTTTAGGTCCTGACGGAGGCAACTCCGTGTCGGTTCGAGTCCGACCCCGCGCACCATCCCCACAACCCTCACGCATACCCCTTCGAAATGACCGTCACTGTCGAAACCCTCGAAAAGTTGGAACGCCGCATCACCCTGGCGGTCTCGGCACAGGACATCGGCACCGAGGTCGAGGCACGCCTGCGCAAGCTCGCGCGCACCGTCAAGGCCGATGGCTTCCGCCCGGGCAAGGTCCCGATGTCGGTCGTCGCTCAGCGCTACGGCTACTCGGTGCAGGTCGACGTGCTGAACGACCGGGTGGGCCAGGCCTTCAGCGATGCCGCTGCCCAGGCCCAGTTGCGCGTGGCCGGCACGCCGCGCATTTCCCAGAAGGATCAGGCCCCGGAAGGCCAGATGTTGTTCGATGCCACCTTCGAGGTTTACCCCGAAGTGGTAATGGCCGACCTTGCCGGCGTCGAGGTCGAGCGCGTTGCCTCCGAGGTGACGGAAGCCGCCATTGACCGGACGCTGGAGATCCTGCGCAAGCAGCGACGCACCTTCGCCCAACGCCCGCAGACCGAGGGCGCGGCCGAGGGTGACCGCGTGACCATCGACTTCGAGGGCAAGATCGACGGCGAGCCGTTCTCCGGTGGTCGCGCAGAGAACTTCTCCTTCGTGATTGGCGAGGGGCAGATGCTGGAGCAGTTCGACAAGGGCGTGCGCGGCATGAAGGTCGGCCAGAGCAAGACCTTCCCGCTGAAGTTTCCGGACGACTACCAGGGCCGTGACGTGGCCGGCAAGGAAGCGGACTTCCTGGTGACCATGAAGAAGGTCGAAGCCGGGGTTCTGCCCGAGGTCGATGACGCCTTCGCGAAGGTACTCGGCATCCGCGAGGCCAACGTGGCCGGCCTGCGCGAGGACGTCAAGCGCAACCTGGAGCGCGAGCTGAAGTTCCGGGTGCAGGCCCGCAACAAGGCGGCCGTGATGGACGCGCTGGTGCGTGCGGCCACGCTGGAGGTGCCGCGCGCCCTCGTTTCGGATGAGGTGGAGCGCATGGCCGAGGCGGCGCGCGCCGACCTGAAGAAGCGTGGCGTCAAGGACGCGGAGTCGGTTTCGCTGCCCACCGAGTTGTTCCAGGGGCAGGCGGAGCGGCGGGTGCGCCTGGGCCTGGTCGTGTCCGAGCTCGTGCGGCAGGCTGGCCTGCGGGCACGGCCGGAGCAGCTTCAGCGTCATATCGAGGAGATCAGCCAGAGCTACGAGAAGCCCGCCGAGGTGATGCGCTACTACCTGGGTGACCGCCAGCGCATGGCCGAAGTGGAGGCCGTGGTGATCGAGAACAACGTGACCGAGCACGTCCTGGGCAAGGCCAAGGTCGTGGACAAGGTCGTGCCCTTCGACGAACTGATGGCCGCCTCCTGAGGCCGGCCCCGAGGAGAACGCCATGAGTGCG
>JBDKFA010000359.1:0-4230 GCA_039798945.1 Pseudomonadota bacterium
CATCGAGAAGGAGTTCGGCGACAAGGTCGTGACGACCTTCGTCGAGAAGGTGCCCGAGGCGGCGGACGCCGAGCGCGTGTTCCGCGACATGGTCGCGCAGGGCAACAAGCTGATTTTTGGCACCACCTTTGGCTACATGGAGCCCATGCTGAAGGTCGCGCCCGATCACAAGGACGTGAAGTTCGAGCACGGCACCGGCTACAAGCAAGCCGATAACCTGCGCACCTACGACAGTCGCACCTACGAGGGTGCCTACATGGCCGGGGTGATCGCGGGCAAGATGACCAAGAGCAACACGCTGGGCGTCGTCGCCTCCATCCCCATCCCGGAGGTGGTGCGCAACATCAACAGCTTCACGCTCGGCGCGCAGAGTTCCAACCCGAAGATCAAGACCAAGGTGGTCTGGGTCAACGAGTGGTTCAACCCGCCCAAGGAGAGCGAGGCCGCGCAGAGCCTGATCAACCAGGGCGCCGACGTGCTGTTCCAGAACACCGACTCGTCGGCCGTGCTGCAGACCGCGGGCAAGAACAAGAAGCTCGCCTTCGGCTGGGACAGCGACATGACCGCCTACTCGCCCGAGGCGCACCTGGCCTCGGCCATCATCAACTGGGCCCCGTACTACATCAAGGCCACGCGTGAGGCGCTGGAAGGCAAGTGGACGGGCAACAGCGCCGTGTGGTGGGGCGTGAAGGAAGGCGCGATCGACATCGTGTCCATCTCGGACAAGGTGCCGGCCGAGACGAAGGAGCGCGTCGAGAAGATCAAGGCCGGCCTGAAGGACGGCAGCTTCGCGATCTGGAAGGGCCCGATCGTCGGCCAGGACGGCAAGGAAGTGCTGAAGAAGGACGAGGTCGCCGACGACAAGTTCATGAGCGGCATCATGTTCTACGTCAAGGGCGTCGAGGGGAAGGTCCCGACCAACAAGTGAGGCCGTGCCCCGGGCCGCGCGATTGACGCGGCTCGCTTGACGCCTGCCAGCGCCGCCCGCGAGACTCGCCGGCGGCGCTTTTCATTTCGGGGGGAGAAGGTGATGAAGGAGTTGAACGGGGAGATCGACTTCGACGCGATCACGCGTGCGCAGCTGCCCGCACTGCTGCGCACGATGCCCAAGGCCGAGCTGCACCTTCACGTCGAGGGCTCGCTCGAGCCGGAGCTCATCTTTCGGCTGGCGCAGCGCAACCACGTGGCGCTCGCCTACCCGAGCGTGGAGGCGCTGCGCGCGGCCTACGCCTTCACCGACCTACAAAGCTTCCTGGACATCTACTACGCCGGTGCGAGCGTCCTGCGGCACGACCAGGACTTCTTCGACATGGCCTGGGCCTACTTCGAGCGCGCCGCCGCCGACGGCGTGGTGCACGCCGAAATCTTCTTCGACCCCCAGACCCACACCGCGCGCGGCGTGCCGATGCGCGAGGTGGTGACGGGCCTCGCACACGCCTGCCGGCGCGCGCACGCGGAGTTCGGCCTCAGCGCCTCGCTGATCCTGTGCTTCCTGCGTCACCTCAGCGAGGAGGAGGCGTTTGCCACCCTCGAGGAGGCGCTGCCCTTTCGCGAGCACTTCATCGGCGTGGGGCTGGACAGCAGCGAGCGCGGCCACCCGCCGGAGAAGTTCGCGCGCGTCTTCGCGCGCTGTCGCGAGCTCGGGCTGCACGTGGTGGCGCACGCGGGCGAGGAGGGGCCGCCCGCCTACATCGAGCAGGCGCTGGACGTGCTGCACGCCGAGCGCATCGACCACGGCGTGCGCTGCACCGAGAGCCCGGCACTCGTGCAGCGGCTGGCTCGGGCCCGCACGCCGCTCACGGTGTGCCCGCTGTCCAACGTGAAGCTGCGCGTGTTCCCGCAGCTTTCGGCCCACAACCTGCCGCAGCTGCTCGAGGCGGGCCTGTGCGCCACGCTCAACAGCGACGACCCCGCCTACTTCGGCGGCTACCTTGCCGAGAACTTCGTGCAGACATTCGAAGCGCTGCCGCAGCTCGGTGCGCGCGAGGCCTGGCAGCTTGCCGCCAACAGCTTCGAGGCGAGCTTCGCGCCGGCCGAGGCGAAGGCGCGGTGGCGCGCCCGGCTGGACGCGCACTTCGCCGCGGCCTAGGCGTCCTGCAGCGCCTGAGACAGCCCGCGCGCGTAGGGCCCGAAGGCGTACGCGTCCATCGCGAGGTCACCGAAGGTCAGGCTCGCGTGCACCCGGCGCGGCGGCCAGTACAGGCCACCTGCACCCGCGGCGACGAACCAGGGCAGCAGGTGCTCGTCGGTGGGGTGCATCAGCGCGGCGTGCGGCGCATGCTCGCGGTACTCGAGCAGCGCATCCCAGTCGGCCTGTGCGCTGCGCTCGAGGAACCACTCGCGAAAGGCCGTGCTCTCCGCCGTGGCGGGGCGGTCCACGTCGCGCCGGCCGCCGGCGAACACCCGCGTCAGGTTGTGCGTGAGGCTGCCGCTGCCGAGGATCAGCACCCCCTCGTCGGCCAGTGGGGCCAGCGCCTGGCCGAGCGCGAAGAGCCGGGCCGGTGCCCAGCCGGGTGGCCAGGCCAGTGGCAGCACGGGCACGTCGGCATCGGGGAACATGTAGCGCAGCGGCGTCCAGATGCCATGGTCGAGCCCGCCCCGCGAAAGGGCATGGACGGGCCACCCGCCCTGCTGAAGCAGGTGCCAGACGGCATCGGCCAGCGCCGGGTCTCCGGGCGCGTCGTAGCGCAGCGCCTGCAGGCGCGGGTCGAAGCCGCCGAAGTCGTACACCGCCTCGTGACGGCTGGCCGCCAGAAGGGCCGGCTCGCGCGCCAGCGTGTGGGCCGATACCGCCAGCACCGCGCGTGGCCGGCCGAAGGCGCGTTCCAGCGCGGGGCCGAGCTGCTGCATGAACAGGCCCGCCTCGCGCGGCTCGAGCGCCGTCATTGGCGAGCCGTGCGAGAGGTAGAGCGGAGGAAGCGCGGGAAAGTTGCTCACCCGCACATTGAACCACCGGCGCATGCGCGCAGCAGGGTCATGCAGTGAACGCAGCGTTCGGTTAGGCTCAATCTTCCACGTTCCGGCGCCGCTTGCGCGCCGGAAGGCCCGCGCCACTGCCCGATGCTCTCGAACACCACTGCTCCCTCCGTCCTGCACCTGGCCTGGCGCACCGCGCTGCGCGACCTGCGCGCAGGCGAATTGCGCCTGCTGCTGGTGGCCGTGCTGCTGGCGGTGGCCGCGCTCACGGCGGTGGGCTTCTTTGCCGACCGGCTGAACGCGGGGCTGGCTCGCGACGCGCGGCAGTTGCTGGGCGGGGATGCGGTGGTGTCCAGCGACCGGGCCACACCGCCGCAGCTGCTGGCGCTCGCCCGGCAGCTCGGCCTTGGAACGGCCGAGACGGTGAGCTTCCCGAGCATGGGGCGGGCCCCGGACGCACGGGGGGGCGAGACGCGGCTGGTTTCGGTCAAGGCCGTGAGTGCGCAGTACCCGTTGCGCGGGCGGCTGGAGGTGCGCGATGCCGCCGACGGGCCGGCCCGCAAGGTTGCCGAGGCACCCGCGCCGGGCACCGTCTGGGTGGACCCGCCGCTGCTCGAGGCGCTCAACCTCGGGCTCGGCGACGAGCTGTGGCTGGGCGACGTGGCGCTCAGGATCACGCGGCTGATCCTGATCGAACCCGACCGTGGGGCCGGCTTCATCGGCTTCGCCCCGCGGGTGATGCTCAGCCTGGAGGACCTGCCCCGCACCGGCCTCGTCCAGCCCGCCAGCCGCGTCACCTGGCGCCTGGCGGTGGCGGCCCCACCGGGCAAGGAGGCCGCGGTGCCGCGCTTCGTGAAGTCGGCCGAAGGCGAGATCCAGGCCTCGGGGCTGCGCGGCGTGCGCGTGGAGTCGCTCGAGGCGGGACGGCCGGAGATGCGCCAGACGCTGGACCGGGCCGAGAAGTTCCTCAACCTGGTGGCGCTGCTGGCCGCGCTGCTGGCCGCGGTGGCGGTGGCGATCGCCGCGCGCGACTTCGCCCAGCGCCACCTGGACGACTGCGCGATGCTGCGCGTGCTCGGCGCGCCGCAGCGGGCGATCGCTGGCGCCTATGCGCTGGAGTTCGCGGCCGTGGGCCTGCTGGCGAGCGCGGCCGGCGTGGTGTTCGGCTTCGGCGTGCATTTCGCCTTCGTCAGCCTGCTCGGCGGGCTCATCGACGCGCAGCTGCCGCTGCCGGGCTGGCAGCCGGCGGCTTTTGGCCTGGGCGTGGGCATGACGCTGCTGGCCGCCTTCGGACTGCCGCCGGTGCTGCAGCTG
>JBDKFA010000360.1:0-60425 GCA_039798945.1 Pseudomonadota bacterium
GCGAGCTCGGCGCGGTGAGCCTGCGCAAGATGGACGGCGTGGAGGAGAAGGTGCGCTTCCCGCTGCCGCTGGGCCTGGGCGACCGCAGCATGGCTGAGCTCGCGGCGGCGCGTGACCCCTCCGCTGACGCGTAGCCTTCTCGCCCGCGCCGCCTTTCTCGGAACGAAACCGGAACTCCCCGATGCTCGACATCAACCTGCTGCGGCGCGACCTGCCCGCCGTGATCGCGCGGCTGCGCACGCGCCGCGACCCCCAACCCTTCCTCGACGAGGCGCGCTACGCGGCGCTCGAGGCCGAGCGCAAGACGCTCCAGACCCGCACCGAGAGCCTGCAGGCGCAGCGCAACGCGCTGAGCAAGCAGATCGGCATGCTCAAGGGCAAGGGCGAGGACACCGCGCCCGTGATGGCGCAGGTGGCGGGCATCGGCGACGAGCTCGAGGCCTCGGCCGAGCGGCTCGAGGCGATCCAGGCCGAGCTCGCTCAGATGCTGATGAGCGTGCCCAACCTGCCGCACGAGAGCGTGCCGGTGGGGGCTGACGAGCAGGCCAACGTGGAAGTGCGGCGCTGGGGCATGCCGCGCGCCTTCGATTTCCCGGTGAAGGACCACGTCGATCTCGGTGCGCTGCTCGGGTTGGACTTCGACACCGGTGCACAGCTTTCAGGCTCGCGATTCACGTTCCTGCGCGGGCCGGTGGCGCGGCTGCACCGGGCGCTTGCGCAGTTCATGCTCGACCTGCACACCGGGCAGCACGGCTACACCGAGTGCTACACGCCCTACATCGTCAACCGCGAGATCCTCGAGGGCACGGGGCAGCTGCCCAAGTTCAAGGACGACATGTTCTGGGTGTACCGGGGCAGCGACGGGGTGAGCGGTGAGGGGCCCGAGAGCAGCGAGGCCGCGCAAACCGAACAGTACCTGATCTCCACCAGCGAGATCAGCCTCACCAACACCGTGCGCGAGCGCATCCTCGAGGCCTCGGCGCTGCCCATCAAGCTCACCGCGCACAGCCCGTGCTTCCGCTCCGAGGCCGGCAGCGGCGGGCGCGACACGCGCGGCATGATCCGCCAGCACCAGTTCGACAAGGTGGAGATGGTGCAGATCGTGCACCCCGAGCACAGCTACGCGGCGCTCGAGGAGATGGTGGGGCACGCCGAGGCGGTGCTGCAGGCCCTCGATCTGCCGTATCGCGTGGTGGCGCTTTCCAGCGGCGACATGGGCTTCTCGGGCGCCAAGACCTACGACCTCGAGGTGTGGCTGCCCGCGCAGGCCACCTACCGCGAGATCAGCTCGTGCAGCAACTGCGAGGCCTTCCAGGCACGGCGCATGCAGGCGCGTTTCCGCAACGCGCAGGGCAAGCCCGAACTCGTGCACACCCTCAACGGCTCGGGTGTGGCCGTGGGCCGCGCGATGGTGGCGGTGCTCGAGAACCACCAGCAGGCCGATGGCAGCATCGCGGTGCCGAAGGCGCTGCGGCCCTACCTGGGTGGGGCGGAGGTGCTGCGGGCCTGAGGTTCGGCACGCCGGGGCTCGCCCCGGCGATGTGCAGGCCAGGCGCCCGCAGCGGGCCGCCTGCGCTACACTAGAAGGCTCGTTTCGACCCGCCGACGAGGCCCGCGGAAAGGTGGCAGAGTGGTCGAATGCACCGGATTCGAAATCCGGCGTACAGGTTCTCCTGTACCGAGGGTTCGAATCCCTCCCTTTCCGCCAGATAGTGAACGAAATCAAGAGCTTAGGTTCGAGTTTTCGTTTCACCCATCATTGAACCCATCAAAGCGAAAACGCTTGGAATGGTGTCTCAATTTTCCAACTGGTCTCTGAGTGAGCCTCGGATAGGCCACATGTAGGCTGATCCCGTCGGAGGGTTTTCTGCGGAGTGGCGCCGCGGGCGGCGCAAGCTTCAGTCAGGCACGTTCAAGATCAGACAGTTCCGCCTGCGGGTTGGCTGCATCGGCTCCCGTTGCGGTGGCAGCCCGGAATCCCGGAGACCGCCAGCATGCTGCCGCCCGTTGCCCACGGAAGGGGAGTCGGGTGTCTCCTGCGGAAGGTCTGACAAGCTTTCGGATGCTTCCGTAAGCGCGCTGGACCACAAGTGCTGCGTTACCAGCTCCTTGATCCCCTCCAGCCTATCCACGGTCAGCGCCTTGACCCCTTCCTGATTTAGCACCCGGTTGATCGCGTTTTCCGTGAGCGTCCTCTGTTGTGGGGCCAGCGAATCGAGCAGTTCCCTCGGGAACACCACTCGCACCCGTGCGTACGTATCGTTCAACTGCTGTTGATCGGTCTTCATCTTTGCCCTTCCTCGCTAACGAAGAACTCCTGCTATGTGGCGTGGCCGTGGTGAAGGTATTGGCCCAGTACTACCGCGAGGCGGCAGCGGCAGCAGCGCGCAGGAAGTAGGCCTCGTCGGAGAAGGTTGCCTCTCGCGGCAAGGTGGGCCGTTCAAGTAGCTCGCCGGTAGAGCCGTCGAGCTTGAAGACCGTGCCGTCGGGAAACCTGACCCAGTCATCGCCAGAGAAGTCAGCGAAGAACGAGCAACCGGCCGGGAGGGGGACGGGGAACTTGATTCGTGCTCCGCTCCCGTCCTTCGTACGCATTTGCCGACTCGGCCTTGACCACCCGCACCTTGTCGCGATCGGCCTGCTTGCCGGTGTAGCCGTACTCCAGTTCAGCGAGGGCAACCCTCTCCTTGCCTTTGGCCTCCTGCAAGCAGATGTCCTTGGCATTGCCCGCGCGCGATGCGCAAGCCGACACGTCGGCCTTGTAGGCAGCGCCGATGCGCGTCTTCCCGGCCGCGTAGTCGCCCTTGCTCATCGTGTCGGCGTAGGCCTCCGGCAGTGGCAATACGCCAGCAAGAAAGAGGGCGGCGGCAACGGTCTTGAGATCTTTCATGCGGGCTCTCCTTGGGTTGACAACGAGCGCCAATCTGCTCGCATGAACCCCAGACTTCCGTACGGCACCGAACACAAGCGGCCCGCCCGGTTGTCTGGCCTCAACGCGAGGCCAGAGTGGGCACCTACAAGGAAGCCTTGGCCAGCCCATCGGGCGCCTGGAGCCAATCTGTGACCCCAGCTGAGGATCCCCACGACAATCGATTGCTTGCCGCGCTGGGCGACGCCGACTGGCAGCGCTGGAAGCCCCATCTGGAGCCCATCAGCCTCAAGCGAGGGCAGATCCTGTACGCCGTGGGGCAGCCCCTGCAGCATGCGTTCTTTCCGACCAGCGCGATCGTCTCGTTGGTCCACACGACAGAGGCGGGCAAGTCGACGGAGTTCGCGGTCGTCGGCAACGACGGCGTCGTCGGCACCTCGATACTCCTCAGGGCGAACACCACCACCAGCAGCGGCTCGGTGCTGATTGCAGGGCAGGGGCTTCGCATCGGGGCCAGGGTGATCGAGGACGAGTTCGACCGGTTCCCATCGGTGCGTGACCTGCTGCTGCGCTACACCCAGGCGCTGATCACGCAGATGACGCACACCGCCGTCTGCTACCGCCATCACACCGTCGACCAGCAGGTCTGTACGTTACTGCTGCACTGCCTGGACCGCCTGCGGTGCAACGAGGTCACGGTGACGCAGGAATCGCTGGCCAGCGTGCTGGGCGTGCGCCGCGAGGGCGTGACCCTGGTCGCAGGCCACTTGCGCGGCGCCGGGCTGATCCGGTGTCGGCGTGGCCACATCGAGGTCCTCGATCGTGTCGGGCTGGAGCATCGCTGCTGCGAGTGCTACGCCGTGGTCAGGAACGAATACGATCGGCTGCTGACCGCGGTTCCCCATGCACACCAGGCCGCAGAGCACCCAGACGTTCGAGAGGCGGAGGCCCGCCGCAGCGTCAGCCTTGCGCCACCCGACGAATGGCGAGACGGCCTGGATTGATCACTCTCAAGGTACCTTTCAGTCTCGAATCCATGCTCCAAATGTTGGACGCGGGATGTCGGCGCAGCGAATGCCTGCCGATCCCTCGTAACCGGCGTGATCCTGAAGGTCGATCGGGCGGTCACCTGGTTAGGTGGCCGACTGCAAGGAGAGCGAAATGAGCTTGGGAACCATCCTGTTGATCGTCCTGGTGCTGATCTTGCTGGGCGTTATTCCAACCTGGCCCCACAGCAGGGGATGGGGCTATGCGCCCAGTGGCATCGTCGGCGTCATCCTGCTGGTGCTGGTCATCCTGGTACTCATGGGACGACTGTAGTGACCCGGGCTTGTCCCGGCACGGCTTCCACCTCAATCGATATCACCCGGATGCCGACGAAAAACCTCGAATGCAGGTGCTCGAACTGGACATGGGAAAGGCTGACCTCGGAGCGACGTGACGGGGAAGACGCCCCATGATCTTCGATGCCATCCGAGAAAGTCACGATGTGCAGCGTGACCTGTGCCGCAGGCTCACAGCCTCGCGCAGCGACATGGCTGCGCGTCAATTGCTCTTCCTGCAGTTGAAGGTCGAGCTGATGGCACATGCGGCAGCCGAGGAACGCCACCTGTACGTCCCGCTGCTGATGGAGGACGGCGGCCTGCACACGTCGCGCCATGCGCTGCAGGAGCACCACGAGATTGACGAGTTGCTGCAGGCCCTTTCCGTGCGCAACAAGATGCAGGCCGGCTGGATGCCAACCGCGAAGAAGCTGAGCTGGAAGGTGCGCCACCACCTGAAGGAGGAGGAGTCAAAGTTCTTCCAGGTTGCTGGGCGCCTGTTGTCGGAGACAAAGAAGAAGCAGCTTGCCCGCAAGTACACGCGAGAGATCGTGCGCATGCGCGGGCACTACGGCGCCGAGTACGCAAGCATCCTTGCGGCGGGGTCGAGCGGCCCCGTCAACACCGCGACACGCGTCGCACGAGCAGACCAGACGCCAGCAAGGCCTGGCACCGAATGCCCGGCGACATCGTCAGCCCGCCGGTGATTCACCGCAGCTGTCATGCGGCCGGTCGAGATCACGCGGGCCGCTCGGGGCGCCCCGCAAGCCTGGAGCATGCGGCTACACACTCCATTGAACCTGGAGTGGGGCCCGCATAGCCGAACCCGTGCAGCACAAGGTCAGCTCCATGCCGCGCCGTCTTGTCATCGCCACTGCGGCCGTTGCCGTGGTTGTGCTGGCCACCGTCGCGGCCTGGTGGTGGACCCGTGCACCGCTGGTGCCTGCGGTGGGCGCTCACATGGCACAGCTGGTGCGCACGCTGCAGTTCTCCGGGCGAGTGGAGACGACCTCGCGCGTCGAGGTCGGCAGTACGGTCACCGGGCGCGTGCGGCAGGTCGCAGCGGTCGAAGGCACACGGGTCAAGGCTGGCGACGTGCTGGTGCGGTTGCACAGCGACGAACTGCGGGCGGCGCTGGCGCAAGCCCAGGCCGGCGAGCGTCAGGCCTCCGCGCGCCTGGCCGGGCTGCGCAGCAGCGGGCGCAACGCAGCCGAGGCCACCGTGGCACAGGCGGCATCGGTGCTGGTGGCCGCGCAGGCGGATCTGCGGCGAACGCTGGATCTCGTGGCCCAGGGCTTCCTCAGCCAGGCGCGTCTGGACGAGGTGAGCCGAGCGGTCGGGGTGGCGCAGGCACAGCTGGATGCTGCGCGCGCACAGAGTTCCGCCAACGCCGAACCCGGGACCGATGTCGCCCAGGCCCAGGCCCAGCTGGCACTGGCTGGCGCAGCCCGCTCCGCTGCCGAATCACGACTGGGCGAGGCCGTGATCACCGCACCGGCCGATGCGCGCGTGCTCTCGCGGATGGTCGAGCCCGGCCAGATCGTGCAGCCCGGTCGTGCGCTGCTCGCGCTCGCCCTGGCCGGGCCGCTGACGCTGGTGGCGCAGGTGGACGAGCGCTACCTGGAGCAACTCCAACTCGGGCAGCCAGCCACCGTGCTGGCCGACGCCTACCCGACACAGCCCTTCATGGCCCGCGTGCTGTCGATCGCACCGCGGGTCGACGCCCAGCGCGGCGCGATCGAGGTCAAGTTCGCGCTGCCGCAACCCCTGCCTGCCTTTCTGCGGGAAGACATGACCGTGTCGGTGGGGGTGGAAACGGCGCGCCGCGAGCAGGCGCTGGTGGTGCCGGCCGCCGCGCTGCGCGCCGATGAAGCAACAGGCGCCCGCGTCTGGCTCGCCCGAGATGGCCGTGTCGAGACTCGAGCGGTGCGCCTGGGGCTGCGCACGCTTGACGCCATCGAGATCGTCGACGGCCTGAGCGCGGGGGAGGTCGTGCTGCTCGGCCCGGCGCCGCAGCCCGGCCAGCGCGTACGCGCCGACCCCACCGCAGCGGCTGCGGCTGGAGCCGGCAAGGGCAGCAAGGAAGACGCCGGTGCCGCGATGAGCAATGCGATGGGCCGGTGAAGCTGGTAAGGCATGGTCGGATTCGAAAGCCGCGTGGCCACGCGCTTCCTGCGCGAAGGGCGGATGCAGAGCCTGTTGATCATCGTCGGGGTAGCCGCCGGCGTGGCCGTCGTCACCTACATCTCGGCGCTGATCACCGGGCTGCAGCGCAACACGATCGAGAAGACCCTGGGAGCGCAGGCCCACGTCACCCTGAGCCCGCGCGACGAGGTCGTGCTGGCCGCCCACGCGCCGGCCAGCGCCGGCACCCGCGAACTGGTGCAGACCCAGCCGCGCGCACAACGGCCGCGCTCCATCAACAACTGGCAGACGCTGGTGCCCCTGCTCGAGGCGATGCCCGAGGTGGCCGCGGTCTCGCCCATGGTGTCGGCGGCGGGACTGGCGCTGCGGGGCGAGGCGTCCAAGGCGATTGCCCTCGTGGGCGTGGACCTCGACCGCTACGACCGCATCGTCGGCCTGCGCGCCAAGGTCGTCCACGGCGCGGCTCGGCTGGGCCCGGGCGAAGGCATCATCGGCCGCGAGCTCGCCGACGACCTGGGCGTGCGTGTGGGCGACCGCTTGGGCATCTTCACTGGCGGCGTCAGCGACTCGCTGCGCGTGACGGCGCTCGTGGACCTGGGCGTGCGCGAACTCAACCGGCGCACGGTGATCGTGCCGCTGCGCACCGCGCAAAGCCTGGTTGGCCTGCCTGGCGGCGCGACCGGCCTTGACCTGACGCTGGTCGATATCTGGTCGGCACAGACCGTGGCCAACGACCTGGCCGCGCGCTGGCCCTACCAGGCGGAAAGCTGGCAGCAGGCGAATGCGCAACTCGTGGCGGCGCTCAATGCTCAGTCCGTCAGCACGGCGGTGATCCGCGGCGTGGTGATGGTCGTCGTCGTGCTCGGTATTGCCAGTGTCCTGGTGGTGTCGGTGGTGCAAAAACAGCGCGAGATCGGCATCCTGCGCGCGATGGGCGCCACGCAGGGGCAGGTGCTGCGCATCTTCCTGCTTCAGGGTGCGATCGTCGGCGCACTGGGCTCGGTGCTGGGCGTGCTCCTTGCGTCGGCGCTGATCTGGGCCTTCGCCAGCCTTGTGCTCGGCTCGGACGGCCTGCCGCTGTTCAACATCACGCTCGAGCCGGGGCTGGCGCTGCGCGTGGCCGCCATCGCCACGGTGTGCGGCGTGCTCGCAGCCCTAGCCCCGGCACGGCGCGCTGCCAAGCTCGACCCAGCGCAGGCGATCCGACTGTGAACGCGCCCGCCGCCCAGAGCCCGGCTGCCGAGCTGATTGCGCTCGACGGCATCCGCAAGAGTTACAACCTCGGCCGGGCGAACGAGACCGAGGTGCTGCACGGCGTCTCGTTCGGTGTACGCCGCGGCGAATTCGTGGCCCTGATCGGCCCGTCGGGCTCGGGCAAGAGCACGTTGCTGAACATCGTGGGCCTGCTCGAAGGCATGACGGCGGGCAGCTATCGCATCGAGGGCGACGAGGTGGGCGGCCTCGAAGATGCCGCGCTCACGCTGCGCCGACGCAGGACGCTGGGCTTCGTGTTCCAGTTCCACCACCTGCTTCCCGCGTTCAGCGCGTTGGAGAACGTCACCCTGCCCGCGCTGATGCGCGAGGGCCGCATCACGCCGGCGCAGCGCGAGCGCGCGCGCGCGGTGCTCTCGGCCGTCGGCCTGGCTGATGCGATGGACAAGCGCCCGAGCGAGCTGTCAGGAGGCATGCAGCAACGCGTGGCGATCGCGCGTGCACTGGTGCTCGAGCCGCCGCTGGTGTTGGCCGACGAGCCCACGGGCAATCTCGACACCGCATCGTCCGACGAGGTGTTCGCGCTGATGCGCCGCATGCACGCCGAGCTGAACACGTCGTTCCTGGTGGTGACGCACGACCCCCGTCTGGCCGCGCGCTGCGACCGGGTGCTCGAGCTCGTGGACGGACGACTCGTCCATGATGGGCCGGCAGCCAGCCATGCCGCGTGAGGTTCCAGATTCAGACCATGGCCTCGGGCCGCACCCAGCGGTCGAAATCCGCGGCGCTCACGAGGCCGAGTGCGAGCGCGGCCTCACGCAACGTGGAGCCGCTGTGATGCGCGTGCTGGGCGATGCGCGCGGCGGCCTCGTAGCCGATGTGCGGGTTGAGCGCGGTGGCGAGCATCAGCGAGTGGCCGAGGTAGTACGCCAGCCGCGCGGGATCGGCCTCCATCCCTGCCACACACCGCAGCGCGAAGCTCTCCATGGCATCGGCCAGCAGCTCGGTGGAGCGCAGGACGTTGTGCACGATCAGCGGCTTGTAGACATTGAGCTGCAGCGTTCCCTGGCTGCCCGCGAACGCCACTGCGGCGTCGTTGCCCAACACCTGCACGGCAACCATCGCGAGAGCCTCGGCCTGCGTGGGGTTGACCTTGCCGGGCATGATCGAGCTGCCAGGTTCGTTGGCTGGCAAGCGGAGCTCCGCCAGGCCGCAGCGCGGGCCGCTTGCAAGCAGGCGCACGTCGTTGGCAATCTTGAGCAGTGCCGTCGCCAGCAGGCGCTGCGCGGCCGAGTACTTGAGCATCGCCTCGTGCGCGGCGAGCGCCATGAAGGTGTCGGATGCGGGCGTAAAAGGCAGCCCCGACAGGGCCGCGATGCGGGCACACACGCAGGCGCGCCAGCCCGCCGGCGTGTTCAGGCCGGTGCCCACCGCGGTTCCGCCGATCGCCAGCGCATGCAGGCTGTGGCGCGCCTCGAGCAGCGTCTCGCGCGCGAAGTCCAGTTGCGCCACGAACGCGCCGAATTCCTGCCCAAGGGTAATCGGGGTGGCGTCCATCAGGTGCGTGCGTCCGCTCTTCAGAAGGCCGGAAAAGGCTGTGGCGCGGCCGTGCAGGGCCTCGCGCAGGATGGCCAGCGCCGGCTCCAGGCGCTCCAGCGCACGCTGCGCGGTGGCCACGTGCATCACGGTGGGGAACACGTCGTTGGAGGACTGTGCGCGGTTCACGTGATCGTTGGGGTGCACGTCTTCCCCACCTTCGCGGTTGCACAGCGCGGCGATGACCTCGTTGAGGTTCATGTGGGTGTGCGTGCCGCTGCCGGTTTGCCACACCACGAGCGGAAACTCGGCGTCGTGACGTCCGGATGCGATCGCATCGCAGGCGCTGGCGATGCGAGCGGCGCGCGCGGCGTCGAGGTTCCCGAGCTCGGCGTTGGCGAGCGCGCAGGCCTTCTTGACCATCGCGAAGGCGGCGATGAAATGTGGCGGGAAGCGTTCCGACCCTATCGGGAAGTTGCGCCGCGAGCGCTCGGTCTGCGCGCCCCACAGCACGCCCTCGGGCACCTCGACGTTGCCCAGCGCGTCGTGTTCCAGTCGCGCCTTCACGGCACCAGCTGGAACAACACGCGCGGCAAGATGCCGCCGGCGCGGTACCACTCCAGCTCCTCGGCGGTGTCGATGCGCACGCGCACTGGGTAGCGCTCCTCGCGGCCGTCGGTGCGGGTGACGACCAGTTCCGAAGGTGTCGCCTCCTGGATGTCCTGAGGGGCCTCGATCGCAAACTGTTCGCTGCCATCGAGCGCAAGCGCGTGGCGGGTGAGGCCGGAGGCGAACTCCAGGGGCAGCACACCCATGCCGACCAGGTTGGAGCGGTGGATGCGCTCGAAGCTCTCCGCGATCACCGCACGCACGCCGAGCAGGGCCGTGCCTTTGGCGGCCCAGTCGCGGCTGGAGCCGGTGCCGTACTCCTTGCCGGCAATCACCACCAGTGGCACGCCCATCCGGGCGTAGTGCATCGCCGCGTCGTAGATCGTGATCGGCTCCGCTCCGGGCGCCAGGCGTGTGACACCCCCCTCGCGATTCCCGACGAGCTCGTTGCGCAGACGCGAACTGGCGAAAGTGCCGCGCATCATGACCTCGTGGTTGCCACGCCGCGAGCCATAGGAATTGAAGTCCGCGGGCGCCACGCCTTGCGCCCGCAGGTAGGCGGCGGCCGGGCTGGAAGGACTGATCGAACCCGCCGGCGAGATGTGGTCCGTGGTGATGGAGTCGCCCAGGACCGCCAAGGCGCGGGCGCCGCGCAGCGGTACGCCTGCGCCCGTCACGGCGCGGAAGTAGGGCGGGTGCCGGATGTACGTAGAGTCCGGCTCCCAGGCGTACAACTCGCCTGCGGGTGCAGGCAGCGCGCGCCACGCGTCGTCGCCCGCGAACACATCGGCATAGCGCTCGCGAAACATCGAGGCGTCGAGGGTGGCTACGGCGTCGGCGATCTCGCGCGCCGTGGGCCAGATCTCGCGCAGGAACACCGGACGACCGTCGGCGCCGGTGCCGAGCGCCTCGTGCTCGAGGTTGATGCGCATGTTCCCGGCCAGCGCGTAGGCCACCACCAACGGCGGCGAGGCGAGCCAGTTGGCGCGCACGAGCGCGTGGATGCGTCCCTCGAAATTGCGGTTGCCCGACAACACCGCACACACGGTGAGTCCGCCACCCTCGATGGCCGCCTCGATCGCAGGTGTGAGGGGGCCTGAGTTGCCGATGCAGGTCGTGCAGCCGTAGCCCACGAGTTGGAATCCCAGGGCGTCCAGCGGCGCCTGCAGGCCGAGCCGCTCCAGGTAGTCCGTCACCACCTGCGAGCCCGGGGCGAGCGAGGTCTTCACCCACGGCTTGCGCGCGAGGCCACGCTGCAGCGCACGCTGCGCAAGCAAGCCTGCCGCGATCATCACCGCCGGATTCGAGGTGTTGGTGCAGGAGGTGATCGCGGCGATGACCACGTCGCCGTCGGCAAGGTCGTGGGCGGCGCCTACGACCGGGACGCCGACGGGCTCGCGGCTCACGGCCGTGGCCAGAGCAGCCGGCACCGCGCCCAGGCGGACGCGATGCTGCGGACGCGTCGGTCCCGCCAGGCACGATTCCACCTCCGCCAGGTCCAGAACCACAGTGGAGCTGAACCGCGGAACCGGCTCATGGCTGTCGCGCCAGAGCGATTGCGCTCGGCAATAGGCCTCGACCAGCGCGATCTGCGTCTCCTCTCGCCCGGTGAGCCGGAGGTACCGCAGCGTCTCGGCATCAACCGGAAAGAAGCCGCAGGTCGCCCCGTACTCTGGGGCCATGTTGGCGATGGTCGCGCGGTCCGCGAGCGGCAGCTGATCCAGGCCAGCGCCGAAGAACTCGACGAACTTGCCGACCACACCGTGGCGGCGCAGTTTCTCCACCACGGTGAGGACAAGGTCGGTGGCGGTCACGCCCTCGCGCAAGGCACCACGGAACTCGCAGCCGACCACCTCGGGCACCGTCATGGGCACCGCCTGCCCGAGCAACGCGGCCTCGGCCTCGATGCCGCCCACCCCCCAGCCGAGCACGCCGAGCCCGTTGATCATGGTGGTGTGGCTGTCGGTGCCGACCACCGTGTCAGGCCAGGCCACGCCGTCTGCCTCCCACACGACGCGCGCGAGGTACTCCAGGTTCACCTGGTGGCAGATTCCGGTGCCCGGTGGAACCACACGGAAGTTGTCCAGTGCGCGTTGTCCCCAGCGCAGGAAGGTGTATCGCTCGCGGTTACGCACCATCTCCAGCCCGACGTTGTGCCGGAACGCCCCGCTCGAGGCGGACGCGTCGACGCTCACAGAGTGGTCGATCACCAGATCGACCGGGCACAGCGGATTGACCCGTGACGGGTCTGCGCCACGCGCGCGCACGGCCTCTCGCATGGCCGCGAGATCCACCATCGCGGGAACTCCGGTGAAGTCCTGCATCAGCACGCGCGCCGGCCGAAAGCCGATCTCGACTCCGCTGGAGCCGCCCATGGGCCATGCCAGCAGCGCGCGCAGGACGGAGTCCGACGCGCCGCTTCGAAGCAGGTTCTCCAGCAGGATGCGGTGGCTGAACGGCAGGCTGTGCAGAGACCCGCCGATTGCAGCCGCGAGCGCCGGCAGCGAGTGGTACCGCACGTGCCGACCCTCGATGTCGAGGGTGGCGAGACGACTCTCGGCAGCACTCATGGGAAGACTCCGTTGTGCCGTAAGCAAGGGAAATCTTGTAGCACCGGCAGTCCGCGCCGGCACACGTGAACTCTCTTGGAGAGCCACCCGGTGTTGATCCTGCTCAGCGAACGCGCACTTCGGTGTCGTGTGGCCGCATGGAGCGACTTGCTCGATGCGAGCCAGACTCGCAGCGGCTGCGGTTGCACAGGGAAAACCGCAACCTGCGGTGATCAACAGCTCCCATGGGCGGAAGCAGCCATCGGTGATCGCGCGCAGTCGCGCGTGCCAGGAGCTGAACGAGGATGGGATGGGGCGCGGCGCTGTCTGACTGGGTGAGGCACGCGGTGGTCGTTACAGCCGAAAGGCTGTGGAATGGGCATGCGAGGCACCGGGAAGTGACCCGGGAGTGACCCCGGAATCGGTCCTGCACCGTGCAGGTCTGTTCACTAGAACCAGGGAGGAGCCGATTTCATGATCACCTGTCACGTATCGTCGATCATCGTGAGGCTGGCCTGCGCAGGAAACGTCAAGACCGCGCGAAAGTTCATCGCCCGATGGGCTGGGCTGGCAAGCGTCCTGGCGTCGCTTCTGTTCGCCCCGCCTGCGAGCTTTGCACACTGCGACACCCTGGACGGCCCGGTTGTTGCAGCCGCTCGCAAGGCGCTGGACAGTGGCGATGTCAACCCGGTGTTGATGTGGGTGCGGAGCAAGGACGAAGGGGAAATTCGCCAGCACTTCGAGAAGACCCTGGCCGTGCGCCGAGTCAACGCGCAGGCCCAGGAACTGGCGGACATGTATTTCTTCGAAACGCTGGCGCCTGACTCGGCGCACGCGCATTGAGGCGCGTGCCCAAGCGCAACCGACCGATTTGGTAACAGCTTATCGAATCACTGCGCTTGGCGGATCGCGGTGACCCGCCTTGCGCAAGGTTGCGCGGGCCGGCTCCGGGCCGATGGGGTCACGGCGTCGAACTGAGGATGTGCCCCACATTGGTGTACGCGCGCACCAAATCGAGGCGCTCCACCGCTTCTTCGGGCGGGCAGGCGGCGTGCCCTGCCTGGCCTCGCAGCAGCACGCGCAGGCCCGCCTCGACGCTGTCGATCAGTGGCAGGGGGCATTGCGCCTGCAGCGCAGCGGCCAGGCCCGCCAACCCCGCGCCGCCGACGATGACCCGTCGTGCCCCGCTGGCGGCGGCCACTTCGCAGGCTTTCCCGATCGTGTCGCGAGCCAGGGCAGGGTCGGCCCGCAACTGCGCCCCGGTGGGGGTCACGGTCTCCACGTGCACGAGTGCCTGGCCAAAGCCCAGCGCGGCTGCGAGCCGCAGCAGCATCGGCTTCCAGCGCACGCCGCCCGTCACCACGGCAAAGGGGCCGCCTTGGGCCGCCTCGATGAACGAGGCCTCGGCCAGCCCCGTCACGGGGGCCGGGCAGGACTCCCGCAGGGCGAACAGCCCGGGGTCGCCGAAGCAGCCGATGAGCACCGCGTCGAAGCGCTCAGGCTGGCCGGCCCAGGCCTGCAGTACGGCATGGGCCGCCACGGCATGGCTGGCCTCGCAGGCGATGTACGGCGCGCCGAAGGCCGCGGTGCAGGCTTGCAGCGACGTCCCGGCGGGCAGCAGCGGGCTGAGGTGCCGAACCAGCAGCGCCGTGACCTCGGCGGTGGTGTTCGGGTTGATGAGCAGGATGCGGCGGGGCGCTTGCATGGTGAGGCCGAATGGGGGTGGCTCGGTGGCGTGAAGACGGGCCGAGTCCGGTGCGGCCCGCCCACATTGTGTGCCGGGCGCCTGGATTGACGTGGCACGGTTCCTGCGGAGGGGTACCGGTCCGGCGGCCGCACCCGCGGCAGCCTTCATTCCGCCAAGGAGCCTGCTTCCATGAAACGTCGCCACCTGCTGGCCGCCGGTGCGGCCACGCTCGCCGCCCCCACCTTGACTTACGCGCAGGCCACCAGTTGGCCCACCCGCGGCCCGATCAAGCTGATCGCGCAGTACCCGCCGGGCGGCCTGGTGGACACGGTGGCCCGCCTGCTGGGGCCGCACCTGTCGCAGGCGCTGGGGCAGCCGGTGATCGTGGAGAACCGGCCTGGTGCAGGCGGGCTCATCGGCACCGAGTTCGCGGCCAAGCAGCCGGCTGACGGTTACACGCTGCTGGTCAGCCACGCCTCGGTGCACATCTACGCCACGGCCACGCGTCGCACGATGCCCTTCGACCCCGTGGGCGACTTCACGCACATGGGGATGCTGGTGGAGGCGCCCATGCTGCTGCTGGTGCGCGCGCAGTCGCCGTACCAGAACCTGGCGCAGTACGTGGCCGCGGCGCGCAGCAAGCCGGTGCGCTACGGCTCCTCGGGCATCGGCAGCGCCAACCATCTCTTCGGCGAGTTGCTGAAGATCGACGGCCAGGCCCCCGAGCACGACCACGTGCCCTACCAGGGCAGCGCGCCGGCCATGCAAGACCTGCTGTCCGGGCAGATCGATGGCGTCTTCGACCCGGTCACCACCAACGTCGCGGCGCTCAAGGCAGGTGCTGTGCGTGCACTGGCCATCTCGACGCCGCAGCGCCTGGCTGCGCTGCCCAACATCCCCACCTTCGCCGAGCAGGGCTTCGCCTCGATGACGGGCTCGCAGTGGCTGGGGCTGTCGGGGCCGAAGAACCTGCCCGCGCCCATTGCCCAGCGCCTGACGGCTCTGATCCCGGAACTGCTGGCCAAGCCCGATGTGGCCGCTCGCCTGGAAGACGTGCAGACCCTGCCGCGCAAGACCCCCGTGCTCGGCGAGGACTTCACCCGGCTCATCCGCGAGCAGATCAGCACCTGGACCACGGTGGCGCGCAAGGCCAAGGTGGAAGTCATCGCCTGACGGAGCCCGGGGCCGCAAGAGGTGCACGCGATGGCCTGTCCCGCCGCGGGAGGAGAATCGGCCCCATGACCGAAGTCGACTTCCAGACCATCACGGCCTATCAGCGCTACAAGCTGATGGCCAGCCTCATCGTGCCCCGGCCCATTGCGCTGGTGACCAGCCTGGGCGAGAACGGGGTGGTCAACGCCGCCCCGTTCTCCATGTTCAACATGATCGGCGAGGACCCCCCGCTGGTGATGCTGAGCATCAACCGCCTGCAAGATGGCCGCCTGAAGGACACGGCGGCCAACATCCTGGCCACCGGTGAGTTCGTGGTGCACCTCAGCGACGAGGCGATGGGTCAGCGCATGCACGACTGCGGCCACACCTTTCCACCGGAGGTGAGCGAGGTGGCGGAAGTGGGCCTGAGCACCGTGCCTTCGCTCACGGTGCGCCCCCCGCGCATCGCCGAGGCACCGGTGGCCTTCGAATGCGTGCTGCACGAGAAGATGGAGACGGACAGCCGCTACGTCTTCTTCGGGCGTGTGCAGTGGCTCGCCGCCCGAGCGGGGCTCGTCGACACCGAGGCCTGGCGCGTCAACCTGCGCGAGTACACGCCCGTGGCGCGGTTCGGCGCCAGTTTCTACATCCGGTGCGGCGACCGATTCGCCATGGCCGAAGGAACCGGTCCCAGCGGTAGCCGGGCTGCCTCCACACGCACGGCGATAGACGGCCTGTAGTGGTGAGGCTGGCCGGGGACCCGGTGAACCGCCCCGGAATGCGCGAAGAGTGGTTGGGGCCCGTACTCGTGCCCAGCCTGCACGGCTCCCGCCGTCAACCTCCGCGCCCCAGGCGATACGGCTCCTCGAAGTCCAGGAACTCCCGTTCCTGCAGGGCGCCTTCGATCCAGGCGCGCACGCCTTCGAGCTGCTGCACGCGGTCCATGTACGCACGGATGTCGGCCGGCACCGGCAGGCAGTAGGTCTCGAGCCGCATGACCACCGGCGCGTAGTACGCGTCGGCGATGCTGAACGCGCCGAAGAGCATCGGGCCGCCGTGCTCGGCGAGCAGGCCGGACCACATCTGCACGATGCGCGCGAGGTCGGCGCGCACGGCGGGCCGGTCGCGCAGGGCGAGCGCGCCGGCCTCGGGCAGGCGGGCTTCGATGTTCATCGGGCAGGCGCCGCGCAGCGCCGAAAACCCGCCGTGCATCTCGGCGCAGATGCTGCGCGCCCGCGCGCGGTGGGCGGGGTGCTGCGGCCACAAGTGGTTCTGGGGGAAGCGCTCGGCCAGGTATTCGGCAATGGCGAGCGTGTCCCACACCGCGAGGTCGCCGTCCACCAGCACGGGCACCTGGCCGGCCGGGCTGACTTCGGCCACGCGCTGCTTGAAGCGCGATTCGGGCGAGAAGCCGTCGAAGCGCAGCATCACTTCCTCGAACTCGATGCCAGCCTGGCGCATCAGCACCCAGGCTCGCATGGACCAGGAGGAGTAGTTCTTGTTGCCGATGTAGAGCTGGGGCATGGGCGGAGCGAGTTGGGTCAGGCGAAGCAAGTCTCAGGGCATTGTGGACCATGGGGAGCGCATGCCGGGCGCACAATCGCGCTCGCCGCTCCAGAGGAGACCCACTGTGGCCACGGGTACCGTTCGCCTGCATCGCGTTCTGAAGACCCATCCGGAGCGCGCCTATCGCGCGTTCCTCGAGCCCGATGCGGTGGCCAAGTGGCTGCCGCCCTACGGCTTCACGTGCACGGTGCACGAGCTCGAGGCCCGTGTGGGTGGCCTGCACCGGATGTCGTTCCGGAACTTCACGACCGGCAACAGCCATTCCTTCGGCGGCGAGTACCTCGAGCTCGTGCCGTTCGAGAGGCTCGGCTACACCACGCGCTTCGACGATCCGAACCTCCCAGGGGAAATGAGAGTCGGCGTCGTGCTGCGCCCGGTGTCGTGCGGCACCGAGCTCGACATCGTCCAGGAAGGCATACCCGAGGCGATACCCGTGGAGATGTGCTACCTCGGCTGGCAGGAGTCGCTGGAACAGTTGGCCAGGCTGGTGGAGCCTGAAATACCCGAGTAGGGCGCGGCGCCCAGTGGTGTCACCCCATCTGCACGAACACCCTGCCGCCCTCGATGCGCACCGGGTAGGTGCGCACGGGCTCGGTGACCGGCTCGCAGGTGGGCCGGCCGTCGCGCACGTCGAAGCGGCCCTGGTGGATCGGGCACTCGATCTCGTGCCCGAGCAGGAAGCCGTCGCACAGCCGCGCGTTCCCGTGGGTGCACAGGTTGTCGGTGGCGAACACTTCGCCTTCGACGCCGTAGAAGGCGAGGTCGCGGCCAGCCACCGTGCGGGCCGTCACGTCGTCGGTGGGCAGTTCGTCGGCCGACATTGCGTCGACCCAGTTCGGGGTGCTCATGGGGGCCTTGCGCCTTCAGATCGGGTAGATGATGGAGTTGGGGATCATCTCGGAGTCGTAGATGCACTCGCGCGAGGCAAACTTCAGGCCCGCGGGCGTGCGCACGACGACATCCAGGTAGCGGCCAACGTTGAACACGGTCGAAGCCTCGGAGAGCTTGGTGCGGAACACCGCGTAGTTGGCCTCGCAGCGCCAGCGGCCCTCGCCGGCCACTCGGACCACGGGCGTGCCCACCACATGCCGCTGGTAGTAGGGGTCGTGGAAGAGGGTTTCGCGGATGCCGTAGGCGCGGTCGCGGAGCATGCCCTTGCTGGTGAAGGCGAGCGTCGCGAGCGGAAAGCCGCGCTCGTGGTTCTCGCGCGGCTGGAGCCGGTAGACGCAGTCCTCGGTGAAGAACTCGGGCCACAGCTCCCACTGGCCCGAGTCGACGGCACTCGCGTAGTCGGCATACAGCTGCGTGAGGGCGAGCCAGTCGTCGAAGTTCAGGTTCGATGCCATGCGCCAAGCCTCCTTCACGCTTCCATGACCTGGCGCCAGTAGCGGTACATGCCGCGGATGAGCGTCTCGGTCACCATGTGCTCCGTGTCGCCTACCTCGCGCCCGCCGAGTTCGGCCACCGCACGGTGAAAGGGCTTGCTCTGGAAGGCCTGCTGGCTGAACTCGATCACCTCGCCGTCGTCGGCCGAGACGAAGCCCGCCGGGCCGAAGAGGTTGGCCTGGGTCAGGCGGCGCTTCGTCATGGCTTCGTCGTCGTCCTCGAAGCCGAAGTGCGTCCAGACGAAGTCGAAGCTGCCAGCGCCATTGGGCTGGATGTGGCGCGTGGAGACGCTGTTGACCTGCTGCTGCAGGATCACGCTCGGGAAGATGGTGGTCATCACCGCCGTCGGACCGCCCCACCAGGGCTCGGGCACGATGTCGATGAAGCTCGGGTCGTTGAGCTTCATTTCTTCCTTGAAGCTCGAGACCTGCGTCACCTGTGCGGCCTTGCCGGCCGAGCCACGGGTGGAGATCATCGCCGCGTGGCGGTGCTGCGCGTCCATGCGCAGCTGGCTCTTGTTGTCGGCGCGCCAGAGCCCGAAGGTGACGAACCAGGTGTGCAGCAGGCCCGGGTGGTAGGGGTCCTTGATGTTCTCCTGCATCAGCTTCCAGTTGCCCGGGATGCGCTGGCGGTTGTAGCCGAGGATCGTGAGCTTGCGGCCGTTGAAGAGGCGGTCGAAGTAGCCGAGGATCGTGGGGCCGAGATAGGCCTCGAAGGGCTCGACCTCGGGGTCGAAGGAGGCGAAGACGACGCCGCCGCGGGTGGCCACCTGCAGCCGCGTGAGGCCGTGGTCGGTGGTCTTGAAGTCCGCCGGCATGCCGCCGTGCACCTGGCCGTCCTGCTTCACGCCGCGCCGGAACGGCACGCCCTGGAGATCGCCCTTGAGCGTGTAGCTCCACTGGTGGTAGGGGCAGACGAACTCCTTGCGGTTGCCGTGGCGCTCGCGGCAAAAGCGCATGCCCCGGTGCGCGCAGACGTTCTCGACCACGTTGATCGCGCCATCGGCGTCGTGCCCCATGATCACCGAGCGCTCGCCGACCACGGTGCGCTTGAAGTCTCCGGGGTTCGGCACCTCCGCCTCCAGGCCCACGTAGCACCAGTGGCCCTTGTAGAAGAAGCGCTCGAGCTCGCGCCGGTAGAGCTCTTCGCTGGTGTAGGCGACGAAGGGAATGCGGTGGGTGCCTTCGCCTTCCCAGGCCGGCTGGCTCGGGAAGATCGTCGAGGCTTCGCTCATGGTGGGGTCTCCTGATGATCCGGGGCGGATGGTTCCCGCAATTCGACATTCGGAAAATAGAATGACATGAATCTTGTTCATCACGGCGGGTGATGGCAAGGTCATGGGGAGGGGCCATGGAGCTCACGGACATCGACCTGAACCAGCTGGTGGTCTTCCAGCAGCTGATCGCGCAGCGGCGCGTCTCGAAGGTGGCCGAGAGCCTGGGGCTGACGCAGCCGGCCGTGAGCAACACCCTCGCCCGGCTGAGGAGGAAGTTTGGCGATGAGCTCTTCGTGCGCACGCCCGGGGGCATGGTGCCCACCGCCTTCGCCGAGCAGCTGGCCGAGCCTGTCGGCCAGGCGCTGGCCCTGATCCAGGCTGGGCTGAACCCGCACACCCGGTTCGACCCCGCGAGCGACCCCCGCACCGTGACCATCGCCATGACCGACATCGGCGAGATCATCTTCCTGCCCGCGCTCGTCGAGCGGCTGCGGCGCGAGGCGCCGGGCATCTCGCTGCAGACCGTGTCCATCACCGCGACGAGCCTGCGCGCCGACATGGAAGCCGGCAAGGTGGACCTGGCCATCGGCCCGCTGCCTCAGCTCCAGGCAGGATTCTTCCAGCGGCAGCTCTTTCGCCAGCGCTACGTGTGCCTGTTCCGGCGCGGCCACGCGCTGGACCGCAAGCGCCTGTCGCTGGCCGCCTTCCAGGCGGCGGAGCACCTGGTCGTGGTGTCGGCGGGAACGGGCCACGGCCAGGTCGAGGAGCGCATGCGCCGCGCCGGGGTGCAGCGCACCGTGCGGCTGAGCGTGCCGCACTTCGCCAGCGTCGGACCCCTGCTGCACCACACGGAGATGGTGGCCACGGTGACGGAGCGGCTGGCCGAAGCGCTCGCCGAGCCCTTCGAACTGCGCTTTCGGCCCCCGCCCATCGACTTGCCCGAGATCGCGATCAATGTGTTCTGGCATGCGAAGGTGCATCGCTCGCCGGCGCACCTGTGGTTGCGCGGGATCGTCATCGAGCTCTTCGGGCAGGGGGCGGGCTAGCGGCTGGGTCGCCCGGAAGACCTGCGGTCACGCCCTTGCGCGGTGACCGGGGGCGCCTCCGGGGAGGGCGAAGGACATCATGTTTCGACAGGGCTGCAGCGGCGTTGCTGCCCGTGCGGTGCTTGGCCCTCAGATGCTGATCGCGCTCGTGAAAGTCAGCCGGTTGCCGAACGGGTCGGTCACGGTGAAGTCGCGCGTGCCCCAGGGCATGGCTTGCACCTGCGGCCTGGCGTTCGGGTAGGTCTTGGCGCGCAGTTCGGCGCACAGCGCGTCCACGTCCGCCACCTGGATGCGCATCGACGCACCGGGTGTGGCGTCGCCGTGGTGCTCGGACAGGTGCAGCGTGCAGGCGTCGCGCGCGATGCCCATGTACAGCGGCGCGCCGGGCTCGAAGCGATGCTCGAAGACGACGCGAAAGCCCAGGAAGCCGACGTAGAACTCGCGCGCGCGGGCTTCGTCGAAGCTGCGCAGGATGGGGGTGGTGTGCGAAAGCGGCATGGGTGGCTTCCGGGTTGCCTGCCTCGCACTCTATCGCGTCTGCCGCGAATCGCTGCGGACGGCGGGCGCGCACCGGACCTGTCGCGCGCGGCTGCTTCGCCCAGCCCGGGAACGGGGCCTCGAAGGAGGTGGCCGGAGCGCGCGCGGGGCGGGCCGTTCAGCCGTGCCAGGGGGCCGGCTGGTGCGCCAGCTCTGGCACGCTTGGGGGGTATGCAGCCTTCAGGCGCCGCAGCAGCGCGTGGTACGCCTCGTGCTGCCCCTCGCCAATGCGCTCGCGCTCGATGAGGCCGAAGCGCTCGGTCAGGCCAGCGTCGAGTTCGTCGGGAATCAGGCGTCCGGCCGTCACGAAGAGCCCGTTGTCTTCGTTGTCGATATGGGCGCGCAGGGTGTCGCCGCAGGCCCGGGCGTGCTGCACGATCCGGACCGCTGCCGTGTCGTCGCCGCCTTGCAGCCGCTGCAGCGCGCTGGCAAGGGCGCGGACATGCCCGCGGCCCACCTCATGCTCCGCGAGCAGCGCGGCAAGGGGCCCCTCCGACCGGGCGAGCCCGAGCCGCTCCAGCTCCGGAAAGAGCACCTCCTCTTCCTTGGCGTGGTGGCACCGGTCGACGAAGCCCTTGAAGAAGCCGAGCAGCTCCGACAAGTCCGAGCGGGCAGCTGCGCTGCCGGTGGCGACGGCCTGGGCCATCTCCTCCAGCAGGGACAGTGCCAGCAAGACGGCCTTGTGCTCACCCTTGAGTTCGTCGATGGCACGCATGGTCGGTGCTCCTCCTTGGGGAGCGACGATGCTGCCTGCGGGGCTGCTCGGGGCCTTGCGCGGCCGCAACGCTCGGGCTCCCGAGCCTTGCGGCCACCCCGAGGGGTCCGGCGCGCGTGCGGTGGCGCGGCTGGAGGGGCCTACGCCGCGCCCGGTGGGGGCTCGGTCTGTCTTTCGGCCCGCCGCGACAGGGCCCAGGCCGCACCGATCAGCGCCACCGCGATCGGGCCCAGCAGGTCGTAGCCGAACCCGGCCACCACCAACCCGCCCAGCATCGCGCCGAGGGCCTGCCCGGCGTACAGGCTCGAGGAATTCAGCGCGATGGAGGCCGATGCCAGTGCGGGGGCGGTCTGCGCGAGGCGCGCCTGTTGCGCGGAAATGAAGGCAAAGTTGCCCAGGCCCCAGACGAGGATGGCCAGGGCCGTGGCCGGCAGCGACCGCAGACCCACCAGCGCGAGCGTCCACAGCACGAGCCCGGCGAGCACGCAGCCCAGGAAGATGCGCGCGCCGCGGTCGGCACCGATGCGCGAGATCCGGCGTGACAGCATGACGTTGCCTGCCAGGCCGGCCACTCCCATCAGGCCCATCAGCAGCGCCTGCGTGGCCGCAGAGGCCCCGAGCCCCGTGCGCAGGGCGGGCGTGATGTAGCCGAGGACCGTGAAGTGGCCGGCACACCAGGCCATGGTGGCGGCGATCACGAGGCTCAGCCGCCGATGGCGGGCCACCTCGGCCCAGGAGCCGAGCGACAACGGCGGTACCTGCAGCCCCGCAGGAATGACGCGCCACACGGCGAGCGCCGCGGCGAAGCCGAGCATGGCCACGAGCGCGAAGCTGCCGCGCCAGCTGAGGCCTTCGGCCACGAGGTTGCCGAGCGGCATGCCGAGCACGGAGGCGAGCGACCAGCCGACGAAGGCGGTGGTGAGCGCCTGGGCGCGCTGTTCCACCGGCACCATCAGCGCGAGCGTGGCCGCAGCCTGGGGCGTGAACACGGCCGCGCCGAGCACCGAGAACGGCCTCACCCACGCCAGCACCCCGTAACTCGGCGCCAGTGCGCACAGCAGGTGGCCCACGGCCAGGACGATCAGGGCCGCAACCAGCAGGCGGCGCCGGTCTATCGTCGAGGTGAGGGCGGCACCCAGCGGAGCACCGATGCACATGGCCAGCGCCGCCAGGCCCAGCAGCGAACCGGCCGTGGGCACCGAGACGGCGAGGTCGCGTGCGAGCTGGTCGAGCATGCCGGGGACCACGAGTACCCCCGAGCCGACGACGAAGTTGCCCAGCAGCGCCACCGCAATCGCGTGACGGGGGGAGGAGGATCGTGGCGGCATGGAGGGGCGCGCGACAGGCGACGGTGGCCGGGCCTGGGCGTCAGGCGGCCAGGCGCGTGCCGTCAGCGCGGCTCGAAGAGGAGCGACGTCGCAGCGGTGGAGCCGGTCCCCTGCAGCACGAGCCGGCCGAAGCGGTACCCGAAGGCCGTGACGCTGCTCAGTGCGGCCAGGAAGCGCGCCTCGGCCTGCATCGCCTCGGGCTCGCAGGCCATGCGGGTGACAGCGGGCGGCGAGAACTGGAGGGCGCCTGCCGAGTCGGGGGGGGCGGCTGCCGCGCTGGCCTGGAAGCGGTTGCAGCCGGCGAAGCCGCTGGCGCGGCCGGCTTGCATGCGCCATTGGATCGGCCGGTCGAGGCTGGCCGGTTCGCCGGCCGCCCAATGCGTGAGCGTCCAGTTCACGCCCTCGAGTGCAGACGGCGTGAGCCGGTGGGGGGTGCCACGCTCGGGGCCGGGCACGAGGCCGCGCCGCTGCAGGGTCCACGTCAAGGTGGCGAGCTCGCCCGGGCAGCAGGAGGGGTCGCCCGGGCCGGCGCGCACGACCTCGAGCAGGATCTGCCCGCCCTCCACCTTCAGGCTGCGCACCTGCACCCGGTCGCCGACCAGGCGCGAGGCCAGCATCACGGCACGTCCTTCGCGGCGAGAGACGACCGCCAGGTGCACGAAGCGGCCACTGCCGCCAGGGTCGTGCTCGAGCAGCACGACGGTGTCTTCCTGGCCGTCACGGTTGAGGTCGCCGCGCGCGGTCAGCTCGGTGTGCACGCGGGCGTTCGGCACCGTGGCCGACCCCGGTGCGGCCGGCCGGCCTTGCCACAGCCCGTCACGCATGCGCAACGGCTCGCGCTCGCCCTCTATGCGGTAACGCAGCGAGCCGAGTTCCTCGGGCGTCACCACAGCCGCGGTGGTGGCGTGGGCCGCAGCCGACAGGAGCAGCAAGGCGGCCAGGCCCCCCAGGCCCGTCATGCTCGTCATGCCCGCCAGCCCCACACCGGGGCGAAGGCTGCGAAGGTGGTGGTGCGGCATGCTCGGGCGTGGAGGATGGGGTTGGGGGGGGGGGGGGGGGGGGTGCACCGAGTCTAGCCCGGCACGCGCTCTGGCTCGCCCAGGTTGTGCATGAGGCGGTTGGCCCAGCCGAAGATGGCCACCGCATGCAGCAGGTCGATCACGTCTTCGTCGCTGAAGCCGAAGCCACGCAGGTCCGCTAGGTCGGCCGGCTCGAGCTGCGGCGCCCGCAGCGTGACGGCGTGGGCAAAGCGGGCGATCGCCCGCTCGCGCGGCGTGCTCCCGGCGGTGGCCGGGCTGGTGAACACCTGCTCGACGGTGTCGGTGCGGCGCGCGAGCTGCGCATAGCGCTGGGCATGCACCGAGGTGCAGTACACGCAGCCGTTGGTCACCGAGACCACCATCGCCCCGAGCTCGCGCTCGGCACGCGGCAGACCGCCGGCTGCGTACATGATCGCGTTGTAGGCGGCGGAGCGGTGCTGCAGCATCGTCGGCTGGTGCACGAGCGTGAGGTAGTAGTCGGAGCTGCGCGCCTGCGGGTGGCTTTCGTCGAGCACGGCGAGCTGCAGGGGCGTGGCCTGGTCGAGGGTGACGGGCTGCAGCCACGAGCGCCAGTTCAGGGTCTCGTTGGTGAAGCCGTTGCGGCGGATCACGGGAGCCGCCTGGCCGGCCGGCGTGGCAGGGGTGGGGGCAGAGGTGGGGACGGGTGCCGTGCCGATGCCCGAGGCCCGCGGCGGCAGCGGTTGGGTGGCTGCCAGCGCACGCAGGCCCGCCACGACACGCGTCTGGAACGAGAGGAACGCGACGAGCTGCGCGAGCGCGACGATGGCGCTGTCGGGCAGGCCGGCCTCGCGCAGCGCCTGCAGCGCAGCCCGGTCGCCGCGCCGGGGGTCGGTGGTGAGCAGCTGGGCCCACGCGTGCACGGCCTGGGCCGTGTGGTCGGACAGGGGCCGGGCGGCGGTGTCGCCACCGTGTGCGGGGTGTGCTGGCCACGCGGCGAGTTGCGCGCCGTAGTGCGCCGCCAGCTCGGGTGCACCGGCGATGTCGCACACGCGCTGTGCCACGCGCAGCCGCTCTGTCGTGGGCAGGCCCGGCACGGGCTCGAAGAGCAGTGCGTCGTGGCTGGCTTGCGTATGGGCGAGGGCGGTGGCGCGAAAGCGCCGGGCGGTGTGCACGCGGCTGCCGGGCGGCAGGCCGGCCGCGCGGTCGATGACGTCCGCTTCGGGGGGGTGTGCCGCTGCGGCGGCCGCGCCTGCCGGGGGGGGAGGGGTCATGGTGTGCTTCCGGTGAACGGTGGCAGGGGTTCGGCCACCCACTCGTCGCCGAACACCTCGGGTTCGGCGAAGGCCTGCATGCGCGCGTAGTGGTGCTCGATGTCCTCGGCCCACAGCAGGCCCGCAAGCGTGGTGGCCAGGCGCAGCGCGCCCTCGCTGATGGCCGGGATGTCGCCCGTGATCACGCCGAGGGACAACGCCGCCGGGTAGGTGAAGCAGTGGATGCGCTCGAGCCCCGGGCAGGCGTGGCCCGGCCGGGGCTGGAACTCGAAGTCGCGCCCGAGGTCGGGCGAGGCGGCGAGCTCGGGGTTGTCTTCTCCCGGGGCGGGGGTGTGGCGCTCGCCCCAGGTGCGCACGTGCGGGGCGAGGTGGCGCAGCATCGGGCGCTGCGCCCAGTCCACCGCGAAACCTGTGGCGAAGATCAGGAAGTCGAGCTCGATCGGGCCCTGGCTCGTGCGCACCTGCAGCGCGAGGCCGTCCCACCGCGCATCCTGCACCGCGCAGCCGAGGTGGAAGTGCGCGTTCGCGTGGCGTGACACGCGCAGCGTGCTGCCGCGTGGTGGCGGCACCTGCTGCACGTGGATGTAGTGCCGCACGCGCCACTTCCAGTGGTCGTCCAGCCGCCCATGGCCATGCACGAAGCCGGGGTTTCCGGCACCTTTGCCCTTGTTGATGCGCGGGATCTCGGCGCGCCGCACGAGCAGGTGCACGCGCGCGGCACCGGCCTCGAGCGCGGTGGCGGCACTGTCCATCGCCGAGGCGCCCGCGCCCACCACGCCCACCCGCAGGCCGGCCAGGCGCGAGTGGTCGAGCTCGTCGCCCGAGTGGGCCCAGCAGCCAGCCGGCAGGGCCTTCGCCCATTCGGGTACCCAGCCTCCACCGAGGCCCGCGCGCCCGGTGGCGAGCACGAGCCTGCGTGCATGGCGCACGAGCACCTTCCCGCCGGGCGCTTCGATGCGCAGCCGCACGAGGCTGTCCGCCTGAGGCCAGATGTCGGTGACGGTGTGCTGGTTGAGGACCGCCAGACCGAGCACGCGGCGGTACCAGCGCAGGTAGTCCATCCACTGCAGGCGCGGGATCTTGTCGAGCGCGGCCCAGGCCTCGTGCCCGAACTGCGCCTCGAACCAGGCACGGAAGGTCAGCGAGGGGATGCCGAGCGCGGGGCCTGCGAGCTGCTTGGGCGAGCGCAGGGTTTCCATGCGCGCCGTCGTGGCCCATGGGCCCTCGAAGCCCTCGGGCGAGCTGTCGTAGACCTGCACGTGCAGGCCGCGATGCTGCATGGCCGCCTGCAACGCGAGGCCCGACATGCCGCCGCCGATGATCGCCACGTCGGCGACGGGCTGCCCGTCGCGTTCGAGTGCGGGTGTCCAGCGCGCAGCGGGCAGCTGCAGTGCCGCGAGTTCCCACGCCAGGCGTTGCTCGAGGGCTGCGAGGCCGCCGGCCAGACCGGGCGCGAGCGGGGGCTCGGTGGCAGGAGGTGCGGGCGAGACGTCGTCGGTCATCGCGCAAAGCCCTCGGCGAGACGTTCGGGGCGAACGCCAGGGGGCCTCACTTGACCTCGATGTTGGCGTCCTTGACGATGCGGCCCCACTTGACGATCTCGGCTGCGAGGTGGTCGGCCAGCTGCCTGGGCGTACCGCCCAGCGGCGAGGCGCCGATGTCCGACAGCCGCTTGCGCACCCCGGCATCGGCGATCACCTCGTTGGCCGCGGCGTTCATGCGCTCGATCACCGGAGCAGGCGTGCCCTTGGGGGCGAGCAGGGCGAACCAGGTGGTGGACATGAGCTTGGGCGCGCCGAGCTCGACCATCGTGGGCACGTCCGGCAGCGCGGGCGAGCGCTGAGGGGCCATCACGCCGATGGCGCGCACGCGCCCGGCCTTGACCTGCGAGGCGATGCCGGGAATCAGCTGGAACATCAGCTGGATTTCGCCGCTGATGAGGTTGGTGGTGGCGTTGCCCGGGTTGGAGAAGGGCACGTGCACCATCTGTGCGCCCACTTCGCGCGAGTAGAGCTCGCCAGCCAGGTGCATGCTGCTTCCGATGCCGGTGGACCCGTAGCTGAGCTTGCCTGGGTTGGCCTTCACGTAGGCCGTGAACTGCGCGAGGTCGCGCGCGGGCAGGTCGTTGTTCACGACGAGTATGTTGGGCACCTCGGCCAGCAGCGCGATGGGCAGGAAGTCGCGTTGCGAGTCGTAGCCCATCTGCTTGTACATCGCCTGGTTCACGGCCAGGGTGCCGGCCCAGGAGAACAGGAAGTTGTAACCGTCGCCGGCCGCCTGTGCCGCTGCCGTGGCGCCGACGTTGCCGTTCGCGCCGGGCTTGTTGTCCACGACGAAGGTTGCCTTCAGGCGCTTGGCGAGTTCCTCCGCGAAGATGCGGGCAATGGTGTCGCCGGTGCCGCTGCCGCCCGGGGAGGGGACGATCAGGCGGACGTTGCGGCCGGCGGCGGGCCAGTCGGACTGTGCGAGGGCCGGCGTGCCGGCAAGCAGGCCGGCCGCGCCGGCCAGGGCCGCTGCCACCAGCGGTGCGGCCGCGCGCAGCAGGCTGCGCCGGGCGCGTCGGGGCGCCGGGGTGGGTCGAATGCTGGAGTCAGGTGCGACGGGCGGGCGTGAGGCGGGCATGACGAAGTGGGCAGTGAGGGGGGAATCGGGGTCGGCCACCGCGCCCGCTGCAGGCGGGCGCGCGGTGCAGGCATCGGATCTTGACACGACCCGCGACCGACACCTTTGCCGTGTCCTCGGCCAGTGCTGCTGGCCTACACTACGGCGACCGATCGGCCGGACGTATGCAGCGTTCGGATGCAGCGTTCCAGCGGCCGGTGTGGTGTGCCGCCTCATGCCCACTTCGTGCAGCCCCCTGAGCCTTCTGCTGGCCTCCAGTGCCGCCCTGCTGGGCCTGGCCGGCTGCGCCACGCGCTCGGCCGATGTGCGCCCCGCACCCACGGACCCGGCCGCCTTCGCAGGCTGGGATTGCGGGCGGCTGGACGCCGAGGCGCTGCGCGTGCAGCGCCGTGCCGCGGAGGTCGCCTATTCGGTGGACGAGCGTGCCGGCACGAACATCGTGGCACTGGGCTTCGGGCTCACGGTGTTCTGGCCGGCGTTGCTCACGATGCGCCAGCCCGGCGTCGAGGCCGAGGAGCTGGCGCGGCTGAAGGGCCGCTTCGACGTGCTGCAGGCGGTTGCCGTGGGCCGTCAGTGCCCGCCCCCGGGGCGTGACCTTCCGGCCCGCCAGGCCGAGCAGCTGCCGGTGGCCCTCGGCGAGCGCTTGGTCTACGAGGAACGCGCCGAGCCCAAGCGTGCGACGCGGGAGTTCGTGCTCCGGCTGGATGCCTTGCGTCGCGAGGCACTGGAGTTCACCCTCGAGGGCCAGGGCGAATCGACCGGCGCGTCGTGGACACAGGACTTCGCGGGCAACGTCACGGGTGCGCCTGTAGGGATGCTGCACTGGCCGTACCTGCTGCGCATGGACCTGGCCCTCGGCCAGGTGATCGCCGGCGAGTTCAGCCTGCCCGAGGAGCCTGGCACGCGCGCCCGGGTGCGCGGCCAGGTGGTGGCCGTGGGGCCGCAGACGATCGCGGCACGGCGCTTCGACGCCGCGGTGATCGAACTCTTCGGCGACGCCCAGCGCGGCGAGCGCAGCACGCGCCTGGACGGGGTGCTGGTGGTGGACCGTTCCAGCGGCGTGCTGCTGCGCCTGGAACTGGCCAGTGCGCAGCCGGGGTTCACGTTGCAACGGCGCCTGGTGAGGGTAGACGCGCCGGCGCGGCGCTGAGTCGGCGCCAGCCCGGTGTCGGGTCGGGCCCGGTACTACACAGATCTTTACCGGGGCTGAATGGGTCCGACACGAGGCGGCGGGAAGATGCCGTCATTCCAACTTCCTGTGCTCGCGGAGGATCGACGATGAAGAACCCTCACCACACCTTGGCAGCCCTGGCGCTGGCCGCTGCCACCGCGTTCGGCCCTGTCTGGGCGCAGCCCATGGGCGGGCCCGGTGGCCATGGCGGGCCGGGGGCACACGGCCGCATGGGCCACCACGGCGGCGGCGAAGGCATGATGGGCGGCGCGATGATGCTGTCGCCTCGCATGCTCGAAGCCGTGAAGGCCACCCCCGAACAGCGCACGCAGATCCAGCAGATCATGCAGGCCGCGAGCCGCGACCTGTCCGGCCAGCGCGACGCTCGGCGCGCCTTGCGCCAGGAGGCGTACGCCGTGTTCACCCAACCGAACGTGGACGCCGCGGCGGCCGAGGTGGTGCGCCAGAAGATGCTGGTCCAGCACGATCAGGCCAGCCGCCGCCACCTGCAGGCGATGGTGGAAGCCGCGCGCGTGCTCAGCCCCGAGCAGCGCAAGCAGATGGCCGAACTGGCCAAGCGCCGCGGCGACATGATGGAGCGCCACCGCCGCGAACGCGACTCGCTCGCGCCGGGCAAGTCCTGAGCCACGCAGCGGGACGCATCGCGAACATGGGTGGTCGCCTGCTGCTGATCGACGACGACCAGCGCCTCGTGGCGATGGTGGGCGACTACCTGCGCGGCCACGGCTACGCCGTGGAGGTGGCGCCCACGCTGCGCGCCGGGCGCGAACGGCTGCGGCGCGACCCGGTGGACGCACTGATCCTCGACCTGATGCTGCCCGACGGCGACGGGCTGGACCTGGCGCGCGAGGTGCGAGCCGACGCCCGCACGCGCCGACTGCCGCTGCTCATGCTCAGCGCCCGCGGCGAGCCGATGGACCGCATCGTCGGTCTGGAGATCGGAGCGGACGACTACCTGGCCAAGCCCTTCGAGCCGCGCGAGCTGCTCGCTCGGCTGAAGGCGCTGATGCGCCGCGTGCAGCCGGACCCCGCGGCCGACGAGGTGCTCGAATTCGGGCGCCTGGCGATCGACCTCGGGGCCCGCCAGGCGCGGCTGGACGGACGCCCCTGCGAACTCACGAGTCACCAGTTCGAGCTGCTGGTGGTGCTGGCGCGCGCGAGCGGGCGCGTGCTCTCACGCGACCAGATCATGGATGCGCTCAAGGGCCATCCGCTCGACGCCTTCGACCGCAGCATCGACGTGCATGTGTCGCGTATCCGTGCAGTGATCGAGGACGACCCGAAGTCGCCTCGCCGGCTGCTGACGGTGCGCGGCACAGGCTACGTCTTCGCCCGTCGCCAGGACCAGCTCGACGGTGACGCCGATGCAGCCCCTGCGGTGCGTGCGGCCGTCGCCGGTGCACCCTGAGGCGGCCAGCGCGCCCGGGTGTTCCTGGCCCTGACACTCCGAGCCGGCCAGCCGTGCGTTCGCTCTACCTGCGCATCTGGCTGACGGTGGTGGCGGTGCTGGCGCTGTTCGCGCTCGGCTCGGGCTGGCTGTGGCAGCGCCACCTGGCCGAGGAGCGCTTGCGGCTGGAGAAGGCTGCGCAGGGACGGGCAGAGGCGTGGGCCGAACTGCTGGAACGCTCATTGCCGCCCGAGACGGCGCCGCGCGAGGAGCAGGCCGCCGCGTTGCGCGAGTGGTCGCACCGGCTGCGGCTGCCGATGGCCCTGGACGATGACACCGGGGAGCGCATCGGCGCTTCCGAAGCCTACCTGCGCCGCGAGGCCGACGCGCCGCCTGGCGTACGACGCGGCATCGCCATCCGGCTGGCCGACGGACGCACGTTGTGGCTGGCGCGCGGTGCGGGGCTGCGACGCCCTCCGCCGGGCCCAGGTGCGGGCCCGGGGCCGGGAGGGGCAGCTGCCCTCGCGGGGGAGGCTCCACCTCGCCTGCCGCCAGGTCCCATTCCGCTGCTCGGGCGCATGCCGGAAGGCTTCGGGCTCGTGCTGCTGCTGGGCAGCCTGTTCGTGGCCGTGGCGGTGGGGGCGTGGCCGGTGGTGAGGCGCCTCACCAGGCGACTGGAGGCCCTGAAGCAGGGCGTACAGGCCTTCGGCTCGGGCGCGCTCGACCGCCGCGTACCCGAGGAGGGCGGCGATGAAGTGGCCGCAGTGGCGGCCGCGTTCAACCAGGCTGCTGCCCGCGTGCAGGAACTGCTGCGCTCCCACCAGAGCCTGCTGGCCAACGCGAGCCACGAGCTGCGCTCGCCGCTGGCACGCCTGAAGATGGCTGTGTCCATGCTCGACGATGCGGCGCCGGCCCAGCGCGAGGCGCTGCGGCGCGAGATCCACGCCAACATCGGCGAGCTCGACGCGCTGGTGGAGGAAGTGCTGCTGGCGAGTCGGCTCGATGCCGGTGGCGAGGTGCTGCGGCGTGAGCCGGTCGACCTCGCCCGTCTGCTCGCGGAGGAAGCCGCGCGTGTGCAGGCACGGGTCGTGCCTGCCGCGGAGGCGGCCGGCCCCACGCCCATGCCCGGTCATGAGGGGGTGCAGGTGACGGCTGGCGCAGCCGTCGCGCCGGTGGTGTGGGGCGACGAGCGGCTGCTGCGCCGGGCGCTGCGTAACCTGCTGGAGAACGCGCGCCGCTATGGCGGCGGCGACGTGACGGCCCGACTCGAGGCCGCCGGATCGACCGGGGTGGCCATCCGCGTGAGCGACCGGGGCCCGGGCGTGCCCGAGGCTTCGCGTGAACGCATCTTCGAGCCCTTTTTTCGCTTGCCTGGCCATGCCGAGCACGAGGGCGGGGTGGGGCTCGGCCTGTCACTCGTGCGCCAGATTGCTCAGCGCCACGGTGGGCAGGTGCGCTGCGAGGGTCGGACGGGCGGGGGGAGCTGCTTCGTGCTGGAGTTGCCGGGCTAGCGGTCAGCCACCGGGAGCGGGGGGGCGGAGGACGTGCGCGCGCGCGTCGCTTCACCCGCAAACCGCCTGAGCACCCACGCGAGCACACCGCCCAGCGCCACGGCGGCGATCACCAGCCCCGCTGTGGCCGCGGCCCAGAACCCCGGCGCGCCCTGCAAGCCAGAGGGGGTGCCCCCCGGCCACAGCCCGAAGGCGAGCACGTACCCGCCGGCGAGCCCCACGCCCCACATGGCGGTGGCATTGACGACGAAGGTGACGGTGGCGATGCGCCAGGCGCGCAGCAGCACGCCGGCGTAGGTCTGGGTGGCGTCGGCGAGGTGGAACACCGCCACCCACGCCAGCAGCGGCAGCGCCGCCGCGGCGACGGCTGCGTTCGTGGTGTACAGCCCCACCAGCGGCACGCGCAGCAGCGCCACGAGCGTGCCGCACAGCAGCGCCAGCGCCAGCGTGAGCCCGGCGCCATGCCACGCCAGGCGCCAGGCGTCGGCGGCGTCGCGTGCCCCGATGCGCTGGGCCACCAGCGTGCCGGCGGCGTTGGCCAGCGACATCGGCACCATGAAGAGCAGCACCACGAGGTTCACCGCGATCTGGTGGCCGGCCACGGCCTCGGTGCCCAGCCGGGCGATGAAGATCGCCATGAACGTGAAGCCCGAGACCTCGACCAGCGTCGTCGCGCCCATGGGCAGGCCGAGCCTGAGGTGTGCGGCGAGCATGCGGCGATCCGGCGCGTCCAGGCCACGCCCGAAGACCGCGAAGGGGGCGTAGAACGGGTCGCGGCGCAGAACGACCCACGCCACGGCAGCCTGTGCCCACATGACGATGCCGGTGGCGATGCCGCAGCCCACCACGCCGAGTGCAGGCACGCCGAGCACCGGCACCCCGAAGACGAGCGCCACCGACAGCGGGAGCTTCAGCACGAGGCCGCCGATCTGCAACAGCATGACCGCTTTCGGACGCGAGACCGCGGTGTTGAAGCCGCGGTAGACGGTGAACAGCAGCGACGCCGGCAGCGAGCAGGCCAGCGCGAGGAGGTAGCCCCGGATCTTGCCGGCCACCTCGTCGCTCGCCTGCGAGGCGGCGAGGAAGTGCTGCGGGAAGGCCAGCAGCAGGCTGCCCAGCAACGAGGCCCCGAGCGCCACCCAGACGCCCTGGTGCAGCTGGCGGCCTGCCTGGGGCAGCTGGCCGGCGCCGTACAGCTGGCCCGTGATGGGGCCGAGCGCGAGCACGAGGCTCATGAAGCCCACGAAGATGGTGATGTAGGCGGCCGAGCCGACAGCCAGCGCGGCGAGGTCGCCCGGCGAATGGCGTGCCGCGAGGATCGTGTCGATGGTGCCGAAGGCGAGCACCGAGACCTGCCCCACGAAGACGGGCCAGGCCAGCGCGCCGATGCGGCGCGCGTCGGCGCGCCAGGAGCCCGCAGCAGTGCTCATGCGGCCTTCACGTGGCCTTCACGTGGCCTTCACGAGGCCTTCAGGCTGGCTTGGCCGGCTCGGCGCGCGCCTGAACGGCCTGCGGGCCGACCGAAGCGGCCGCCACCCCCGCGACCGGGCTGGACTCGAGTGCGCGCTCGGCGTAGCGGTTGAAGCGCCAGGCGGTGCCCTCCTGCGTGATGCGGCGCCACACCGAGCGCTTCTGCGCCGGCGTGTAGGCCGTCCAGTCCTGCACCTCGTCGAAGCGGCGCCCGCAGCCCTTGCACACCGCGTCGCCCTGGCTCGTCGAGCAGATGGCGATGCAGGGGGAGTCGGGCGTGGTGGCGTACCAGGCGAGCCAGGCCTGGGAGGCTGCGCGCGGCATCGTCGCCTCGTCGCACTCGGCCTCGCGGAAGTACACCATCAGCGCATACACCTCCGCCAGCGCGCGCACCGGCGCACAGGCGGTGATGCCGTCGGGCGACGGAGAGCGCTCGCGCCACCAGTTGATGGCGCTCTCGATATCGGTGATGGGGATGCCAGCCATGGACCACGGGTGCACGAGGGGCTCGGAGCATACCGTCAGTGGCCCGACCCGCGGCGTTGCCAGGCCTGGGCGATGGGTGCCGAGGCCAGCCCGAGCACGATCGCCCATTCGAGCGAGAGCAACACGGTGGCCAGGAAGGTCACGGCCAGCGGCACGCGCTCGGCCACCCCGCTGCGCCACAGGCGGGCGATCTCGGCCCGGTCCACCAGGCCCCAGGCCACCGCGTACAGCAGCCCTGCGATCACCGCCAGCGGCAGGTGGTGCGACAGCGGGGCCACGAAGGCAAGCAGCACGAGCAGGAAGACCGAGGCGCACACCGCGGCCAGTGGCGTGCGCGCGCCCGATTCGACGTTCACGCCGGAGCGGTTGAACGAGCCGCTGCACGGGAACCCCGAGGTGAAGGCGGCCGCGAAATTGGCCAGGCCCTGGCCGATGAACTCCTGGTTGCCGTCGAGCCGGTCGCCGCGTCGTCGCGCCACGGCGCGGGCGATGGCGGAGGCTTCCGTCAGCGCGAGCAGCGTCATCACGAGCGTGGCACCGAACAGCGCGCGCACGGTGTCCAGCGACAGGTCGGGCCACGACAGCACCGGAAGCGGGCTGGGCAGCGCGCCCACGGTGCGCAGCGGCGGGTTGTCGGGCCACACGTGCTTGAGCGCCAGGGCCAGCACCGAGCCGGCGACGACGGCCACGAGCATTGCCGGGACGTAGCGGTTCCAGCGTCGTGCGCCCAGCGCGATGGCGAGCGTGGCCAGGCCGACGAGGCAGGTGCCGAGGCTGGCCTGCCCCAGGCCCTGCAAGGCTGCGACGACGTTTGCAGCCACGCCCCCACCGGGCAGCGGCAGCCCGAGCAAGGTGCCCAGTTGCGCGTTGGCGATGAGCAGCGCCGCCCCGGCCGTGAAGCCCACCACCACCGCCTGCGGGACGCGTTCGACCAGGGCTCCCACACGCGCCAACCCGAGCAGCACCTGCATCATGCCCACCAGGAAGGCCAGCGTGATGGCGAGCTCCACGTAGCGCGCCGAGAACGGCTCGGCCAGCGGCGCCAGCAGCGCAAGCGTGGACAACGAGATCGCGTTCGCGGGCCCCGTGACCATCAGGCGGCTGGAGCCGAAGAGGGCCGCCACCACGCACGGCAGCATCGCTGCCCACAGCCCGTGCTGCGGCGGCAGGCCTGCCAGGGTGGCGAACGCCACCCCCTGGGGCAACACCACGATCGCGCCGGTCAGGCCGGCCAGGGCATCGGCGCGCAGCGCGCCCGGTTGGCGCCAATCGTCGCGCCAGCGCAGGAAGGGCAGGTTCATCGGTGTCGGGGGGGCGTGCATGGCAGTGTGCACCAGGCTGGACGGGCGGGCGTGGCGGCAGCCTTCAGCGGCGCCGCGCCTCGCGCCGGGCAAGCCACAGGGTGGCTGCACTGATCACGAGGCCGCCCGCGAGGGCGCTGCCCGTGGGCACGTCGGCGAAGACGAGCCAGCCCAGCAGGGCTGCCCACAGCAGCTCGAGGAACTTCGGCGCCTGGGTGGCCGACAGATCGGCCTCGCGGATGCCCCGCGTCAGGCAGTAGTGGCCGAGGCTGCCCAGCAGCCCGCACGCGGCGAAGCCCAGCCACTGCAGGGCCCCGATGGGCTGCCACACCGGCCAGGCCAGCGGCACGCTCATGAGCGTGATCGTCAGCGCCTGCCACAGGACGATCGTGCCGGTGCTCTCGTAGCGGGTCAGCGCCTTCGTGACGAGGAACGAAGCCGCGAAGACGGGGGCCGAGGCGAGCATCACCAGGTGGTACAGGCCGGGGCCTGTGCCGGCGCTGCCGAGCTCCAGGCGAGGTGCCACGACGACGAGCACCCCCGCGAAGCCGACGCCGGTGGCCAGCCAGCGCTCCCAGCGCATCGGTTCGCGAAAGAAGAGCCAGGCCCCGACCATGATGAATAGGGGCGTCGTGAAGCCGATGGCCGTCATGTCCGCCAGCGGGATGCGCGGCAGTGCGACGAACCACAGGCACAGGCCCGCCGTGTGCAGCGCCCCGCGCAGGAACTGCCCGCCCACGGCGCGCGGCCGGTATGCGCGCAGGCCGTGGTGCAGCACCATCGGCAGCAGCACCGCGAGGCCGAACAGGTAGCGCAGGAACTGGGCCTGGAAGGGGTGCACCTGCTGGGCCAGCCCGCGCACCAGGGCATTGAGCAGGCTGAACACGATGCCGGAGGCCACCGTCCACAGGATGGCCTGCGCCACGGGGGACAGGTGCGCGGTACGCCGGTGAACGGCGCGCCGCGCCAGGCGCCAGGTGCGGCGTGGCATCAGGGCGGGGCAGGCAACAGCGTGAAGGGAGAGTAGAGTATCCGCGCAAGTGCCCGTGCACAGGGCCATCGCAGGAGGTGTCGTGGCAGCTTCTCCCACAGGGCGTGGGCCGCTGGTGGTCGGCGTCGGTCACGCTTCGGTCGACCATGTGTTCGAGGTGGAGCGGCTGCCGGCTGCGGCCGTGAAGGTGCCGGCGCAGGCTTACCGCATGCAGGTGGGCGGCATGACGGCCAATGCCGTCGTCGCGGCGGCACGCCTGTCCGCGCGCGCGCGGCTGGTCTCGCCGCTGGGCGACGACGGCTGGACCGACATGTTCCGCCAGCACTTCGTGAACCAGGGGGTGGACGCGCACGGGCTGGTGGTGGTGCCGGGGGCACAGTCGTCGGTGGCGGCCGTGCTGGTGGATGCTGCAGGCCAGCGGCTGATCGTCGGCCACCGCGGCGACGCCACCTGGCGCGCGCCGGCACTCGCCGAAGCCGTGCTCGACGGCGCGGACGTCTTGCTGACCGACCCGCGTTGCCCGGGGTGGTGCCGCACTGCCCTCGGCTGGGCCCGCGCACGCGGTGTGACCAGCGTGCTCGACGCCGATACCGCGCCGGCTGTTGACCTGCGTGCAACCGTCGCGCTGGCCGACTGGGCGGTGTTCTCCGAGCCGGGGCTCGAGGCCTTCGCGGGCCCGGGGGTGACGCCGGGCGAGGCGCTCGCGCAGGCGATCACGAGCGGCGCGCGGCACGCGGTGGTCACGCTCGGCGAGCGCGGGCTGTGGTGGCAGCCCGCTCGAGGGGCATTGCAGAGGCTGCCCGCATTCGAGGTGCCGCAGGTGGTGGACACGACCGCGGCCGGCGACGTGTTCCACGCCGCCCTCGGCTGTGCGCTCGGCCGCGGCATGCCCTCGGAGCAGGCGCTGCGTTTCGCGTCGGCGGCAGCGGCGCTCAAGTGCACCCGGGCAGGCGGGGCGCTGGCCGCGCCGACCCTCGACGAGGTGGAGCGCTTCCTGGCCACGCGTTGATCCGCGTGTGCAGCCTCGGCCTCAGGCAGGGTCGCCTGCACCCAGCCGGGCGCCGATCGCCTTGAACATCTCGAGCAGGGCCGGCTCCACCGGCACACCGTCGCGCGCGCGCTGCGCCGCGACCTCGTACTCGGGGTCGCCCGGCATGCGCGGCGAGCCCGGCTCGGCGGCCAGTTCCCGCGCCATCGCCTCGACCTGTGCGGTCAGGGCCGGCCCGCCGGCAAAGCGCGCAGGGTCGATGGCGATGAAGAAGGCGCCGATCGCCTGCGGCTTGTCGATCTCGCCGAACATCGACGTGACGTGCGGGCCGAAGGCGTTGCCCACGAGCGGTCCGCACAGCAGGTCGATCACGAGTGCGAGCGCGTAGCCCTTGTAGCCGAAGTCGCGTCCGCCCAGCGGCATCACGGCGGTGGCCTGCTGCGCGTCGGTGGTGGGCGTGCCGTGTGCGTCCACCGCGGTGTCCGGCGGCAGCGGGTGGCCTTCGCGCTGCGCGTTGCGCACCCGGTTCCAGGGAATGGAAGTGGTGGCCATGTCCAGGCACACGGGCTCGCCTTGCTGGCGCGGGAATGCGATGGCGATCGGGTTCGTGCCGAAGAAGGCGCGCTCGCCGCCGTGCGGCACGGCGATGCTGTTGGCGTGGGTGAAGGCGAAACCGACCAGCCCCGTGCGCGCTGCCGCGCGCGCGTACAGGCCCACCGCACCGCAGTGCGAGGCGTTGCGCACGCCCACGGCGGCCACGCCCTGCTCGCGCGCGATCGCCACCGCCTCGGCCATCGCGCGGTGCGCGACCACGATGCCCTGGCCCTGGTCGCCATGCACGCAGGCGGTGGCTGGCCCGGTTCGCTCGACGCGAACCTGCGGCCGCACCTTCACCGTGCCGTTGGCCAGGCGGTCGAGGTAATGCGGCAGCAGCGACACGCCGTGCGAGTCGATGCCCCACAGCGTCGTCTGCACGAGGCTCGCGGCCAGCAGCTCGGCGTCGGCCTCGGGCATGCCCACGGCGGCGAAGCAGCGTGCTGCCCAGCGGCGCAGCACCTCGGGCGGGAAGAGGGTGGAGTCGGGGTGGGTGGGTTGCAGGCTCATCGGGGGGTTCCTGGGCTCACATCACCGCGCCGAGCTGCCAGGGCACGAACTCGTTCTGGCCGTAGCCGTGCAGCTCGCTGCGCGTCTTCGTGCCCGAGGCGGTGTCGAGCATCAGGCGGAAGATGCGCTCGCCACAGGCCTGGACCGTGTCCGCGCCATCGACGATGCCGCCGCAGTCGAGGTCGATGTCGTCGGCCTGGCGCTGCCACAGCGCGGTGTTGGTGGAGAACTTCAGCGACGGGCTCGGCGCGCAGCCGTAGGCCGAGCCGCGGCCGGTGGTGAAACAGATCAGGTTGGCGCCACCGGCCACCTGGCCCGTGGCCGACACGGGGTCGTAGCCCGGCGTGTCCATGAAGACGAGGCCTCGCGTGGCGACGGGCTGCGCGAACTCGAAGACATCCGTGAGGTTGGTGGTGCCGCTCTTGGCGATGGCCCCGAGGCTCTTCTCGAGGATGGTCGTGAGTCCGCCGGCCTTGTTGCCGGCCGAAGGGTTGTTGTCCATCTTCATGCCGTGGCGCGTGGTGTAGGCCTCCCACCAGCGGATGCGCTGGAGCAGCTTCTCGGCCACCTCGGGGCTAGCGGCGCGGCGCGTGAGCAGGTGCTCCCCGCCGTAGACCTCCGGCGTCTCGGAGAGGATGGCCGTGCCGCCGTGGCGCACGAGCAGGTCCACCGCGGCGCCGAGCGCGGGGTTGGCGCTGATGCCCGAGTAGCCGTCGCTGCCGCCGCACTGCAGGCCCACCACCAGGTGGCTGGCCGGCACGGGCTGACGCTGCACGCGGTTGGCTTCGGGCAGCAGGGCCTGGATGAGCTCGACGCCACGGGCCACGGTGCGTGCGGTGCCGCCGGTGTCCTGGATGTTGAAGGTCACGAGCTTCGCACCTTCCTGCAGGCCTTCCTGTGCCACCAGACCCTGGATCTGGTTCGTCTCGCAGCCCAGGCCGACGACGAGCACGGCGGCGAAATTGGCGTGCTTCGCGTAGCCGCCGAGGGTGCGGCGCAGCACCTGCAGTTCCTCGCCGTCGCTCGCGGTGGCGCAGCCCATGCCGTGGGTGAGCGCAACCACGCCGTCCACGTTCGGGTAGGGCGCGAGGCGCTCGGGGTGGATGTCGCGCCGGAAGGCATCGGCGATGGCCCGTGCGGCGGTGGCCGAGCAGTTCACGCTCGTGAGCACGCCGATGTAGTTGCGCGTGGCGATGCGCCCGTCCGCACGCACGATGCCGGAGAAGGTGGCCGGCGTGTCGACGAAGGCCGTCGGCTGCGCACCTGCGCAGGGCTCGTGGTGCCGCGCGAAGTCGGCGTAGGCGAGGTTGTGCACGTGCACGTGCTGGCCCGGGGCGATGGCCTGCGTGGCGTGGCCGATGATCTGGTCATAGCGACGCACGGGCTCACCCGCGGCGATGGGCTGCGTGGCCACCTTGTGGCCGGGGGGCACGAGCCCGGCGACGGTCACGCCCTCGCCGGGCAGCGCGGTGCCGCCAAGCAGCTGCGTGCGGGCGATGACGACGTTGTCGCGCGGGTGGATGCGGATCGCGGGAGGGGGGGTGAGCGTGGTCATCGTGGCAGATGCGGGTGTGCACCCGAGTGTCCCATGGGCGCACGCGGCTGCACCTTGGGGCTTCTTCGGCTTGCTTCGTCTCAACGGCGGCCAGAGGCGCCGGCCGCAGCATCCCGGCCACGTCCAACCCCTGGCCCTCGGTGGCTGCGTGCCCCGGCATGCCAGGCACTCCTCGCCAGGCACGCATCCGTTTCGGCCCCTGTTCGGGCTCTTCCTTCGGCCTCTCTGTCGCCCGCCCCCGGTACCACCCGATGACCGCCAAGTTGCTCCTGTTCCACGACGATGCACGCGAGCGCGTGCGCCGCGGCGTGCAGCAGCTCGCCGCGGCCGTGGGCGTCACGCTCGGGCCGCGCGGGCGCACCGTGATCCTCGAGCGCGAGTGGGGAGCGCCGCAGATCGTGAATTCCGGCGTGCTGGTGGCGCGCGCGGTGGAGCTGCCCGACCGCTTCGAGAACCTCGGTGCGCAACTGCTGCGCGAGGTGGCCGCACGCACGAGCGAGATGGCCGGCGACGGCACCACCACGGCCACCGTGCTCGCGCACGCGATGATCGAGGAGGGCCAGCGCTACCTGGCCGCAGGCATGAACCCGGTGGCGCTCAAGCTCGGCATCGAGCGCGCCGTGCAGGCCTGCGTGGCCGAACTGCAGCGGCTGGCCCGGCCGTGTGCGGGCTCGCAGGAGATCGCGCACGTCGCGGCCATCTCGGCCAACAACGACCGTTCCATCGGCGCCTTGCTGGCTGAGGCGATGGACAAGGTCGGGCGCGAGGGCGCGGTGACGATCGAGGACGGCTCGGGCCTGGCGAGCGAGCTCTCGGTCACCGAGGGGTTGCAATTCGACCGCGGCTTCCTGTCCGGGTACTTCGTCACCGACGCCGAGCGCCAGGCCGTGGTGCTGGAGGACTGCGCGATCCTGCTGCACGACCGCCGGCTCGGCGCGCTCAAGGAACTGCTGCCGCTGCTGGAGGAGGTGGTCAAGGCCGGACGGCCGCTGCTGGTGGTGGCCGAGGAGGTGGAGAGCGACGCGCTGGCCACCCTCGTCGTGAACACCCTGCGCGGCACGCTCAAGGCCTGCGCGGTGAAGGCGCCGGGCTTTGGCGAGCGGCGCCACGCGATGCTGCAGGACCTGGCCGTGCTCACCGGCGCCCGCGTGATCAGCGAAGAAGCCGGGCTGAGCCTGGCCAAGGCCACGCTCGCCGATCTCGGCCGTGCCCGCCGCGTCGAGGTGGACAAGGACCACACGACGGTGATCGGCGGCGCGGGCTCGGCCGACGCCCGTGCCGAGCGCCTGGCCGCGCTGCGGCGCGAGCGCGAGCACGCGGCCAGCGACTACGAACGCGAGCAGCTCGATGCGCGCATCGCCAAGCTGGCCGGCGGGGTGGCCGTGGTCAAGGTCGGGGCGGCCACCGAGACCGAGCTCAAGGAACGCAAGGTGCGGGTGGAGGACGCGCTGCACGCCACGCGCGCCGCGGTGGAGGAGGGCATCGTGCCCGGCGGTGCGGTGACGCTGCTGCGCATGCGACGGGCGCTGGGCAGCCTCGCGGGCGAGAGCCTGGACGAGGAGTCGGGCCTGCGCATCGTGCACCGGGCACTCGAGGAGCCGCTGCGCCGGCTGCTGGCCAATGCGGGGCTGGAGCCCTCGGTGATCGTGGCGCGCATCGACGCGCAGGACGACCCGGCCTTCGGGTTCAACGCCGCCACGGGCGCCTACGGCGACCTGCTGAAGATGGGCGTGATCGACCCGGCCAAGGTGACGCGGCTCGCGCTGCAGAACGCGGCCTCGGTGTCGGCGCTGGTGTTGACCATCGACTGCCTGATCGCGGCGGCGCCGGCTGCGTCCCGTGGCGCGGGTGTCGGCGCGGGCACGATGGCAGCAGGCATGGCGTCGGAGGAAGCGCCGTGAGCGCCCGCACGCCGGCCGGGCTGGGCGCATGGAGGCCCGTGCCGTGAGCGGCGTCTACGCCAACCGTGCCGAGGCCGGGCGCGAGCTGGCCGCCGCGCTGCGCAAGCGTCTGTCGCGGCGCACCCCGGTGCTGCCGATCGTCGTCTACGCGCTGCCGCGCGGGGGCGTGCCGGTGGCCGCGGAGGTCGCGCGCGCGCTGCACGCGCCGCTGGACCTGCTGATCGTGCGCAAGATCGGGGCGCCGGGGCAGCCCGAGCTCGCGGTGGGCGCGGTGGCCGAAGGCGTGCAGCCCGAGCTCGTGCTCGACGAGGAAAGCATGGCCTGGACCGGTACCGACGCGCGGTGGGTGCAGGACCAGTCGCGTATCGCCTATGCCGAGGTGCTGCGCCGGCGCCAGGCCTATCTGACCGGGCGCGCCTCGCCCGATGTGAAGGGCGCGGTGGCCATCGTCGTGGACGATGGCGCAGCCACCGGCACCACGGTGCGGGCGGCAGTGCAGGCGCTTCGGCACCGCGAGCCGGCGCGCATCGTGCTGGCGCTGCCGGTGGCGCCAGCCGAGGTGGTGGAGCAGCTTCGCACCCAGGTCGACGAGGTGGTGTGCCTGGCCGAGCCGGTACCCTTTCGCGCCGTAGGCCTGCACTACGGAGACTTCCACCAGGTGGAAGACGAGGAGGTGATTCGCGCGCTGCGCGAGGCCGAGCGCCCGTAGCGGGCTCAGTCGGCCTCGTGGAACAGCGGGATCGTGCGCGCCTCGTCGGCGAAAGCCTCGGGGCCGTCCATGCCGTGGTCGATGCCGTAGCGGATGAGTCCGGCCATCGTGGGCAGCTGCAGCTTCTCGTGGACCCGGCTCTTGTGGGTGCTCACGGTCTTGACCGACAGGTGCAGCGCCTCGGCGATCTCGGTCAGGCGCTGGCCGGCCACCAGGCGGCGCAGCACCTCGAGCTCGCGGTCGGAGAGATGCGCGTGGCGGGGCACGTCCACCCCGCCGTTGAGCTGCAGCACCACACGCTCGGCCAGCGTGGAGGTGACGTACGCGCCTCCGGCGGCCACCTTGCGCACGGCCGTGACGAGCTCGGCTGCCGCGCGGTCCTTGGTGACGTAGGCGTTGGCCCCCGCCTTGAAGGCGCGCAGCGCGTACTGCTCTTCGGCGTGCATGCTCAGCACGAGCACGCGCTGGGCCGGGAATTCCGACTTGATGCGGCGCAGCAGATCGAGCCCGGACATGCCCGGCATGGACAGGTCGATGATGGCCACGTCCACCGGCCCCGTGCGCAGGCGCTGCAGAGCCTCGAAACCGGACTCCGCCTGCACCGCCACCCAGCGCTCGGGGGTGGACTCGAGGATGCGCTGCAGACCCTCGCGGACGATGGCGTGGTCGTCGACGATGAGCACGCGCATCGAGGCGGCCGCTGCGGCGACGGCTGCAGAGGTTGTCACGACCGGACCCCGAGGAGGCCGGCTCCGTTCGTGCCGGGCACCCCCAGCGCGCGCAGCGGCACCCGCGCACACAGCCGCGTCCCGCCGCCCGGGCGCGGTTCGATGGAAAGGTGACCACCGAGCATCGCCGCGCGTTCGGACATCCCGCGCAGCCCCTGCGCGCCCGGGTTCCCGCAGGCCGCAGCCGGCAGGCCTACGCCGTCGTCTTCGACGACGAGCTGAGCCCGCTGTGGCGTTCCGGCCAGGCGGATGCATACCGTGCTCGCGTGGGCATGCCGGACGACATTCGTCAGGCCCTCCTGGGCGATGCGGTACAGCGCCAGTGCCACGGCGGGGGGCCAGGCGGCTGCTTCCTCGACGGCTTCCACGCGGACGGCCAGCCCGAGCCGACGCGCCGCGTCGTGCCCGAGCCGGTGCAGCGCACCGGGCAGGCCGAGGTCTTCGAGGAGTTGCGGGCGCAGGTCGGCCAGCAGCCGGCGCATGGCTGCGACGGAGGACTCGACGTGCGTGGACACGCGTTGCGCCGCCTCGCGCACCCAGGGGTCCGCGTGATCGCCCGCCAGCGGGGCGAGGGCAAGCTGGATGGCCACGACGTGCTGACCGAATTCGTCGTGCAGGTCGAGCGCGACGCGACGCCTTTCGGCTTCGCGCGCGGCTTCGAGCTGCGCGGCCATCTCGCGCCGCGAGTCGCGGCGACGCTCGCCTACCTCACCCCGGCGCCGGCATGGCCGGGGCTCCGGCACCACGGCCTGCGGGGCGGGGCAGGGCTCGAGCGGAAGGGCGTCCATGATGAGGCGAGGAGGTGGTGGAGTGGGAAGCGGCGAGGGCGGGGAGGTGGCGGGGAGGTGGGCGGTGAGGGAAGAGCCGGACGCCTGACGGTCTGGTACCGCGTGGTGCAGCTTGGTACAACGGGCGACCAATTTTCTGGGACAAACCCGATGTGCGATTCTAGGGATCGCCATGCGGCACGAGAGGAACCTTTCTGGTGCGCAGGCGGCTCCATAACGGGGTGGTAACGACTTCGTCGCATTGCTCCCACTCCTCGCGGGCCTGACTGCGGTGCGGTGCGGGACATCGGCATCCTCAGCTCGCCTGCCGCCAGTGGGGTTGCCCGGGCTCAACGGGTTGCCGCATCCGCGCCCGCCGGCCATCTTGCGCAGCGTGCGCGGCCTCTGCCGAGCCCCCGGCACTCGGACTATTCCTACCCGGGATCGGCGCATTCGCGCCAGCCGGCCGGCCGAATGGCTCGGCGCTGCGCGGCAGGCGCCGATTGCCGTTGATCGCAAGGCAGACGAAGCTTTGCGCCAGCACGGTTCGAACCGTTGCCCCGGAGCACCGCTTCAGCGGAAGACCACCCCACACACTCAAGAGAGGGAACCCACACATGATGCTCAACGCGCACAACCCGATGGAGCTCAGAGGAGCGGCCGAGCGTGCCGGCTGGTTCCGGCGACCGGTGTCGCCTGCCGGGGCGGCCAGCCCCGGCAAGCTCTCCGACCTGCTGCAGGTGATGGGCGTGCCCGCCGACGAGCGGCCAGCGGGCGAGGCCTACGCGGTACCGGTGCGCCGGCTGCGCGGCGGCGCGTCGCTGTTTCACGAGGGTGCGCCGGCCGACCATCTCTACGTGGTGCAGCTGGGCAACTTCAAGTCGCTGCGCATGGCCGAGGACGGCTACGAGCAGGTGCTCGGCTTTGCGGGCATGGGCGAACTGCTGGGTTTCGATGGGCTGTCCAAGGGCCACTACCAGACGGCGGCCACTGCACTCGAGGACAGCCGCGTGTACGCGGTGCCCGTGCGCGCGCTGGACACGCTGCGCCAGCGCGTGCCCGCCTTCGACCGCGCCTTGCAGTCGGCGGTCAGCCGCGAGCTCGGGCGCGCGGCCGAGATTGCCGACGTGATGTCCGCCGTGGCCGCGGAAGTGCGGCTCGCGCGCTTCCTGGTGCAGGTCTCGGGCCACATGGCCGAGCGCGGGCAGTCGCCGCGGCGGCTGCTGCTGCGCATGAACCGGCGCGACATCGCAAGCTACCTCGGCGTGGCGCACGCCACCGCCAGCCGCTCCTTCGGTGCGCTGGCCCAGGCCGGCTACCTGCGCGTGGACAACCGGGCGGTGGAGATCGTCGACCTGGACGGCCTGAAGGTGTGTGCGCGCAACACGCGCGGCACGCTGGAGGATGTGGCCGCACAGGCCTGATGCGGTCCCGGGCCCCGCTCCGGACGGGGCCCTGCCGGGTTCAGCGCCGCACGTGCCGCTCCTGCAACTGCTCGGCCTCGATGGCCAGCGCCATCGCACGCAGTTGCTCGGCCACCAGCGAGAGCACGTCGTCCAGGGCCACGAGCCCCACGAGCACCCGCTGCGGCGTCGTCACGGGCAGGCGGCGCACGCCGCGGCGCCGCATCGTGCGCACGAGGTCCATCACCGAGTCGGTCTCCAGCGCGGTGACGACATCGGTGGTCATCACGTCTTCCACGGTCAGCGTGGCCGGGTCGACTTCGGTGGCGACCACGGCGGTCACGATGTCGCGGTCGGTGAGGATGCCGCTGACCAGGCGCCCCTCGCGGGCGTCGTCGACCACGACGACGCTGCCCACGTGCTGGCTGCGCATCAGCTGGGCAGCCTCGACGAGCGGGGTGTCACGCTGGACGATGGTGACGATGCGCGAACAGATCTGGCCGGCGTCGGTGCGTTCCATGGGCTGTCTCCTGGCTCAGGCGGGCGCCTGGGGTGGGGTGTCTAGCGGGTGACGGTGAGGTCGTTGACCACGCGCGTGACGCCAGGGGCTGCCCAGCAGGCGCCTTCGGCTGCGGTGCGCTCGGGCCACGAGTCCACCCGTCCCTTGAGGGTCACGGTGGCGCCGCTCACGTCCACGACGATGTGCCGGGCCTCGCGTTCGGCATGCCGGGACAGCGCCTCGCGGATGCGCTCGGACAGATTGGCCGGCGTGGTCTGCGGCTTCAGGGTGATGCCGTTGGTCACGCCCACCACGCCGGTGAGCGGTCGCACCGCCTTGAACGCCGCCACGCGCTGGTAGTCCCAGTCGACCTCGCCGCCGAGGGTCACCCAGCCCTTTTCCACCTGCACGCGCACGCGCTCGGCGGGTACGAGCGCGTGCCACTTCAGCGCCGATTCGGCGGCCGCCGCGATCTCGGAGTCGTTGCGGCGGTGGCCAGGCTCGAGCTTCACATCGACCTCGACCGCCACCGCGTGCACGCCCTCCACACGCTGCACCGCGCGCTGCACGGCGTACTTCTCGGCATAGGTGTCCAGGTGACCCGTGACCGTGACGACGCCGTCGCGCACCGCCACGCCCACGTGCGCGGGGTCGATCGCGGGGTCCCAGTCGAGTTCGGCCAGTACGTCCTTGCGGATGTCCGCATCGCTTTTCATCGCAGCCCTCCGGTTTTCGTCGAGCCGGCGATGCTGCGCCCGCGCGGCCGGGCCCGGCTTGCGTGCGAGCAATTGCCGGTAGAGTGCGGACCTGCACATGCCGCACGCACCCGACGCCGACATCGAGCCCGTTCTGCGCATGCTCACGGAGCGCGGCCACCCGGACTTTCGCGGCTACAAGCGCACGACGCTGCGCCGGCGCATCGAGCGCCGAGCCGGGCTGCACGGGCTGGCGGGCACGGCGGAGTACATGCTGCTGCTGCGTGCCAGTGCACAGGAGCTCGAGCTGCTGGCGCGTGAGCTTCTGATCGGCGTCACGGCCTTCTTCCGTGACGAGCCGGTGTGGGACGCCTTGCGCCGACACGTGCTGCCGGTGTTGCTGTCGGGTGGCGACCCGCAGGAGCCGTTTCGGGCTTGGGTGGCGGGCTGCTCGACGGGCGAGGAGGCCTACTCGCTGGCGATGCTGGTGCGAGAGGTGCTCGACGAGTTGGCGCCCGCCCGGCGCCGGCCCGTGCAGATCTTCGCCACCGACCTGAACACCGATGCCGTGACCGTGGCGCGCCGTGCCGTGTACCCGGCACGCATCGTGTCCGAGGTGGGTCTCGATCGGCTGCAGCGCCATTTCGCGCCGGCAGGGTCGTCCTGGCGCGTCGCCCAGCCGGTGCGCGAGATGGTGGTCTTCGCCGGCCACGACATGCTGGCCTCGCCGCCTTTCGTCAGGCTCGACCTGCTCAGCTGCCGCAACGTGATGATCTACTTCAACACGGGCATGCAGCGGCGGATGGTGCCCACCTTCCGCTACAGCCTGCGCCCCGGCGGCGTGCTCATGCTCGGGCACTGCGAGACGATTGGCAGCTTCGATGCCAGTTTTGAGGCGTTGGATGCCCGGCTGCGCCTGTACCGGCGCCCCGACCCGGACCACGCCCCCCGGTGGGTGCCCGGCCGCGACGCGACAGCGGCCAACCTGCCGGATGCCAACCAGGAGCCCGCCATGACCGAAGACCGCGACTCGCCCGAGCCTCCAGCCTGTGCCGGGCCGTTGCAGGCCGCCACCGAACGGCTGCTGCTCCAGGCTTTCGCGCCCCCCCTGGTCCTGGTGGACGCCCAGGGCAACGTGCTCTACACCAGCGGAAACACCGCACCCTACCTCGATCCGCCTGCCGGCCGCACCGACTCGAACGTGCATGCGATGGCGCGCCCCGGCCTGCAACGTGCCCTGGCCGACGCGGTGCCGCAGGCCATCGCACGCGGTGCGGTGGTGGAGCTGCCCGACCTCGTCGTCGAAGGCAGCGGACAGTCGCGGCGGGTGCACGTGACGGTGCGCGCCTTGTCCGAGTCCCCGGCGCTGGCGGGTACCGTGCTCGTGAGCTTTCGCGACGTGGCCGTGGGCGGCGTACCCGCGCCGCGGCGACGCGGCCGCCGTGCCAGCGACCGCAGCCTGGAGGCCGAGCTGAGCCGGGCGCGCGACGAGATGCAGTCGCTGCGCGAGGAGATGGGCGCCTCGCAGGAGGAACTTCAGGCCGCCAACGAGGAGCTTCAGTCGACCAACGAGGAACTGCGGTCGACCAACGAGGAGCTCAGCGGCTCGAAGGAAGAGCTGCTGGCCATCAACGAGGAACTGCATGCGGTCAACCTCGAGCTGCAGGCCAAGCTCGCCGACCTTGCCCTGGCTCAGAGCGACATCCGCAACCTGCTGGCCGTCTCGGATCTGGCAGTGGTCTTCCTGGATGGCGAGCTGCGTGTGCGCGACTTCACCGAGCGCGCACGTGCGCTGCTGGCGCTGCGCGAAGCCGACTTGGGGTTGCCTCTGCCGACGCTGGCCGAGCGGGCGGGCTGCCCGCAGCTCGAGCAGGCCGTGCCCGATGCGCTGCGAACCCTGGTGGTCACGCCATGTGACGGCCTCACGGCGGCCGGGCGTCGCCTGTCGATCCGAGTGCGGCCGTACCTGCGGATGGACAACGTCATCAGCGGGGCCGTGCTCACCCTTTGCGACGCGCCGTCCGCGTAGCGCCGCGTACGCCGCGCCGCGGCTGGTGTGCCTCGCCGAGCGCGCCCCAGGCCTGTCGCACCACCGACAGGCGCGTCAGCTGCGAGGCCACGCGGTGGTTGACGCTGCCTGGCGGAACCTGCCCCTTGGCATCGGGTGCGCCGGCCGGAACGCCGGTGAGCAGCTCGATCGCCTGGTCGATGTGCTCCACCGCCCAGACGTGGAACCGCCCCTGGCGCACGGCCTGCACCACCTCCTCGTTCAGCATCAGATGCTGCACATTGGCTTGCGGGATGATGACCCCGGGTTCCTCCTGCAAGCCTCGCGCACGGCACAGCGCAAAGAAGCCCTCGATCTTCTCGTTGATGCCGCCCACGGCCTGCACCGTGCCGAACTGGTTGACCGAGCCCGTCACGGCCACCGGCTGGCGTATCGGCAGCACGGCCAGCGCCGACAGCAGCGCGCACAGCTCCGCCAGGGAGGCGCTGTCGCCCTCGATCGGCCCGTAGGACTGCTCGAAGACGAGGCTCGCCGACAGTGACAGGGGCAGTTCCTGGGCGTAGCGTGCGGCCAGGAAGGCGCTGAGGATCATCACGCCCTTGGAGTGGATCGGCCCGCCGAGGGTGGACTCGCGCTCGATGTCCAGCAGCTCGCCGTCGCCCAGCCGCGCCGTGGCCGTCACGCGCACCGGGTAGGCAAAGCGCAGCTCGCCGAGTTCGGTGTACGCCAGCCCGTTGACCTGCCCGACCTGCGCACCGGAGGTGTGGATGATCAGGGTGCCGCGCGTGATCGCCTCCAACAGTTCGGTGTGCAGCCGGTCGATGCGGTGCAGCCTGGCCGCCAACGCCGCGTTCACGTCCTCGCGCTGCACCTGGTCGCGCCCGGCGCGCCGCGCGCAGGCGTCGGCTTCGTGCAGCAGTTCGAGGTAGCTGCCGGTGCGCGTGGACAGCCTCGCCGCGTCCTGCGCCATCCGTGCGCCGTGCTCGACGAGGCGGGCCACCGCCTCGCGCTGCAGGGGCCGCAGGCCGTGAGTCGATGCCATTGCGGCGAGCAGCGCGGCGAGCTGGGCGGTGTGCCCGGCGTGGCGCTCGACGTCGTCCTCGACATCGGCCGCGATGCGGAAAAGCTCGCCGAACTCGGGGTCCAGAGCCTGCAGCATGTAGTATTGCTCGCGCTCGCCCACCATCACCACCTTGAGCATCAGCGGCACCGGTTCGGGCTCCAGCGGCACCGTGCCCAGCCAGCCCAGCATCTGAGGCAGTGACTCGATGCGCACCTCGCCTGCACGCAGCGCGCGCTTGAGCGCGGGCCAGGACCAGGGTTCGCTCAGCACCTTCAGCGCGTCCAGCACGAGGCTGCCCCCGTTTGCCCGGTGCAACGCGCCGGCGCGTACGAGCGTGAAGTCGGTGAGCAGCGTGCCCATGTGTGCGGTGTGGTCGATGCGCCCGATCAGGTTGGCCACCGTCGGGTGGTCGCACACCACCACGGGCGCAGGCGCGCCGGGTGTGCTGCCCACCAGGAGGTTCACGCGGTAGCGGTGCAGCGCGAGGCTGCCCGTGAGCCCGATGGCACCGACGCCCTCGGCGCTGCCGACCAGGCCCGCCGGGCTGGCGTCGTCCTCGTCGTGGCCGTGCGTGCGCAGCTGCTCGCCGGCGTCCAGGATGTCCTGCAGCACCTCCCCCAGGAAGGCGGTGGCCGGCTCGAGGTGGGCGAAGCGCTCGCGCAGCTCGTCGATGAGGTGGCCGGCGGCCAGGGCCATCGTTTCGCGCGTGGCCTCGCGCAGCCTCGACTGCATCTGCCGCCGCATGCGCGGCAGCTCGTGCAGCAGCTGGTGCAGCTCGTCGCGCAGACCCTGGATCGCCCGGCCCAGTCGCTCGCGTTCGTCCTCCGAGAGGGCCTCGAAGGCCTCGGTGGCCAGGGGCTCGCCGTCCTTCATCGGCGCGAACGCAAAGCCCTGCGGGGTGCGCAGCAAGGCCACGCCCTGCGCCGCGGCCCGTGTGCCCAGGGCCTGCAGCGCCTGCTCCTCGCGCTGCTTGGTGTCTGCCTGGATGGCGTCCAGCCGCGAGCGGTACTCGTCGCCTTCGAAGGCGGTGGCCAGGGCACGGCCGAGCTCGCCGACGAAGCGCTGCATCGCGTCGCGCAGCTTCCCCCCTTCACCCGGCGGCAGGCTCAGCGCGCGCGGGCGGTTCGGGTCGGCAAAGTTGTAGAGGTAGACCCAGTCCGGCGCCGGGGGCTGCGTGGCGGCATGCGCGTGCAGCAGCGCCTCGACGAGGGCATGCCGGCTGCTGCCCGGCGGCCCGAGCACGAAGGCGTTGTAGCCCGACGCCGGGATCTCCAGGGCCAGTTGAAGCGCCTGCGCCGCGCGTGCCTGGCCGAACGGCGACGCGCCGGAAGCCTGCGCCCCGGCGGCGTGCATGTCCAATTCGCTGGACTCGCAGGCCCGGTAGAGCGCCTCGGGAGGCTGGGCCAGCGGGTGCGGCGGGTGGCCGGAAGGTGCCGCCGTGGCGGGTGTGGCGGGTGTGGCAGGCGTGGACGGTTGCTGCGCCGTGTGCGGGCGGCTCATGCCGGGGTGGCCGGGCCGGTGCGCGCGCGGGCGGGAAAGCTCATCGACCACGCCAGCCAGCGCCAAGCGCCCGGGTTGTCGCGCACGAAGCGCAGCCAGCCGCTCACTTGCGCCTGCGTGAAATGCCTATGCGGTGCACCGTCGTCCAGGCCGTGTGCGTGGTGCAGGGCGTGCGTGAACTCGTGCAGCGCCACGATCGGCAGATGGCATCCCGCCAGGCCGGCGCACAGCAGCACCTCGCGCCGGGCGCCGTCGTACCAGCCGAAGGCGGCACCGCACGCCGCACGCGAGATCACGCGCACGCGCACCGGCTCGCCGGCGATCAGCACGCGCCGCGGCAGCGGCGGCTCGCTGGCGAGCACGCCGCGCACCGCGCGGTCGTGGCGGCAACGCCCGGGCAGCAGCTGGCTGAGCAGCAGGTTGAACCACAACCAGGCCCTCGGGTTGCGCTGCGCGAACTCCATCAGCCCGGTGGCCAGGCTGTGCGTGTAGGCCTCCTCGATGCAGCCTTGCTGGCAGCCCTTGCTGAAGTGGGCCAGGCGCACGATGCTCTCCAGGAAAGCCTCGGCCAGTGCCCAGCCGGTGAGCCCCTGCCGCAGCTCGATGCGATGCGCCTCCAGGTTCAGGCATACGCGTCGCCGACCGTCGGCCATGCTGCGCCGGGGCCGCAGTTCCACCGCCACGTGGTAGGGGCCGAGCACCAGCTCGAAGGGCAGTCGCGCCGCCCACTCGCGGGCGGACGGGGCGCACTGCCCGGGGGCCGGTGCGCTCGAGGCCGTGCTCGGGTCGAGGGTCTCGCGGCGGGGTGTGGGCACGGTCATGTCGGGATGTTCCTCCTGCGTCCACACGATAGGCAGGGCGGCGGCAAAGGCCTTGCGCGCGCGCAACGCGGGCGGGGCGCCGCTGCCTACCCTTGCGCGCCTGTTCCACGAGCCTGGCGGCACGACCGCCCTCTCACCCATGACCACTGCGAACCCCACCCCGTCCTGCGCGGCTGTCCCGATGCGCGATCCGCTGCGCGAGGCCCGCACCAGCACCGAGACGAGACAGGCGCACGAGAGGGTGTCCAAGGGGACGACGGGCGTGGTGCACCACGAGGTGAACCACGAGATTCACGACGAGATTCCTGACGAGATTCACAACGAGGTGCCGAACACGGTGCACAGTGGGGTGGGCAGCGGGGTGCACAGCGGGATGCACAGCGGGATGCACAGCGATGTGCAGCGATGTGCAGCGCCGCAGTCGATCTCCGAGCAGGACGGGCCCTGCGCGTACGCGCAGGCGCGACTGCGTTTCGTGGAAGCTTCCCGGCACTACCTCTTCGAGGTCGCGATGGTGCCCTCGCGTCACATGGCCGGCGCCGACAGCCCCGCAACCGGGCCGTGGCCGCCGATGGCGAGGGCCTATGCCTTCAGGCTGCGTGGCGACCGGCGCTCACCCGCCTGGCCTGCGGCTTCGGTGCGGTGGGCTCGGGGATGAACTGCACGGCCGAGCCGACCTTCAGGTGCTCGAAGGGCGGGTCGGCTACGCAGTCGCGCGAGAACCAGTACTCGCTGCCATCGCCGGTGCGGATGAACCCGTAGCCGCGCAGCTCGGGTGTGTCATCGAAGATCCGCACCACCTCCCCGCGCAGTGGCACCGGGTGAAGCTTCTCGTAGCCTCGGGTGCGTGCGAGCGACTGTTCGAGCTGGCGCTGCATGTCGGCAAAGGCGTCGCGCAGCGCCACGTAGGCGTCCTCGTGCTGCACCCGGTCCACCGTGAACGTGTGCCCAGGCACCGTCACGTGCAGCCGCACGCCGAAGGGCCGGCCCTGCTGGCTGTGCTTGTGCAGCAGCGCCACGTCGACGCGGCAGCCCATGATGTCGTGGCGGAAGCGCTCGAGCCGGCGCACGCGGCGGTGCGCCTGCTCCTCCAGCGCGGGCGAGGCCGCCATGTCGTGGAACACCACCTGCACAGGCAGTTTCATGGCGGCCTCCAGGGGGCTGGCGATCAGTGCACCGACAGCCGCTTCGTCGAGGCGGCGGCCTTCTTGGGCAGGGTGAGCTCGAGCACCCCGTTCTCGTAGCGGGCGTCGGCCTTGCTCTCGTCCACGGGGCTGGAGAGGGTGAAGGCGCGGCTCGCGTAGCCGAACTGGCGCTCGTGGCGCAGCACACGGCCTTGCTCCTTCTCCTCCTTTTCCTTCTTCATCTCGGCGCTGATGGTGACCATGTTGCCGTCGATGCGCACGTCGATGTCCTCCTTGCGCACGCCGGGGATGTCGGCCTTCACGTGGTAGTTGCCATCCACCTCCGAGAGGTCGACGCGGATGCGCGGGGCGGGCTCGGCACCCTCCCAGCGCCAGGGGCGCATCATGCTGCGCACGGCATCGTCGAAGAAGTCGGGGGCAAGGGGGTCGAAGAGTCGCAGTTCGTTCATCGTCGTGGCTCCTGTGAGGGAAGTGAAGAGGAAGCGTGCTTCCGGCCCATCGCCGACAGACCGAGAGCGCCGCATCGAGGAGCGATGGTGGGCACGGTGCAGGGCACCGCCATTGAGGGGGCGCAGCCGTGCGCGGTGCCGTATCGGGGGGGCGGGCCGGGTCAGGCCGGTACGGGAGCGCGGCCCCAGTGCAGCAACCAGCCGCCGTCGGCCTGCTGCTCGAGGGCGGTGCCCAGGTCGCGGCCGCCTTCGTTGAACACCCCGTGGACCCAGTCGCGCGCCTCGCGGTCGGCGTGCACGAGCCGCATCCGGAAGCGCTGCATCGGCACCACCTCGAGCCGGCGCAGCAACCCGCGCGCCCGGTCGAGCGTGGCCAGGTAAAGGCAGCCGATGTCCGCGCGCAGGCCGGCCTGCCCGCCGATGCCCTCGTAGTCGTTCACGAGGTCGCCGCAGCCGTACAGGATCAGCTTGCCGCGGTAGACCTCCATCGGCAGCGGGTGATGCGAGGAGTGGCCGTGCACGATGTCGGCGGCCCCCAGGTCGATCAGCCGGCGCGCGAAGCGGCGGTGCTCGCGCGGCACCTGCAGGCCCCAGTTAGGGCCCCAGTGCACCGAGACCACCACGATGCCGTCGCCACGCCGGTGACGCGCGGCGTCCGCTGCGAGGTCGCGGGCGGTGCCGTCGGAGAGGTCGGGCAGCCGCGCGATGCCACTCTGGCGCGGGCCGGCGGCCCAGCCGCCCGGCACGCCGCTGCTGCTCGTGGCGCAGGCGAAGACGAGCAGGCGACGTGCATCGTCGAGCGGGAGCGCCGCGGGCGCCCAAGCGGCTTCGCCGTCTTCGCCAGCGCCGGCACAGGCGATGCCCGCCTCGCGCAGCGTGTGCAGCGTCTGGGTGAGCCCCGGTCGGCCCCAGTCGAGGACGTGGTTGTTCGCCAGTGCGCAGCAGTCGATGCGGGCGGCGGCGAGGACGCCCACGTTGGCCGGGTTCATCCGGTAGTGCACGGCCTTGCCGGGCCAGGGGTCGGCGTGCGTGGTGAGGGCGGTCTCGAGATTGACGATGCGATGCTGCACGCCCGCGCGCTCGATGAGCTCCAGCGCATCACCCCACACATAGCGGTTGGAGACGGCCCGCGGCAGCGGGCCACCTGCCTTCTCCGCCCGGCGCAGGTACTCGCGCGCATCACGCACCAGCGCCTCGTGCAGGGTCGGCGAGCCCGGGTGGGCCAGCATCTGGTCGATGCCGCGGCCGGTCATCACGTCGCCGGCCAGCAGCAGCGTCAGCGTGTCGGGGGGGCGGCGTACGAGGTCGAGCATGGCAGGCGGGGTCCTCAACCTTTCACGCACACCAGCGGCTCGAGTCGCGCCACCTTGCGCGCGAGCCCGGCGTCGTGCGTGGCCTGCACCACGGCGTCCACGTCCTTGTACGCGGCAGGCGCCTCCTCGGCAATGCCGCGCGGGCTCGGGCTGCGCACCAGGATGCCGCGCGCAGCCAGCTCGTCCACCACCTGGCGTGGCCGCCAGGTGTGCAAGGCCTGGTGTCGGCTCATGGCCCGTCCGGCACCGTGGCAGGCCGAGGAGAAGGCGAGCCCTTCGCTCGCCGCGGTGCCCGCCATGATCCACGAGCCGGTGCCCATCGAGCCCCCCACGAGCACCGGCTGCCCCGCCGCGCGCAGCGCCTCGGGAAGCTCCGGGTGGCCCGGCCCCCAGGCGCGGGTGGCGCCCTTGCGGTGCACGTGCAGGCTGCGCCGACGCCCGTCCACCTCATGTTCCTCGAGCTTGCAGGTGTTGTGCGAGACGTCGTACAGCAGCGGCAGCCGTGCCTCGGGCAGCACCCGCGCGAAGACCTGCCGCACCAGGTGCGTGAGGATCTGCCGGTTCGCCAAGGCACAGTTGACGGCCGCGCGCATCGCACCCAGGTATTCCTGGCCGAGCGGGGAGTGGATCGGGGCGCAGGCCAGCTCGCGGTCGGGCAGCTGCAGCCCGTGGCGCGGCGCCTCCTCGGCCATGCGCAGCAGGAACTCGCTGCCCACCTGGTGGCCCAGGCCCCGCGAGCCGCAGTGGATCGACACCGTCACGTCACCCACGGCAAGCCCGAAGGCCTGCGCGGCGGTCTCGTCGCACACCTCGGCCACCGCCTGCACCTCCAGGTAGTGGTTGCCGCTGCCGAGCGTGCCCATCTCCTCCCGCTGCCGGCGCCGCGCCTGCACCGACACGTGTGCAGGCTTCGCATGCATCACCTGTCCGTGCTCCTCGATGCGATCCAGGTCTTCGGGGTGGCCCCAGCCGCGCCGCACCGCCCAGCGCGCGCCCTGCGTGAGCATCGCGTCGAGCTCGTCGTCGTTCAGGCGGATCTGGCCGGTGCTGCCCACGCCGGCGGGAATGTGTGCGAGCAGCTCGTCGGCCAGCTGCGCCTGCACGGCCATCACCGCCTCGCGCCGCACGCCGGTGAGCAGGCAGCGCACGCCGCAGGAGATGTCGAAGCCCACGCCACCGGCGGAGACCACGCCGCCCGCGTCGGCGTCGAAGGCGGCCACACCGCCGATCGGAAAGCCATAGCCCCAGTGGGCATCGGGCATCGCGAAGCTGGCCCCCACGATGCCCGGCAAAGCCGCCACATGGCGCGCCTGCTCGAGCACTTTCTCGTCCATGGCCGTCACGAGTGCACGGCTGCCGTAGAGCACGACCGGCACGCGCATGCCGTCGTGGGCAGCCAGTGTCCAGCGCGAGGTGCCGTCGGCAGTGAGCCCGTGCAGGTCCATGGCGGCTCCCGACCCTAGACGTCCACCACCGTCTGCGCCACCCAGCCCCCGCGCGGCTCGGGCCCCACGTGCAGGGCGGTGCACGTCGCGCCCTTCACCTCCACAAGGGGCGCGTGCCGCGTCTGCGAGGCCGCCTCGCCGAACGCACGTGCCTGCAGCCGATGCCCGGAGAGCCGAACCTCGTAACGGCCGAACAGCATGTGGCGCTGGCCCATCTCGCTGGCCACCGTGTTCAGCCAACGCGCGAGCAGCAACTCGTCGTCCGGCGCTTCGCAGGCGATCGCCACCTCGGTGGAAGGCTGCACGCCGGCCGGGTCGGTGACGACTCCGGTCAACGCGAGGGCCGCCTGTTCGAAGGCGGCAGCCGGTGTCGGCCCGTAGCCGCGCACGCCGATGTCGGCGCCGTGCGCGAAGTGTTCCCAGTGCGTGTGCATCGTGTCCAGGGTTGTGCCCCAGGCTGCGAGTGCGGCCGTTGAGCCGAGGCAACGTGCGGCCCGGGCCGCCGCCTAAGGTGAGCGCCCGTCACGAGGATCGAAGATGGCATCACGCACGCACACCGAGCATGGGCTCGTCGCCAACCGTATGCGTACCCGCGCGAACCGACCGGGGTCGCCGGCTGCTGCGCCGAGCGCGCCGCCCGCGGGACGACGCGCTTCACACGTGCAGCTTGAGGCGCGTCGCGGTGCACACGTGCCGCCTGCGCCACGCGGAGCCGCGGCGGCCATCCCCGAGCGGCCGGTCGAGCGCGAGGAGGCTCGCGCCATCGTCTCGCACCCGGACGGCTGGTACTGGCTCGCCCCGGACGGCCACCGGCAGTTCGGCCCCTTCGAGACCTACGAGCTCGCCCGAGCCGACCGGGATGCGGGGGACGAGGAGTCCCCCACACCGGGGGAGACGCTGCAGGAGGCCGAAGACGAGATCGGCATCGCCTCGTGGATCGACCCCGAGACCGGCGAGCCGGCCGAGGGAGGGTCGCCGCCGCACCTGGACATCGACCAACGCTGAGCGCAGGAGGACCGGTCCATGCAAGTTCCCCCGCAACCCTGGCTCGCCCACTACCCCGACGGCACGCCCGCGTCCATCGATCCCGACGCCTTCGGCTCGGTGAAGGAGTTGCTGCGCCATACCTTCACGCGCTTCGCGCAGCGCCCCGCCTACACGAGCCTGGGGGCCACGCTCAGCTGGCGCGAGGTCGACCTCGCCAGCCGCGACTTCGGCGCGGCGCTGCAGCACGTGCTGGGCCTGCGCCGGGGCGAGCGCCTGGCGGTGATGATGCCCAACCTGATCCAGCACCCGGTCGCGACTTTCGGCGCGCTTCGCGCGGGGCTGGTGGTGGTCAACGTCAACCCGCTGTACACCCCGCGCGAGCTCGCACACCAGCTGCTCGACTCGGGTGCCTCGGCCATCGTGCTGCTGGAGCACCATGCCCACGTGCTCGAGCAGGTGCTGCTGGAGCATCCGGGCCTGAAGCTGAAGGTCGTGGTGACGGCCACCGGCGACTTGCTGCCGCGCGTGCGGGAGTTCGTGACGAACCTCGTCGTGCGCCACCTGCGGCACCAGGTGCCGGCATGGCGCCTGCCCGCGGCACTCGGCTTCAAGGAACTGCTCGACGAGGGCAGCCGCCACCTGCTGGACGACCTGCCGGTCAAGGGCGGCGACACGGCCTTCCTGCAGTACACGGGCGGCACCACCGGTGTGGCCAAGGGTGCGGTGCTCACCCACCGCAACATCGTGGCCAACGTGCTGCAGCTGGCGGCGTGGATCGCGCGCGACCTGCGCGAGGGGGAGGAACTCGCGCTCGTGCCTCTGCCGCTGTACCACGCCTATGCTTTGACGTGCCACCTCGTGTTCGCCCGCATCGGTGCGCACATGCTGCTCGTGGCCAACCCGCGCGACCCGGCCGAGCTCGTGGGGACGATGCGCCGCCATGCGGTGACGGTGATGATCGGCGTGAATTCGCTGTACCGGATGCTGCTGGACGCGCCGGGCTTCGAGACGGTGGAGCTGCACCATCTGAAGGTGTGCGCGGCCGGCGGCATGGCGGTGCAGCGCGCGGTGGCGCAGCGCTGGAAGGCGCGCGCAGGCGTGCCGCTGGTGGAAGGCTACGGGCTCACCGAGGCGTCTCCGGTGGTCAGCTCCAACCGCCTGGACATCGTCGACTGGACCGGCTCGGTGGGCCTGCCGCTGCCCTCCACCGAGGTGGCGATCCTGGACGAGGCCGGCGGGCCCCTGGCCTGCGGCGCCGTCGGCGAGATCGCCGTGCGCGGCCCGCAGGTGATGCAGGGCTATTGGCGGCGCGAGGAGGAGACGCGCCAGGTCTTCGCGCCGGGGGGCTGGCTGCGCACCGGCGACATCGGCTTTCTCGACCCTCAGGGCGCCCTGCACATGACCGACCGCAAGAAGGACATCATCGTCGTATCGGGCTTCAAGGTCTTCCCGAACGAGGTGGAGGACGTGGTGGCGATGCACCCCGGCGTGGCCGAGGTGGCGGCCATCGGTGTGCCCGATGCCGCCTCGGGCGAGGTCGTCAAGCTCATCGTGCTGCGGCGCGACCCCACCCTCACCGCCGAGCAGCTCACCGAACACTGCCGCAAGTACCTCACGGGCTACAAGGTGCCGCGCCGCGTGGAGTTCCGCACCGAGGCCCTGCCCAAGTCACCGATCGGCAAGGTGCTGCGCCGCGAGCTGCGCGAGGAGGCCGTGCCGGCCGAGGCGACGGCCGCGGGCTGAGAGCGCGATGCAACTGTACGCGCTCGATCCCGACGAGCCCCTCGGGCCCGCCCTGGCGGCTGCTCTCGAGGAGCCACTGGCGCCTTTCGAGGAGCGCCCCTTCGAGGACGGCGAGCGCAAGCTGCGCCCGCTGCACGACCCGCATGGGCACGAGGCGGTGATCGTCGCGGCGCTGCACGGCATGGGCGGCATCAGCCCCATCAGCCCGCACGACCGGCTGTGGCGGCTGATGCTGCTGGCGGCCACGTTGCGCGACCATGGTGCGGCGCGCGTGACGGCGGTGCTGCCCTACCTCGCCTACGCCCGCAAGGACCGGCGCACCCAGCCCTGGGATCCGTTGTCGCTGCGCGTGCTGGCCCAGGCGCTGGAGAGCGCGGGCGTGGCGCAGGTGGTGGCCTTCGAGGCGCACGACACGGCGGCCTTCGAGAACGCGTTCCGGGTGCCGGTGGTGAACGTCCAGGCCTGGCCGCTGTTCGAGCCGCTCGCCTGGGCGCAGCTCGAGGCGGGCCCGGTGGCGGTGGCGGCCCCCGACCCCGGCGGCGTGAGGCGTGCACTTGCGTTGCACGCACAGCTCGCTGCCCGTGCCACGCACCCCATGGGCTTCGCGATGGTCGACAAGCGGCGCAGCGGCGGGTTGCTCACCGGCGGGCATCTCGTCGCCGGTGAGGTGGAGGGGCGCACGGTGCTGCTGGTGGACGACCTGGTGGCCACCGGGCACACGCTGGCCCAGGCCGCCGCTGCGCTGAAGCGCGCCGGCGCGCGTGCCGTGCTCGCGCTGGTCGCCCACGGGCTCTTCGCGCCGGGCGCGGCACACGCGCTGGCCGAGCCCGCACTCGACCGGCTGGTGGTGACAGACAGCGTGCCGGGCGGGCGGCTGCCGGTGGGCAGTGCCGCTGCGGCGAAGCTTCAGGTGGTGAGCGCCGCCCCGCTGCTCGCGCACATGGTGGCGCAGGTGACGAGCCGCAGGTAGGCCCGGGCCCGGGGACGCCAGCGTGCCGGGGTGCGCGGGGAGGCTTCCCGCAGGTGCGCCATCGCCAGCCGCGCCCGGCGCACCGCATGCAGCAGCCTGTACAGCGCGACGAGCTCCGCGTCGGGTGCGCCGCCCACCACTGCCCCACAGCCTGCCAACAGCCGCGGGCCGATCCAAGGCGCGCCCAGGCGTTCGCACTCGAGGGCGAGCCCCACGAGTTCGTCCAGCGGATCGACCGCGCGCAGGGCGGCATTGAATTCGAGGGCGTCGATGACGAGGGGCCGCGCACGCAGGCACACGTGCTCGGGGCGCAGGTCGCCATGGCCGTCGACGATGCAGCCGGCATCCACGCGCGCGCCCAGAACCGGCCCCGCCTCGTCGAGTGCGCGCTGTGCCCGCGTGAGCACCGGTTGCGCTTCGGGCAGCCCGCTCGGGCCCTGCAGGTCGCCCATCACGGCACGGTCGATCGCAAGCTCGCGGGCCAGGCGCGCGAGGTGCATGGCCGGTGCGAGCGGCAGGCGGGTT
>JBDKFA010000361.1:0-3713 GCA_039798945.1 Pseudomonadota bacterium
GTGGTGCCGACCACGCCGATGCAGGCCGTGCCCTCGGCCACGTGCCAGTCGATGAGGCGGCGCAGCGCGTCGTAGTCGACGCTGCCGTCCTCGTGCATCGGCGTGACGAGCGCGACGATGCTGCCAACGATGGGTGCCATGCGAGCCTGCCTGTGGAATAACCCGGCAGTTTAGCCGGCCGGGCCGCCTGCGGCGGCGAGCGCCCGGCGCACGGGCGGCGCGCCTTCCCAGGCGGGTTCGCTTTCGCGCACGGCGCACACGCGCTGCACGAAGCGCGGCGGGGCGTCGAGGAAGCCGTCTTCGTAGGCGACGATGCGCAGCCCCGCCGCTGCGCCGAGGAGCTCGCCGGGCTCCAGCAGGAACTCCGGGCGCGAGGGGCGGCCGATCGTCTGCTGACCGCGGGAGAAGGTCTCGTAGACGAGCACGCCACCCGGGCCGACCGCCTCGACGATGCGCGGCAGCAGCGGCCGCCACAGGTAGTTCGTCACCACCACCGCGTCGAAGTTGCGCCCGGCCAGCGGCCAGGGCCCGCCTTCCAGGTCGGCGACGACGATCTCCGCCACCTCGCGCAGCGGCGCCACCGCCGGTTCGTCGCGGTCCACGCCCGTCAGGCGAAAGCCCTGTGCGGCCAGCCAGCGCAGGTGGCGCCCGCTGCCGCAGGCGAGGTCCAGCACGCGCGCGCCGGGCGCGAGCAGGCGCGCCCAGCGTGTCACCCATTCCGATGGGGCAGCGGCCTCGCCGTGAACGGCCGTCCCTGCGGGGGACCGTGACGGGGACGCGAGCGTTGCCGACGCCATGGCGGGTGCGGGACCGGGCCTCGGGCCGGGCCTCGGAGCCTCAGAAGCAGGCCCAGGCCCGGTTGGCCAGGTCCGCCACGAGGTGAGGGTCGAGGTACCACGCGAAGACCGCGCCGAGCGCCGCGAGCGCGAGCCCGCCCAGCGCCAGGCGCCCGATGCGGGCAGACATGGGCCGGTTCATGCGGGTTGCGGCGCGCGAACGATCGCCGTCTCGCGCACCGGCAGGTTGGCCAGCGCCGCGAACACGCCGAGGGCGATCGCCAGGCCCCAGACGATGTCGTAGTTGCCCGTCATGCCGTAGAACCGGCCGCCGAGCCAGGCCCCGAGGAAGGAGCCCAACTGGTGGCTGAAGAAGACGAAGCCGCTGAGCATCGACATGTGGCGCACGCCGAAGATCTGCGCGATCACCGCGTTCGTGGGCGGCACCGTGGACAGCCACAGCACCCCCATCACGGCGGAGAAGAGGTACACGCTCCAGGGCGTCAGCGGGGCGAGCAGGAATGCCGAGATCGCCACCGAACGCAGCAGGTAGATGGCCGCCAGGATGTGGCGCTTGGCCAGGCGCTGGCCGAGGCTGCCGGCGGCGTAGGTGCCGAAGACGTTGAAGAGCCCGACGAGGGCGAGTGCGGTGGTGGCCACGCTTGGGCTCATGCCGTGGTCCTTCAGGTAGCTCGGCAGGTGCACGCCGATGAACACCACCTGGAAGCCGCAGACGAAGTAGCCCGCCATCAGCCACTGGAAGCTGCGGTAGCCGAAGGCTTCGCGCACCGCTTGGCCGATGCTCTGCGCAGGCGCGGAGGCCGCACCCGTGCCCCCTGGCGCCGCAGCGGCCACGGGGGGTTCGCGCAGCCACCAGGCCACCGGCGCGATGGCCAGCACCGCGCAGCCGAGGATGAAGAGGGCTTCCTGCCAGCCGAAGCCTCCGATCAGCCCGTTTTCCACCGGCACCATCAGGAACTGGCCGAAGGAGCCGGCGGCCGCCGCCACGCCCATCGCCCACGAGCGGCGCTCGGGTGCCACCTGGCGCGCGATCACGCCATAGACCACCGCGTAGGTGGTGCCGGCCTGGGCCATGCCGAGCATCAGCCCGGCGCTGCCCGCCAGCGCCAGCGCAGTGGTGCTCAGCGCCATCAGCACGAGCCCGCCCGCATACAGCAGGGCGCCCACCACCAGCACGCGGAAGGCGCCGTAGCGGTCGGCCAGCATGCCGGCCAGCGGCGCGAACAGGCCCCAGGAGAGGTTTTGCAGCGCGATGGCCAGCGCGAAGGTCTCGCGGCTCCAGCCGCGGTCCATCGTCATCGGCTGCATCCACAGCCCGAAGCCGTGGCGGATGCCCATCGCCAGCGTGAGGATCGCCGCCGCGCACAGCACCACCTGCCGCATCGACAGCTGGGCTGCCGGCGGGGCGGGCAGCGGGGAAGAGGGGGCGCTCATTCCCCGATTGTCCCCGACATTGCCCGGGCGTTGGCGCCCGGCGGGTGCCGGGGTCGGCTCCTAGAATCGGCCGCCATGGCTGCTCCCTCCCGTTCGTCCGCCGCCGCCGGCGCCTACGCCGAAGCCTCGATCCGCGTCCTCAAGGGCCTGGAGCCCGTCAAGCAGCGGCCGGGCATGTACACGCGCACCGACAACCCGCTGCACATCGTGCAGGAGGTGATCGACAACGCCGCCGACGAGGCGCTCGCGGGTTTCGGCCGGCGCATCGGCGTCACGCTGCACGCCGACGGTTCCGTCAGCGTGGACGACGACGGCCGCGGCATCCCCTTCGGCCTGCACCCGGAGGAGGGCGTGCCGGTGGTGGAGATCGTCTTCACGCGGCTGCACGCGGGCGGCAAGTTCGACAAGGGCTCGGGCGGGGCCTACAGCTTCTCCGGCGGCCTGCACGGCGTGGGCGTGAGCGTGACGAACGCGCTCGCCAAGCGGCTGCAGGTGACGGTGTGGCGCGAGGGGCAGGCCGCTGGCCTCGCCTTCGCGGGCGGCGACGTCGTGGAGCCGCTGCAGGTGCGCCCGCGCACGGGCAGCGAGCGCCGCCAGGGCACCTCGGTGCGGGTGTGGCCCGACGCGCGCTACTTCGAGAGCGTGGAGCTGCCGCGCGCGGAACTCGTGCACCTGCTGCGCAGCAAGGCGGTGCTGATGCCGGGGGTCACGGTCACGCTGACGGTCGAGAAGGCCGGCGCGAAGGAGCCCGAGACCACTACCTGGCTCTACCAGGGCGGCCTGCGCGACTACCTGCAGCAGGGGCTGCCGGCCGAGCCGGTGATCCCGCTCTTCGAGGGGGCGCAGTACGCGAGCGGCCAGGAGGCCGAGAACGTGGCCGAGGGCGAGGGCGCAGCCTGGTGCGTGGCCTTCACCGACGAGGGCACGACGCTGCGCGAGAGCTACGTGAACCTGATCCCCACGGTGGCCGGCGGCACGCACGAGTCGGGCCTGAAGGACGGGCTCTTCGCCGCCGTCAAGGGCTTCATCGAGCTGCATGCGCTGTTGCCCAAGGGCGTGAAGCTGATGCCCGAGGACGTGTTTTCGCGCGCGAACTTCGTGCTCTCGGCCAAGGTGCTCGACCCGCAGTTCCAGGGGCAGACGAAGGAACGCCTGAACAGCCGCGACGCGCTGCGGCTCGTGTCGAACTACGTGCGCCCGGCGCTCGAGCTGTGGCTGAACCAGCACGTGGAGTACGGCCGCAAGCTCGCCGAGCTCGTCATTCGCCAGGCGCAGGCGCGCCAGCGTGCCGGGCAGAAGGTGGAAAAGCGCAAGGGCTCGGGCGTGGCGGTGCTGCCGGGCAAGCTCACCGACTGCGAGAGCCGCGACACGGCCCTCAACGAAGTCTTCCTGGTGGAGGGCGACTCCGCCGGCGGCAGCGCCAAGATGGGCCGCGACAAGGAGACGCAGGCCATCCTGCCGCTGCGCGGCAAGGTGCTCAAC
>JBDKFA010000362.1:0-3144 GCA_039798945.1 Pseudomonadota bacterium
CAGCGTCTGGCGCAACGGCAGCACGCGCAAGCAGGCGGTGACCCTGGCGGCCGGAGAGTGAAGCGGGCCGCTAAGATCCGCGGCCTGCCATGCCTCGCCCCGAACTCGAGCTGCTCTCCCCGGCCCGCGACGCCGACATCGGCATCGCCGCGGTCGACCATGGGGCCGATGCCGTGTACATCGGCGGCCCTGGGTTCGGTGCGCGCGAGAAGGCGCAGAACTCGGTGGCGGACATCGAGCGCCTCGTGCGCCATGCTCACCGCTACCGGGCCCGCATCTTCGTCACGCTCAACACCATCCTGCGCGACGACGAGCTCGAGCCCGCGCAGCGCCTGGCGTGGCAGCTCTACGAGGCCGGTGCCGATGCGCTGATCGTGCAAGACATGGGCCTGCTCGAGCTCGACCTGCCGCCCATCCAGCTGCACGCGAGCACGCAGACCGACATCCGCACGCCAGAAAAGGCGCGCTTCCTGCAGGACGTGGGCTTCTCGCAGATGGTGCTTGCGCGCGAGCTCGATCTGCCGCAGATCCTTGCCATCACTTCACAGGTGGACCGCGCCGTCGTGGAGTTCTTCATCCACGGCGCGCTGTGCGTGGCCTACAGCGGGCAATGCTTCATCAGCCACGCCCACACCGGGCGCAGCGCCAACCGCGGCAGCTGCTCGCAGGAGTGCCGGCTGCCCTACACCGTCACCGACGCGCAGGGCCGCGTCGTCGCGCACGACAAGCACGTGCTGAGCCTGAAGGACAACGACCAGAGCGCCAACCTCGCCTGGCTCGTGGACGCGGGCGTGCGCAGCTTCAAGATCGAGGGCCGCTACAAGGACCTCGGCTACGTGAAGAACGTGACAGCCCACTACCGGCAGCTCTTCGACGCACTGCTCGAGGCGCGTGCCGCCGGGCGGGGCAATGGGGACAGCGGCCTGCCCCCGCTGCACCGCGCCTCCTCGGGCCGCACGCGCCACTTCTTCGAGCCCGACCCCGGCCGCAACTTCAACCGCGGCGCCACCGACTACTTCGTCAACGGCCGGCAGATCGACATCGGGGCCTTCGACACGCCCAAGCACGCGGGCCTGCCGATCGGGCACGTGCTGAAGGTCGTGCCCGACCACTTCGACGTGCAGCTGGCCGACGCCGACGACGCGTTGCACAACGGGGACGCGCTCACGTGGTGGGACCTGCAAGGCGAACTGCAGGGGGTGCCGGTCAACGTCGCCGAGCCGCTCGGCGGTGCCGGCTGGCGCGTGCATCCCTCGCGGCCGACCGCCGAGCTGAAGGACCTGAAGCGCGGCGCGGCCCTGGGCCGCAACCGCGACATGGCCTGGGAACGGCTGCTTGGCCGCGAATCAGCCGAGCGCCGCATCCCGGTGCGCCTGCACTGGCAGGCCACCGCCAACGGCTTCGCACTCGAGGTGTGGGACGACGAGGGCCACTGCGGCGAGGCGCGGGCCGCCCACCCGCACGAGGCGGCGAGGGACGCGACGCGGGCCCGCGACACGCTGCAAGCGCACCTGTCCAAGCTCGGCGGCACGATCTTCGAGGCCGAGCACGTCGAGATCGCCGAGGCGACCCCCGCGCTTGCCTGGTTCGTGCCGGCCAGCCTGGCCAACCGCCTGCGGCGCGAGGCGCTGGCGGCACTCGAATCGGCCCGCGCGGCGGCGTTCGAGCGGCTGCCGCGCGCCGCGCCCGTGGATCCTCCGGCCGCCTACCCGGAGCAGGCGCTGAGCTACCTGGCCAATGTCTACAACGGCAAGGCAGCCGCCTTCTACGCTCGCCACGGTGTGCGCGAGATCGGGGCTGCCTACGAAAGCCACGAGGAGCTCGGCGAGGTCAGCCTGATGATCACCAAGCATTGCGTGCGCTGGTCGCTCAGCCTGTGCCCGAAGCAGGCCAAGGGCGTGGTGGGTGTGCAAGGAACGGTCCGCGCCGAGCCCCTCACGCTGGTGCATGGCAACGACCGCCTCACGCTGCGCTTCGACTGCAAGCCCTGCGAAATGCACGTGGTCGGGCGCATGCGCGCGAACGTCCTTCGCGACGCCAAGGCCCAGCCCTTGACCTTCTACCGCACGCGCCCCGTCACGGGCGGCCGCGAAAGCCTCGCGAAGCCCTCCCCTCCCTGAGCCCGGCCCCGCGGGAAGCGGGCTGAGCCAGGTGCCTCAGCCGACCCAGCGCCGCGCGTTGCGGAACATCTGCATCCACGGGCTCGGCCAGGCGAGGTCACCACCGGTCCAGCTCATCTGGGCGCGACGAAACACCCGTTCGGGGTGCGGCATCAACGCGGTGAAGCGGCCGTCCGCGGTGGTCACGCCGGTCAACCCGCCGGGGCTACCGTTCGGGTTCAGCGGGTAGGCCTCGGTGGGCTGGCCGTGGTGGTCGACGAAGCGCAGCGCCCGGTGCACGGCCTGGGCATCACCGCGCGCGCCGAAGTCTGCCCGGCCCTCGCCGTGGGAGACGGCGATCGGCAGCCGGCTGCCGGCCATGCCGGCGAAGAAGAGGCTCGGGCTGTCCAGCACCTCCACCAGCGACAGGCGGGCCTCGAACTGCTCGGAGCGGTTGCGCACGAAGCGCGGCCAGGCCTGGGCTCCCGGGATGATCGGCGCCAAGGCGGCGAGCATCTGGCAGCCGTTGCACACGCCAAGCGTGAAGGTGTCGGAGCGGTTGAAGAAGGCCGCGAAAGTCTCGGCCAGTTCGGCGTGGAAGAGGATCGAGCGCGCCCAGCCCTCGCCGGCACCGAGCGTGTCCCCATAGGAAAAACCGCCGCAGGCCACGACACCGACGTAGTCGCGCAAGCGCGCCCGGCCCGCCTGCAGGTCGCTCATGTGGACATCGAAGGTCTCGAAGCCTGCGAGGTCCATCGCCCGGCTCATCTCGACCTGCGAGTTCACCCCCTGCTCGCGCAGGATCGCCACGCGCGGGCGAGACAGGGCCAGGGCGGGCGCACGCGACGGCTCGACCGGATCGAAGGTGAGGTGCTCGTGCAAGCCCGGGTCTTCAGGGGCGCCGGCGGCGGCATGCTCGGCATCGGCGCAATCGGGGTCGTCGCGCGGGCGCGCGCTCTGCCCGGCGACCTGGTCCCCGGCCGGCGGCCGCGCCGGCACCGCTGCCGCGCACTGCAGCGGCGCGGCGCGCCCGACCGCCCCCCCC
>JBDKFA010000363.1:0-22755 GCA_039798945.1 Pseudomonadota bacterium
GCAGGCAGTGCACCTCCAGCAGCAGCCGCCCGGCGTCCTCGACGGTGGGGCGCACGCCGAGGCTGGCCACCCCGGGCACGGGCGCGTCGGCCAGGCCGTGCACGCGCGCCACGAAGATGCCGGTGGCGGCGGGCTTGGCGTGGCGCACCTTCAGGTTCAAGGTGCGAAAGCCGAGCGTGCGGCCGAGCTTGGCGCCGTGGATGGCGCGCCCGCTCAGGCTCCAGGGGCGGCCGAGCAGGGTGGCGGCCTGCGCGAGGTCGCCTGCTGCGAGTGCGTCGCGCACGGCCGAGCTCGACACACGCAGGCCGTGTACCTCGTAGCTGAGCATGCGCGACACGTCGAATCCGAGCCGGGCGCCGAGGGCGTCGAGCATCGCGTAGTCGCCCGCGCGCTTCGCGCCAAAGCGGAAATCGTCGCCCACGAGCACCGCCCGCGCGCCCAGGCCCCGGGCGAGGATGTGCTCGGCGAAGGCCTCGGGGGAGAGTGAAGCCAGCGCCTCGTCGAAGCGCAGGATCACGAGCTGGTCCACGCCGCAGCGCGCGAGCTCGGCCACCGAGTCGCGCAGCGTGCAGATGCGTGCCGGTGCCATTTCCGGGCGCTGCAGCCGGCGCGCGAAGAAGTCGCGCGGGTGGGGCTCGAAGGTCAGCACGCAGCTCGGCAGGCCGCGGTGGCGGGCTTCGCTCGTGAGCAGCGCGAGCATGGCCTGGTGGCCGCGGTGCACGCCGTCGAAGTTGCCGATCGTCAGCGCACAGCCCGTGCGCAGGGCAGGCGGCGGAAGGCCGCGAAAAACTTGCATGCGGCGATTATCGAGGCGGCGTGGCCGGCTGCAGCCAAGGCCGCGCGTCGGGGGCAAGCCAGCGCCACTGGCCCGGGGACAGGTCCTCGGGGAGCGTCAGGGCGCCGAAGGCGCTGCGGTGCAGCGCCTCCACCCGGTTGCCCACCGCGGCCACCATGCGCTTGACCTGGTGGTAGCGGCCCTCGGTGAGAGTCAGGCGCAGCGCGTGCGCGCCGGTGGCCTCGCAGGCGGCGGCGCGCACCGGGGCGGGGTCGTCGTCGAGCACCACACCCGCGCACAGGCGCTCGGCCACCGCTGCGTCCACCGGATGGCGCGTGCGCACCTCGTAGACCTTCGGCACGTGCTGCTTGGGGGAGGTGAGCCGGTGGATCAGCGGGCCGTCGTCGGTGAGCAGCAAGAGCCCGGTGGTGTCCTCGTCCAGGCGCCCCACTGGCTGCACGCCTCGCAGCCGCAGCGGCGCGGGCAGCAGAGACAGCACACTCGGGTGGTGGCGCGGCCGCGTGGAGCACTCATAGCCGGCGGGCTTGTGCAGCATCACGAGCGCATGTGCGTGGAACGGCCAGGGACGGCCTTCCACCTCGAGCACGAGGCCGGTGATGTCGACTTCCTCGAAAGGGTTGTCGCACACGCGCCCGGCGATCCGTACGAGGCCGGCGAGCACGAGCCCCTCACAGGCGCGACGGGTGCCAAAGCCCTGGCTGTGCAACGCGCGGGCCAGGGGCATCGGGGTGGGCATGGCAGGGGTGTCCGAAGGGGGCGGCGATCAGGAGGGGGAGGAGGGAGGAAGAAGGAGGAAGGCGGAGCGGGAAAGGAGATGGCGCAGCCCGCGCCCCACGCCTGGCCGGGCTGCAGGCTCAAGCCGTGGGTGGTGCATCGGCGAGCCCCGGCAGCCCGGGTACGCCGCGGGCCGCACGAACGGCCTGCCGGATCGCGCGCGCCACCGCCTCGGCCGCGGCAGCGCCAAGCCCGCCGACATCGGCCACGGCACCCGCCCGGCCAGTAGCCAGGGCGAAGAGCGTGTCGCCGTCGTGCGGGGTGACAGGGTCCACGGCCCGCGACAGGCCGTGGTGCGCGAGGCTGGCGAGCTGGGTGGCCTGGGCCTTGGTGAGCGCGGCGTCGGTGGCCACCACGCCGATGGTGGTGGCCGCGCCCGGCACAAGCCGAACCGGGCCCTCGCCGCGCATCAGCGCACGCGTGGTGTGCACGAAGCCCCGGCCGTTCTCGTGCCGCGCGCCAGCCAGCACCTCGCCCTGTTCGTCGAGCACGTCGCCCACGGCGTTCACGGCCACGAGCGCGCCCACCGTGAAGGCGCCCACCCGCACGGAGGCCGTGCCGATGCCGCCCTTGGTGGCGCGGGCGATGCCGTAGAGCTTGCCCACGGCAGCGCCGGTACCGGCGCCGACGCTGCCTGTGGCTGGCGGTGCAGCGCTGGCGGCTTCGCAGGCCGCATAGCCGCTGGCCGCATCGGGGCGGATCGAGGCGTCGCCCACCCACAGGTCGAAGAGCACGGCCGCCGGCACGATCGGCACCCGCGCCGGCCCGACGGGCAAGCCATGGCCGCGCTCGTCGAGCCAGCGCATCACGCCGTCGGCCGCGGCCAGACCGAAGGCGCTGCCGCCGGTGAGCAGCACCGCGTGAACGTGCGGCACGGTGTTCTGCGGGCGCAGCAGGTCGGTCTCGCGCGTGCCGGGGGCACCGCCGCGCACGTCCACGCCCGCCACCGCGCCTGCTTCGCACAGCACGACCGTGCAGCCCGTGGGCCGGCGCGGGTCGGTGTGGTGGCCGACACTCAGGCCGGCCACGTCGGTGATGGCACCGACGCTTGACATCAAGCGAAAACCCCCGCCGTGTCCTGCATGCGGCAGCTCACTTCGCCCAGGTGGTGCATCGTGTCGCCCCAGGCCAGCTCGAGCATCGTCAGGCGCTTGAAGCAGTGGCTCGCCACGTACTCGTCGGTGACGCCGATGCCCCCGTGCAGCTGGATGCACTCCTGCCCCACCTGGCGCATGCTGCGCCCGAGCTGCACCTTCGCCTGCGACAGCGCACGCCGGCGCTGCGCCGCAGGCTCGCCGAGCTTCAGGCTCGCGTAGTAGCTCATCGAGCGAGCCAGCTCGAGCTGCATCTTCACGTCGGCGATGCGGTGGCGCAGCGCCTGGAAGGTGGCAATGGGTACGCCGAACTGCTTGCGCGTGTTCATGTACTCCACCGTGATCGCCACCAGCCTGTCCATCAGGCCCACAGCCTCGGCGCAGGCGGCGGCAATGCCGATGTCCGCGGCGCGCTCGAGCGCGGGCCAGCCTTGCTGGGTGACGAGCGCCGCTGGGGTGCCCTGCAACGTCAGCTCGGCCGCGCGCGCACCGTCTTGCGTCGGGTGGCCGCCCACCGTGAGTCCGGCCGCCCCGCGCTCGACGAGGAAGAGCGCGATGCCCGCCGGCTCGTCCACGGCGCCACTGACCCGCGCCGGGACGATGAAGGCATCGGCCTCGTCACCCGCGGGCACGATGCTCTTGGCCCCGCTCAGGCGCCAGCCGCCGCCCTCGGCCACCGCGCGCGTGCCCACGTGGTGCAGCCGGTGGCGCGCCGCGCGCTCCTGGTGCGCGAGCACGACGAGCGCCTCGCCGGCGGCGATGCGCGGCAGCCAGGCCGCCTGCAACGCGTCGTCGGCGGCCGCGAGCAGTGCCGGTGCCACGAGCGCGCCCGCCGCGTAAGGGGCATTCACGATCCCCCGCCCGAGTTCCTCCATCACGACCATCGCCTCCACGGGGCCGAAGCCCAGGCCGCCCCGGGCCTCGGGCACGGCCAGGCCTGTGAGGCCCAGTTCGGCGAGTTCGCCGTAGACGGTGCGCGTGTGCCCGCCGGCCTTGGCGAGCGCGTGCCGGCGCTCGAAGCCGAAGCCCCTGTCGACCCAGCGCGCAACCGCATCGCGCAGCGAGACCTGCTCGTCGGTGAATTCGAAATCCATGGTTCAGCTCCCGAGCACGGTCTGCGCGACGATGTTGCGCTGGACCTCGTTGGACCCGCCGTAGATCGTGGTCTTGCGGTAGTTGAAGTAGGTGCCCGCCAGCGGCGCGCAGTGCCAGGCCCCGCCCGGGAAGAGCCCGCCGAGTGCGGCGTCGCCCTGCCAGCCGGCGTCCATCGCCTCGTGCAGGAAGGGCACCGCGTAGGGCCCGGCGGCCAGCATCATCAGCTCGGTGTAGCGCTGCTGGATCTCGCTGCCGCGGATCTTCAAGAGGCCTGCGATGTCCAGGCTCTGCTTGCCGCTCTTCTCGGCCGAGAGCACCCGCAGCACGAGCATCTCGAGGGCCACGATGTCCACCTCGAGCAGCGCGATCTGGTCGCGAAAGCGCGCGTCCTCCCACACGCCCTCGGCGCGGGCGATGCGCTTCAGCCGCTCGAGCTCGCGCTTGGCGCGGTTCACATCGGCGATGTTGGTGCGTTCGTGCGCGAGCAGGTACTTGGCATAGGTCCAGCCCTTGTTCTCCTCGCCGATCAACTGGTCGGCGGGCACTTCGACGTTGTCGAACCAGACCTCGTTGACCTCGTGCTCGCCTTCCAGCGTGATGATCGGGCGCACCGTGATGCCCGGGCTCTTCATGTCGATGAGCAGGAAGCTGATGCCCGTCTGCGGCTTGCCCTCGGTGCTCGTGCGCACGAGGCAGAAGATCCACTCGCCATACTGGCCGAGCGTCGTCCAGGTCTTCTGGCCGTTGACGACGAAATAATCGCCTCGGCGCTCGGCGCGCGTCTTCAGCGAGGCGAGGTCCGAGCCCGAGCCGGGCTCGCTGTAGCCCTGGCTCCACCACACCTCGCCGCTGGCGATGCCGGGCAGGAAGCGCTGCTGCTGCGCCGGGGTACCGAAGGCCATGATGACCGGGGCCACCATCACCGGGCCGAAGGGCACGACGCGCGGAGCGCCGGCGAGCGCGCACTCCTCCTCGAAGAGGTGGCGCTGCACGGCGTTCCAGCCCGGGCCGCCGAACTGCTTGGGCCAGCCCCAGCCGAGCCAGCCCTGGCGGCCGAGGATCTTCGCCCAACGCTGCATGTCCTCGCGCGTCAGGCGCATCGCGTGGTGCACCTTGTGGCTGATCTCGGGGGGCAGGTGGGCGGTCACCCACTCGCGGATGGTGCGGCGGAACTCGAGCTCTTCCGCGTTGAAGTTCAGGTCCATGTCGATGGTGCCTCGTGCCCCGTGCAGGGCGGAAGCTGGGTTTTTAGCACGACCGTTCGGGTGCCAGAGGCGCCGGGGCCAAGAGGGGAGGGTCGGGCCAGCCGCGTGACGCCGAATCCCTGGGTCCGCCCCGATACCCATCGGCGCCGCGCACCCCTAGCGTGCTCACCTTGTCCACCCATCCGCAAGGAGACTGCCATGAGCCTGAAGCACAACGTCGACAACCTGCTTGCCGAAGCCGTGACCCGTGGCGCCGTGCCCGGCGTCGTCGCCATGGCCTGCGACCGGGAGGGAACGACTTACGAAGGGGCGTTCGGCGAGCGCGTGCTCGGGGGTGGACAGCCCATGACGACGGATACCGTGTGCTGGATCGCCTCGATGACGAAGGCCGTCACGTCGGTGGCTGCCGTTCAGTGCGTGGAGCGCGGGCTGATCGATCTGGATGCTCCGGCTGCGCAGGTGGTGCCCGAGATCGCAGCCGCCCAGGTACTCACAGGCTTCGACGCCGACGGCAGGCCCACCTATCGCGCGCCGCGGCGCCCCGTGACGCTGCGCCACCTGCTGACCCACAGCGCAGGCTTCAGCTACGAGATCTGGAACGCCGACATCGTGCGCTTCCAGCAGGCTACGGGGGTGCCCAGCGTCACGAGCTGCGAGACCCAGGCACTTCAGCTGCCCCTGCTCTTCGACCCGGGCGAGCGCTGGGAGTACGGCATCAACATCGACTGGGCGGGCCGGATGGTGGAGGCCGTCAGCGGCAAGACGCTCGGTGCGTTCCTGCGCGAGAACCTCTTCGAGCCACTGGGCATGAACAGCACGGCCTTCAAGATCACACCCGACATGCGCAGTCGCCTGGCGGGTACGCACCTGCGCGGGCCCGACGGCAAGCTCGCACCCTTCCCCTTCGAGTTACCGCAAGAGCCCGGCTTCGAGATGGGCGGCGGGGGTCTTTACTCGACGGCTGGCGACTACCTGCGCTTCGTGCGCATGGTGCTCAACTACGGACAGCTTGCAGGCGAGCGCGTGCTCAAGCCCGAGACGGTGGCACAGGGGCTGATGCTCAACCAGATGGGTGACGCCCGCGTCGTCAACCTCGGCACACAGCATCCCCTGAGCAACGACGCCGAGTTCTTCCCCGGCGTGCGCAAGAGCTGGAGCCTTGCGTTCCAGATCAATCTGGACCCGGCACCCACGGGCCGCCCGGCCGGCGGCCTGATGTGGGCGGGCTTGGCCAACAGCTTCTACTGGATCGACCCCACCAACGGCGTGGGCGGCGTGTTCGTGAGCCAAATCTTCCCCTTTGCCGACACGGGCTCGGTGCCGACTTTCTACGCCTTCGAGAAGGCGGTGTACGACAGCCTGGCCTCCTGAGGGTCGCCCCGACGCAGGGCGCGCGATGCCGGGCTGCTGGCTCGGCGCGGGACGGCCCCGTGATAATCGGAGCGATGTCCGACCTTGCCGGCGTGCCCCGTGAAGCGCCAACGGGCCCGCCCGCGGGCCCGGGCTTCGGCGCGACGGTGGCGGCGCTGGCGGCCGCGCAGATCCTGTCGTGGGCTGGGCTCTACTACGCCTTCACCTCCTTCGTGCTGCCGATGATGGGCGAGCTCGGCTGGAGCAAGCCCACGCTGATGGGGGCCTTCACGCTCGGGCTGGCGGTGTGCGGGCTCGCCACGTACTCCGCAGGAGCCGTGATCGACCGCGGGCACGGGCGTGCGCTGATGGTCGGTGGCTCGCTGCTGGCGTCGGCTGGTTTCGCGATCTGGGCGCTGGTGCGCGAGCCGTGGCAGCTGTACGCAGCCTGGGCCCTGCTGGGCGCGGCGATGGCGATGGTGCTGTACGAGCCGGCCTTCGCGATCCTCACGCGCCGCTACCCGACTCGCTACCGCCAGGGGATCACCGCGCTCACGCTGGTGGCGGGCTTCGCGAGCACGGTCTCGTTCCCGGCCTTCGCGGCCTTGATCGGCTTGCTCGGCTGGCGCACCTCGCTGGTGGTGGCCGCGGGCGTCTTCCTGCTGGTGATCCTGCCGCTCAATGCGTGGGCGCTGCAGGGCGCTGCCGCAGGCGTGGAGCCCGCCGCGCCCGACGCGGTGGCCGACGCCACGCTGTACGAGGCGCTGCGCACACGCGCCTTCTGGCTGCTCACGCTCGCCTTCACGCTGGACGCCTTCGTGATGGCAGGCCTGTGGGCGCACATGATCCCCATGTTCGACGCACGCGGCGCGAGCACCGCCCAGGCGCTCGCGGTGCTGGTGTGGATCGGCCCGGCGCAGGTGGCCGGCCGTGTGGTCTACGCGGCCATCGGCCAGCGCTGGCCGCTGCGCCGTGTGGGCGTGGGCGTGCTGGCGGGCCTGGCGCTGTCGATGGCATTGCTGGCCACGGGCACGGGCATGACGAGCTGGCTCGTGTTCGCCTGCGTCTACGGCGTGTGCGCGGGCACGTTCACGATCGTGCGCGGCGGGATCGTGCCGCTGTACTTCGGCCGCGCGCACATCGGGCGCATTGGCGGCGCTGTGGCCAGCGTGGGGCTCGTCGCGCGGGCGGCCGCGCCGCTGGCGCTGGCGTGGCTGCTGCTGCTGGTTCCCGGCTACCAACAGGTGCTGCTGCTGATGGCGGGCCTGGGCGCGGCGGCGGTCGTGGCGTTCGTGTGGGCGGGCAAGCCGGCCAGTGAAGGCTGAGCACCACGCAGCACCCGGGTGCGTGACAGGTGTGCGGGGCCCACGCGGGCCCGCCGGGCGCGGCGATCGGCTGCTGCCGGCTCAGTCCCTGAAATTCGTGAACGACAGCGGCAGCTCGCTCATCGTCGAGCGCAGGTGACGCATGGCGAGCTGGAGGTCGTCGCGCTTGGCGCCGCTCACGCGCACCACGTCGCCCTGGATCTGCGCCTGCACCTTGAGCTTGCTCTGCTTGATGGCCGACTGCATGGCCTTGGCGTTGTCGGCGTCGATGCCGGTCTTGACCACCACGGCCTGCTTCACCTTGTCGCCGCCGATTTTCTCGATGCGCGCGGAGAAGTCGAGGAAGCGCACGTCCACGCCGCGCTTGGCGAGCTTGCCCACCAGCACCTCGCGCACCTGGCCGATCTGGAAATCGGTGTCGCCATAGAGGGTGAGCTCGCGCGACTTGCCCTTGTCGGCAAGCTCGAGCCGCGCGCTCGTGCCCTTGAAGTCGAAGCGGTTGGCCACTTCCTTGCTGGCCTGGTCGACCGCGTTGCGCAGCTCGACCAGATCGGGTTCGAGGACGGCATCGAAGCTCGGCATGGCAGGTTGCAGGTCGAATACTGAAATGGCGGCAGGCGGCGGAGGTGGCCCGGGGGACGGGCCTTTCAAGGCGAGAATTCTGGCATGACCGACTCTGCCGTGCTCCCCGTCGAGGCCCGCGTGAACCTGCGCGCGCTCAACACCTTCGGCCTGCCGGCGGTGGCGGCGCGGCTCGTGCGCGTGCGCAGCGCCGCCGATGTGCGCCGCGTGGTGGACGACCCTGCGCTCGGCCCGGCGGCGAAGTTCATCCTCGGCGGCGGGAGCAACGTCGTCTTCACGCACGACCCGCCCGGGCCGGTGATCAAGGTCGAGGTGATGGGGCGACGGCTCGTGGACGTGCGCGAGGACGCCTGGATCGTCGAGTTCGGCGCCGGCGAGAACTGGCACGAGGTCGTGGCCTGGACGCTCGCCCAGGGCTGGCCGGGCCTGGAGAACCTGGCGCTCATTCCCGGCACCTGCGGGGCGGCGCCGGTGCAGAACATCGGCGCCTACGGGGTGGAGCTGGCCGACCGCTTCGAGTCGCTCGACGCGGTGGACCTCATCACGGGCCGCACCGTCACGCTCGACCGCGCCGCCTGCCGCTTCGGCTACCGCGACAGCGTCTTCAAGCAGCACCTGGCTGGCAAGAGCGTGATCACGCACGTGCGGCTGCGGCTGCCACGGCCCTGGCAGCCCATGCTCGGCTACCTCGACCTGCAACGGCGCATCGCCGAGACGGGCATCACCGCGCCCGACCCCTGTACGGTCTTCGACTGGGTGTGCGCGATCCGCCGTGCGAAGCTGCCCGACCCTGCGCAGATCGGCAATGTCGGCAGCTTCTTCAAGAACCCGGTGGTCACGGCCGAGCAGTGCCGCGACATCATCGACCGCAACCCCGAGCTCGTGCACTACCCGATGCCCGACGGCAGCGTGAAGCTAGCCGCCGGCTGGCTCATCGACGCCTGCGGCTGGAAGGGCAAGGCCGTGGGCGGCGCGGGGGTGTACGACAAGCAGGCCCTGGTGCTCGTGAACCGCGGCGGCGCCACCGGGGGCGAGGTGGTGACGCTGGCGCGCGCGATCCAGGAGAGCGTCTACGGGCGCTTCGGCATCCGGCTCGAGCCCGAGCCGGTGGTGGTGTGACTCAGCGCGCGGCCTGACGCGGCCGGTGGTGGCCGGTGTGCGCGGGGCGGCCGCCGCGCGGGTGCGCCGGGCCCGGTCCGTGACGGCGCGGACCGTTGCCGGGCCTCGTCGCGTGCAGGGGGGGCTTCGCCTGCGGGGCCGGCCGCTGCGGTTCCAGGCCCGCGATCACGGCCGGCGGAATGGCCTGCGTCGTGAAGCGCTGGATGCGCTGGATCATGCCCATGTCGCGGCGCTCGGCCAGCGTCACGGCCAGGCCCGAGCGGCCGGCGCGGCCCGTGCGGCCGATGCGGTGCACGTAGTCCTCCGCCTTCAGCGGCAGGCCGTAGTTGATGACGTGGCTGATGCTCGGCACATCGATGCCGCGCGCGGCGACGTCGGTGGCCACCAGCACGCGCAGCTGGCGCGTGCGCAGGCCCTGCAGCACGCGGTTGCGCCGCCCCTGCGGCATGCCGCCGTGCAGCGCGGCCACCGCGTGGCCCATCTCGGCCAGGCGGTCGGCGAGCCATTCGGCGTCGCGCTGGGTGCTGGTGAACACGAGCGCCTGGTCGACGCTGCGCTCGGTGAGCACGTGGTCGAGCAGCGCATGCTTGTGGTCGAGGTCGTCGGCCCAGTGCAGGCGCTGTTCGATGTCGGCGTGCGCATCGGTGTGCGAGGCCACGTCCACGCGCTGCGGCTCGCGCAGCAGCTCCTGCGCCAGACGGCCCACGTGGCCGCCGAAAGTGGCGCTGTACATCACGGTCTGGCGCGTTTCGGGCAGCGCCTGGGCGATGTGGTGGATGTCCTCGATGAAGCCCATGTCGAGCATGCGGTCGGCTTCGTCGAGCACCAGCATCTCCACGCCCTTGAGCACGGCCTTGCCCGAGGCCATGTGGTCCATCAGGCGGCCGGGGGTGGCGATCAGGACGTCCAGCGGCCCCGCGAGCTGGCGCAGCTGCAGCCCGTAGGGCACGCCGCCCACCACGGTGGCCACGCGCAGCCCGCGCACGTGGCGCCCGTAGCTGCTGGCGGCGCGTGCCACCTGCATCGCCAGTTCGCGCGTGGGCGTGAGCACCAGCACGCGTGGCCCGCTCGGCACGCCGGGCGGGCGCCGCTTGGCGGGGTCCTGGCGGGCCTCCAGCACGCGCGTGAGGGCGGGCAGCATGAAGCTCGCGGTCTTGCCGCTGCCGGTGCGCGAGGACACCATCAGGTCGTGCCCGGCAAGGGCCGGGCCGATCGCGCGTTGCTGCACCTCGGTGGCCTCGGTGTAGCCGGCATCGCGCAGGGCGGCCTGCAGGGCTTCGTGCAGGTTCAGGGATTCGAAACTCATCTCTTCGGTTCTCTCGCGGTCGCAGAAACCGGCGTTGCCGCGAACCCGCTTCCAGGGTGTGCGCGCACGCCAGTTCGGCCAGCCGGCGAGATGCCGGTCGGCCGAGGGTGAAGTCACCGGGTAGGTCGATTCGCGCACATGCCGCGCACTCGAAGCGTGCGCGCAGTGGCGTCAGGAACAGTCCAGCGGACGGCATCGCCGCCGACCGCACCGCTTGCGCGCCGCGACGCCGCAGAGGTAGCGCCGGGGAAAGAGGTCAGAGGGGATGGGGGACTCCAGGGGTGTGACCACGCCTGGGGAACTCCGCAGTGTACGCCAAACCCGTCCGCAGCGCCGTGGCGGGCAGGGTTGGGTGGCCGTTCGGGTTGCCGTTCAGCGGACCCGGGTCGCTGCTCGCGCCGCTCCACCCGCCGCTCCACCCGCCAATCCTGCCGGCGGCTCGAGATGCCTGCGGAACACCTCGGCGATCGGCGAAGGGCGCTTGCCCCGTGGCCACACCACATGCCAGCTCGACGCGATCGGAAGGCCCTGTACGGGCAGCACCGCCAGGCCGAGGCGGGATGGGTCCTCGCCGAGCGCGTGGCGCGACAGCACCGCAAGGCCAAGACGCCCTGCGACCGCCTCTCGGATGGCCTCGTTGCTGCCGAGTTCCAGCCGCACGCGCGGCACGAAGCGCGCGCGCCGGAAGTGTGCGTCCACCGCCATGCGGGTGCCCGAACCGCGCTCGCGCAGGATGAAGGGCTGCTCGCGCAGGTCGTTCAGCACCAGCCGTCGTCGCCTGGCAAGCGGGTGGTCAGCGGCCGCGATGGCCACGATGGGGTTGGGCATGAAGACGCGGTCCTCGAGTTCGAGCTCGGCCGGCGGCATCGACATGATGTAGAGATCATCCCGGTTCTCGCGCAGCCGGGCCACGACCCCGTCGCGGTTGAGAACCTCCAGGGAGATGTCGATCTCGGGGTGCCGCTCGCAGAACTGCCCGAGCAGGCGCGGCATGAAGTACTTGGCGGTGCTGACGACCGACACCTTCAAGAGGCCGCGCGTGAGGCCCTTCATCGCATCGACCTTCTGCGAGAAGGCTTCCCACTCGGCGACCATCGTGCGCGCGGTGCGTGCCAGCTCCACGCCGGCGTCGGTCAGGTGCATGCGGCGGGCCACCACCTCGTACAGCGGTACGCCGACGGCCTCGGCGACCTCGCGCAGCTGCATCGAGGCCGTGGGCTGCGTGACGTGCAGCGCGCGCGCCGCCCCGGTGACGCTCCCGGTCTCGGCCAGGGCGAGGAACAGGCGCAGCTGGCGAAAGGTGACATGCATAGAAGAAAGTCTATGCACAGCCATCGCAAAATCGATTTTCCATGATGAGTCATCCTTCCTAGCATCCGGGTCAAGGACACTCTCATGAACAACCTTCTGGACCCCGCGATCCTCTTCTTCGCCTTCGGCGTGCTCGCCGGTGCGCTGCGCTCCAACCTGGAGATACCCCCGCAGATTTCGAAGTTCCTGTCGCTTTACCTCTTGATGGCCCTTGGCCTGAAGGGTGGTTTCTCGCTCGCGCAGTCGGGCTGGAGCGCCACGGTGGCCGCGGGCATCGGTGCGGCCATCCTGATGGCCCTCGTCGTGCCGGCGATCGGCTACGCCTTCCTGCGCCGCCATGTCGGCGGCCTGGACGCCGCCGCGGTGGCGGCTGCCTACGGCTCGGTCAGCGCGGTGACCTTCGTCACGGCGTTGCAGTTCCTCGAGGCGCAGGGCATGAAGGCCGGTGGCCACATGACGGTGGCGATGGTGGTGATGGAGTCGCCTGCCATCATCATGGCGGTGCTGCTTTCAAGCCTGATGCGCCAGCGGCAGGCTGCGCCGGCCGGCCTGCAGTTGGGTGCGGGTGGAGCAGCCGCAGTGGGCATTGGCGGCGGTGCGGGCGTGTCGATGCGGCGCGTGCTGCATGAGGCCTTCACCGACGGCGCCCACTTGCTGCTGCTCGGTTCGATGGCCGTGGGCTTCCTCAGCGGGCCGGCGGGCCAGGCGATGATGAAGCCCTTCTCGGGCGACCTCTTCAAGGGCATGCTCGCCTTCTTCCTGCTCGACATGGGCCTGATGGTGGCGCGCAACTTCGCCGCTGCGCGCACGCAGTCGCCCGTGCTGATTGCCTATGCAGCCCTCGGCCCGGTCGTGCACGCGGCCATCGCCCTCGGCCTGGCGGTGCTGCTGAACCTGCCGGCGGGCGATGCGGCGCTGCTGATGGTGCTGTCTGCCAGCGCCTCCTACATCGTGGTGCCCGCGGTGCTGCGCTTCGCGATACCCGAGGCGAACCCGTCGCTGTACTTCGGGCTGTCTCTGGGCATCACCTTCCCTCTGAATATCCTCGTGGGCATCCCGGTGTACACGAGCGTGGCGCGCCACGTGCTGGCCGCCTGAGGGCGTGGGGGCGCGCCAGGCGCTCGTTTCGAAGCGGGAAGCGACAGAGGGTGGCGCGCGCGTGGACGGGGGCGCTAGTCGAGGTCCAGCGGCGGTCGCCAGCCCTCTGGCTCCACCGCTCGCCAGCGGCCGAACAGGGCGCCCAGCGCCAGCGCCGACAGCCCGATGGCGGCCACCACCCCGTAGGTGGGCCAGAAGGCGCCGTCGAAGGCGCCGAACAGGCTCGCGCGGAAGGCCTGCACCACCCAGGTGAGCGGCAGGTAGGGGTGCATGGCCTGGAAGGCTTCGTCGCTGAGCTCGATGGGCAGCAGCGCTCCGGCGGCGGAGACCTGGACGATCAGCAGCAGCACCGCGACCACCTTGCCGAGGTCGCCGAGCACGCGCACGAGGGCCCATACCAGCGCCAGGAAGGTCACGGACGTGGTGGCCAGCAGCAGCGCGAAGAGCATCGGCTGCGGCGCGGTCACGCCGAGCATGAAGGCGAGCATCGCCAGCATCACGAGTGACTGCAGCAGCACCATCGCCAGCGGCAGCGCGAGCTTGCCGAGCGCGAGAACGCCGCGCGGCAAGCCCGCGAGCGGGGCGGGCACGCGCCGCAGGTGGACCACGAAAGCGACCATCACGGCACCCACCCACAGCGCCAGCGGCACGAAATTCGGTGTCAGCGCGCTGCCTTGGTTGGGCACCGGTGCCACCACCTCGAGCACCGGTTGCACCGACTGCGCCAGCCCCTGGGCACTGCCTTCGGGGCGGTCCACGGCCGGGGGCAGGGTGCGCAGGACAAGTTCCAGTCCCGTGCTCAGGCGCCCCGCTCCGTCGGCCAGGCGCGCCAAGCCACCCGGCAGGGCCTGCGTGCCGCCCGACAGCTGCTGCAAGCCCGCCTGCAGCGCCTCGTGCCCGCGCAGCAGCTCGCGCGCGCCATCCGCCAGGGCCTCCGGCCGGCCGTCCTCGGGGAGCCGGGCTGTGAGTGCGGCAAGGGCCTGGCCCGCGCGTTGCGTACCGTCGGCCAGGGTCTCCACCCCTTCCTCGAGCCGCTGGGCGCCTTGCAGCAACTGGGCCTGGCCGCCCCGTGCGCGTTGCAGCCCCGCGCCCAGCTGCTGCATGCCCTCGGAGACCGGCGCCAGGCCTTCGGCCAGGCGAGTGCCGAACAGAGGCACCTCGTCGGCGGCCTCGCGAACCTGGCCGAGGCCGGCCGCCAGCTGGCTCGAGCCTGCGCCCAGGGCGTCGAGTCCGCGCAGCATCTCGCGCTGCCCTTCAGCCTGTGCACGCGCGCCCTGGCGCAGCGCCTGCAGCTCGGCGTCCGAGGGGCGGCGCGCTTCGAGCGCGCGCAGCGACGAGGCGAGCTGGCGTACCCCGCTGCCCAGTTGCTGCGCACCGTCGGCGACCTGGGCCGCCCCGGCGCGAAGCCTGGTGGCCGCCTCGTTCGCGCCCCCCGCGCCGCTGACGAGCTGCTGGCTGCTCTCGCGCGCCCGGGCGAGGGCACCCTGCAGCTCGCTGGAACCGCGGTACAACTCGCCGAGTGCCGTGCGCAGCGTCTCCAGGCTGCGTTGCGAGCCGTCCGCGCGCGAGAGCACGAGGTCCCAGCGGGCCTCGGCAAGCATCGTGTTCACCCGTTGCGCCACCTCGGGCGCGAAGCGGCGCGCGAATTCGGCGCTGGCGAAGTTGTTGCCCTCGCTCGTGTAGATCCTGAGCTTGGCGGCACCAGGCTGCTCGCCGGGCAGCGCGCGCCGGCTGAAGTCGGCCGGGATTTCCAGCACGAAGGACAGGCGCCCCTGGCGCACCTCGCGCCGCGCCTGCTCGGGGTCGTCGTAGCGCCGGTAGGCGAACTGGCCCTGGCGCTCGATCTGGTCGAGCACTTGGCGGCCAAGGTTGAGCTCACGCTCGCGGTACTGCGCGCCGGTGTCCAGGCTGACGAGCCCCGCAGGCAGGTCGCGGGTGTGGCTGGCCGGGTCCCACATCGCGTAGAGGTAGATCCACGCGTAGACCGCAGGCACGAAGAGCAGGCCCAGGCAGGCAAGCGCGTGCTTGGGGTGCGCGCGCAGCAGCCGCCACTCCCAGCGCAGCACCTCCAGCGCGGAGCGCCATGCCCCTGCTGTGGCCACCTGAGGACCGGTCAGCATGGTGGCTGCTCAAGCCGCATCGTCGTTCGCCGCAGACGGCCCCCACGCGCGTCCGGCGAGCACGGCTTGGGTGTGCTCGCCCAGCCGCGGCGCGGGGGTACGCAACCGCCCGGGCGTGGCGGCGAGCTTGGGCACGATGCCTGGCACTTTCAACGAGCGGCCGCCGGCATCGTGCGTCTGCAGGATCATGTCGCGAGCCTGGTATTGGGGGTCGGCTGCGATGTCGGCCACGGTGTAGATCCGCCCCACGGGCACGCCGGCTGCCTCGAGGGTGGCGATGACTTCCTCGATCGGACGGGTGGCCGTCCATTCGCCGATGGCCGCATCGACCTGCTGCGCCCGCGCCGCGCGTCCGTCGTTGCGCGCGAGGCCGGGGTCCGCGGCGAGGTCGGGCCGGCCGATGGCCTGCATCAGCCGCTTGAAGATGCTGTCGCCGTTGCCCGCCACGAGCACCCAGGCGTCGCCGGCACAGCGGTACGCGTTGCTCGGCGCAATGCCGGGCAGCGCGCTGCCCGCCGCGCCGCGCACCGCGCCGAAGGCGTCGTACTCGGGCAGCAGGCTTTCCATCACGTTGAACACGCTCTCGTAGAGGGCGACGTCGATCACCTGCCCGAGGCCGCCGTTCACCTCGCGGTGGCGCAGCGCCAGCAGCACGCCGATCACGCCGTGCAGCGCCGCCAGCGTGTCGCCGATGGACACGCCCACCCGCACCGGCACCCGCCCGGGCTCGCCCGTGAGGTGGCGCAGGCCGCCCATCGCTTCGCCCAGCACGCCGAAGCCCGGCTTATGGCGGTACGGGCCCGTCTGCCCGTAGCCGGAGATGCGCAGCATCACGAGCCGGGGGTTCAGCGCATGCAGCGTCTCCCAGCCCAGCCCCCACTCCTCGAGCGTGCCGGGCTTGAAGTTCTCGATCAGCACGTCGGCCTCGGCGGCCAGCGCCCGTGCTGCTTGCTGGCCGTCCGGGGAGCGCAGGTCGAGCGCGACCGAGCGCTTGTTGCGCGACTGCACCTCCCACCACACCGAGGTGCCGTCTCGCAGCATCCGCCAGGTGCGCAGCGGGTCGCCGCCTTGCACGGGCTCGACCTTGATCACGTCGGCGCCGAAGTCGGCCAGCGTCTTGCCCGCAAAGGGCCCGGCGATCAGCTGGCCGAGTTCCAGCACGCGCAGGCCGTGCAGCGCATCGATCGGGGGCTTCCTGTCCATGCCTGATTGTCGGGGCTGGCGGGTCGAGGCCGGGAGCAGTTCACCGATTCACCTCTTCGGTTTGACTCTCATTGACACGTGCTCGACACGTGGTCGAGGATCCACGACCCGGTGTGCACCGGACCTACCCAGGAACCCTGATGAGCGACCGCCCCCACCACTCCTATTGGCCGGCACGCCTGCCGCGCGAGCTCGTCGTGCCCGAGACGACTCTGTGGTTCAACCTCGAGGTGGCGGCACGCCGCTACCCCGACAAGCCCGCCTACCTCTTCTTCGGCCAGGCGCTGACCTGGCGCGCGCTGCACGCGCAGGCCCTGGCGCTGGCCGGTTGGCTGCAGGCGCAGGGCGTGCGGCGCGGCGACCGCGTGCCCGTGTTCCTGCAGAACTGCCCGCAGTACGTGGTGGCGGTCTACGCGATCCTGCGGGCGGACGCGGTGGTGGTGCCGGTGAACCCGATGAACCGTGCCGACGAGTTCGGCCACTACATCACCGACCCTGGCGCGCGGCTCGTGATCACCTCGGCCGACCTCGCCGGCATCGTCGCGCAGGCCGATGCCGCGCTGCCCGAGGCGAGCCGGCTGCAGCGCGTGCTCGTGACCCGCTACCCCGAGACGATGCCCGAGGCGGTGGACCCGCAGGAGGCACCGTCGGCGGCGATCCTCGAGTGGCTGCGGGCCGACCCGCCGTTGCCGTCCGTCCCAGGTGGCGACACGTCCGATGCACGGTTCGTGCGCTGGGGGGAGGCGCTTGCGGCCGGCCTGCAGCCCGGCCCCCACGAGGCGCAGCCAGACGACCTCGCGCTCCTGCCGTACACCTCGGGCACCACGGGCCTGCCCAAGGGTTGCATGCACACCCACCGCACGCTGATGCCCAACGCGGTGGGTGCGGCGCTGTGGGGCCACGTCGGCGCGGAAAGCATCAGCCTGGGCGTGGTGCCGATGTTCCACATCACCGGCTTCATGTACGGCGTGCTCGCACCGGCCTGGACCGGCATGACGGTGGTGATCCTGCCGCGCTGGGACCGCGAGCTCGCCGGGCGGCTGATCTCGCGTCGGCGGATCACGCACTTCACCTGCATCCCGACGATGATCGTCGACCTCTTCGGCAGCCCGAACTACCGCAGCTTCGACCTGACGAGCCTGCGCTACCTCTCTGGTGGCGGAGCAGCGATGCCCCACGCGGTGGCCGAGCGGCTGCAGCAGGAGTTCGGCCTGACCTTCGCCGAGGGCTATGGCCTGACCGAGACCGCTGCCCCAAGCCACGCGAACCCGCCCGAGCGCGCGAAGCTGCAGTGCCTCGGGATGCCGATCTTCGGCGTCGATTCGCGCGTGGTCGACCCCGACACGCTGCGCGAGGTGCCGGTGGGCGAGACGGGCGAGATCGTCACCCGCGGGCCGATGGTCTTCAAGGGCTACTGGGGGCACCCGCAGGCCACCGAGGCCGCCTTCGTCGAGGTGGACGGTGAGCGCTTCTTCCGCACCGGCGACCTCGGGCGCATGGACGAGGAGGGCTACTTCTTCATCACCGACCGCCTCAAGCGCATGATCAACGCGAGCGGCTTCAAGGTCTGGCCGAGCGAGGTCGAACTGCTGCTGTTCAAGTGCCCGCTGGTGCAGGAAGCCTGCGTGATCTCGGCCCCGGACGGCTACCGTGGCGAGACGGTGAAGGCCGTCGTCGTGCTGCGCGCCGAGGCACGCGCCACTGCGCGGCCCGAGGACGTGATCGAGTGGGCACGCGCGCACATGGCGGCCTACAAGGTGCCGCGCCTCGTGGAGTTCGTCGACGCGCTGCCCAAGAGCGGCTCGGGCAAGGTGATGTGGCGGCTGCTGCAGGAGCAGGAGGCGGCGCGTTCGCGCTGAGCGCGTGGTGCAGGCTCGCGCGAGGGCAGGGCGGCCACGGGTTGGCCGGGGTGCGGCGGTGGCGACTGAACCCGGTGCGTGGCGCCGGGCCGGCCGAGCGCTGCTCGCGGGCGTGGCCTTGGCCTCGCTGCTGCTCGCGGGGTGCGCTTCAGCTCCGCCCGTCGCCGCACCCGATGGCCCGGCCGTGCGCGTCGACTTTCAGCGCGTGGTGCACCCCCTGGAGCTCGGCGGCCAGACCGTGCAGGCCGAATGGCACCTGCCGGCCGCCGCCGACGGCCCCGCGCGGGGCCTCGTCACGCTGCAGCACGGCTTCATGCGCGAATGCCGGCACCTGCGCAGCCTGGCGGTGGCCCTGGCGCAGGCGGGGCTCGCCACGCTGTGCGTGAATGCTTCGGTGGCCGGCGGCAACGCCGAGCTCGCCCGTGCGCTGGCCGACGGCCTGGCCGCCGGGCGCGTGGGCGTGGGCGTGGGCGTGGGCGTGGGCGTGGGGGCAGTAGCGGGCGCGCCCGGGCCGCGGGTGGCTGACACTGCCCCAGGATGGCTGCCCGCCAACGCCCCGATCGTCGTCGCCGGCTTTTCCGCCGGCGCGCACTTCGCGGTCGTGCTCGGTGCGCGGCTGGCCGAGCTGGCCCCCTCGCGCGTGGCCGGCGCGGTGCTGCTGGACCCCGTGGCCGGCCGAGGCTTCGAGCCGCCGCTGCGGCAGCTCAGCGCCGAGGGCCAGCGGCCGGTGCTGTCGCTCGCGGCGAAGTCCGACGGCTGCAACGCGCGCCACAACGCGCACCCCGCGCTGCGCCGGATCACCGAGGCTGCGCAGGCAGCCGGCCGCGGGAGTTTTGCCGGCGTCGTCTTCGGCGAGCGCTCCACGCACATGGACGCCGAGGGCGAGGACACCGACTGGCTCGCCTTCCTCGCCTGCGGGCGGCGCTGGCCCGACCCGCAGGTGGTGTCGACGCTGCGCCGCCTGGCCGTGGCCTGGGCGGCCGACCTCGCGTCAGGTCGCCAGGCGGGGCCCGCGTGGCCGGGCGGGGCTATGCTGGAGGGTCTGGTCGCCGCAGGCGTGGTGCAACCCTTGCACTGAGCCTGAGCCGCCTGCCTGTTGGCGGACTCCCCGCCCCGACTGCCTGCCCATGCCGCTCATCGTCTTCTCGCACGCCAACAGCTTTCCCGCCTCCACTTACGGCCTGCTCTTTCGCTCGCTGCGCGCGCGCGGGTTCACGGTGAAGGCGCTCGAGCGCTTCGGCCACGACCCCCGCTACCCCGTCACCAGCAACTGGCGCCACCTGGTGCAGCAGCTGGCCGACTTCGCGGGGCCGCTGGCAGCGGCGCACCCCGGGCCCGTGGTGCTCGTGGGCCACTCGCTTGGCGGCTTTCTGAGCGTGATGTGCGCGGCCCGCCACCCCGAGCTCGGGGGCAGGCCCGTGCAGGGTGTGGTGCTGCTGGACTCGCCGCTGCTGGGCGGCTGGCGCGCGCGCACGCTCGAGCTCGTGAAGCTCACGCAGCTCGTGGGCTCGGTCTCACCCGGGCGCATCAGCCGGCGCCGGCGCCAGCACTGGCCCGACCTCGACGCGGTGCGGGCCCACTTTCAAGGCAAGCGCGCCTTCGCGCGCTGGCACCCGGCCGTGCTCGAGGATTACGTGCAGCACGGCACGCACGACGAGCCGGGGCCCGACGGGCGGATGCGGCGCACGCTCAGCTTCGCGCGCGAGGTGGAGACCCAGATCTACAACACCCTGCCCCACAACCTCGACCGGCTGCTGCGGGCGCACCCGCTGCGCTGCCCGGTGGGCTTCATCGGCGGCGATCACTCGCTGGAGGTGCGGCAGGTGGGCCTGGACATGACGCGCAAGGTGGTGGGCACGCAAGACCCCGAGCGCCTGCGCTTTCTGCCCGGCAGCCACCTCTTCCCGATGGAGCGGCCGCAGGAGACGGCCGCCGAGGTCGAGGCGATGGTTCGGCGGCTGCTCGCCGCCGGGTCGCGCTGAAGCACGCAGCCCACGGCCCGAACCCTCCTTCGAAGCTTCCTCCGAAGCCCCGTCGGCGGGTCCTCAGCGTGCCGTGCTGCGCGCCGGCTCGGCCGGCAACCTCACGTGGCGCGGCCCGAGCTCCTGCCACAGGAACGCGAACTCGAGGGTCAGCAGGTCGGCGCGTTGCGCGTTGTCGGCGGCCCCGCCGTGCCCGCCCTCCATGTTTTCGAAGTACAGCGCCGGGTGCCCCTGCTCGAGCATGCGGGCTGCCATCTTGCGCGCGTGCCCCGGGTGCACGCGGTCGTCGCGCGTGCTCGTGGTGAAGAGCACCGGCGGCAGTTTCATGTCCGCACGCACGTTCTGGTAGGGGCTGTAGCGCGAGATGAAGGCCCACTCCTCGGGCTTGTCGGGGTCGCCGTACTCGGCCATCCAGCTCGCCCCGGCCAGCAGCCGGTGGTAGCGGCGCATGTCCAGCAGCGGCACCGAGCACACCACCGCACCGAAGAGCTCCGGGCGCTGCAGCATCACCGCCCCCACCAGCAGCCCGCCATTGCTGCCACCCTGGATGCCGAGGTGGCGCGGGCTCGTGATGCGGCGTGTGATCAGGTCTTCGGCGACGGCGGCGAAGTCGTCGTAGCTCTTCTGCTTGTCCGCCTTCACCGCGGCTTGGTGCCAGGCCGGGCCGTACTCGCCGCCACCGCGGATGTTGGCCACCACGAGCACGCCGCCCCGGCTGTACCAGGCGGTGCCGAAGGCAGCCGAGTACCAGGGCAGCTGCGGCACGCGAAAACCCCCGTAGCCGTACAGCAGCGTCGGGTTGGTGCCGTCGGCCACCGCCCCGCGCGGCCACACCACGAAGTAGGGCACGCGGGTGCCGTCCTTCGAGGTGGCGAAGTGCTGCTCCACGCGCATGCCGGCGGCGTCGAAGAAAGCGGGCCGTGCCTTCAGCGGCTCGCGCGTGTCGCTGCCGGTGCGGCCGAGCAGCAGCGAGTCGGGGGTGAGGAAGTCGGCGTAATTCAGCAGGTAGGCCTCGGCCAGCGGGTCCTCGGCCAGCAGCGGGTCGTGCAGGGCCTGCACGGACAAGGTGCCCGGTGACGGGGCACGCACCTCGCGGCGCGTCCACGCGCCCTCGTGCAGGCGCTGCTCCTCCAGGCGCCCGCTTACGTCCTCGAGCACGGACAGCACGACGGTGCTGCGGGTGGCCGTCCAGCCGCGCAGCGAGCGGCTGGCAGTTGGCGTGAACAGCGGCGTCCAGGCGATGTCGGGCAGCGCGGCCGCCGCGCGCGAAGCCGCGGCACCTGCAGCTGCAGCGGGGCCAGAGGCGCGCGCCTCGCGCGGTTGTTGCGCCCGTGCCGCGGCCAGGTAGGCCTCGGCCGGCCCTGCCAGCAGCGTGCCGGCGGGCCAGCTGCGCCCACCCACTGTCGCCGCACTCTTCAGGTTCACCAGCACCTGGCTGCGCCAGAAGCTCAGCTGCGCATCGGCGGGCTTGGGCAGCGGCAGCAGCTGGCTGCCTTCCTTCCCACCTTGCTGCAGCGCCATCGACGTGTTCCAGAAGTCGGTGGAGCGCCCGAATACCGTGCGCTCGAAACCCGGCGTGCGGTCCACCCACACCCAGGCCGAGACATCGCGCACCTGGCCCTCGAACACGGTCTGCGCCTCACCGAGCGGCTGCCCGCGCCGCCAGCGCTTGACCACGCGCGGGTAGCCCGAGTCCGTCATCGAGCCTGGGCCGAAGTCGGTGGAGACGTAGGCCGTGTCGGCGTCGATCCAGGTGAAGGACGACTTCGCCTCGGGCAGGCCGAAACCACCCGGCACGAACGCCTGGTCGACGACGTCGAACTCGCGCATCACCTTGGCGTCGGCGCCGCCGCGCGACAGGCTCAGCATGCAGCGCCGGTAGCTCGGGCCGAAGCAGTTCGCGCCGCCCCACACCCAGTTCTCGCCCTCCTGTTTCGCGAGTGCGTCCAGGTCGAGCACGGTCTCCCATTTCGGCTCGCGCTGCCGGTATTGCTCGAGCGTGGCGCGGCGCAGCAGCCCGCGTGGGTTGGCCGCGTCCTGCCAGAAGTTGTAGAACCAGTCGCCGCGGCGAGCGACGGCCGGGATGCGCTCGCGCGAGTCGAGGATCGCGCGCAGCGCATCGCGCGTGGTGCCGAACTCGGGCCAGGCCTGCAGCCGTTCGCGCGTGACGGCGTTGCGTGCGCGGGCCCACTGCAGCGCCCGCTCACCCTGCACCTCCTCGAGCCAGAGCCAGGGGTCGGAGTCGGGCCTGGCGGGCTGGGCTGCGGCGGTGGTGAGCTGGGGGTCAGGCATGGCAGATGGGGCAGGGGGTGCGGAGGCCGCGTGGGCGCAGGCGAGGGTCAGGCCAGCCAGGCTGGCCAAACCGGCCAAACCGGCCTTGTGGCCAAGGGAATTCGGGTATGAGAGCATCGTCACATCATAGGCAACGTCAATGGGCCCCTTAGCTTGGGCCTGATTGGACGAATGCAGCGGCGCTGGCATCATCCGGCGATTTCGCGCGGGTTTCAGGGAGACGCGATGGATCACGACAAGGCCA
>JBDKFA010000364.1:0-2805 GCA_039798945.1 Pseudomonadota bacterium
TTCCTGATCGTGCATCGCACGAGCAACTATCTGCAGCACCCTGGATGCCAAGAATTGCCCAAGCGAGGTTTTGCCGCGCTGTGCATGAACACGCGCTTCGACAACAACGAATTCCTTGTTGATTGGGACCTCATCGCACTGGATGTCAAGGCCGGCATGGAATACCTGCGCAAGCAGGCAGGTATCGAGAAGGTGGTCTTGTTCGGTCACAGCGGCGGGGGGCCAACCCTCAGCTACTACCAGGCCGTTGCAGAAAATGGCACCGCATTCTGCAAGAGCCCGCAGAAACTCGTTCCTTGCCGCGATGAACTCGCCAACCTGCCCAAAGGCGATGCACTGGTGCTGGCCGACGCGCACCCGGGCGTGCCAGTCATCTTGTTGCGCAGTCTGAACGGGTCGGTCGTCAATGAAACGCCGAAGAGCTTCGATCCCGCGCTGGACCCCTATAACCCCGCGAATGGATATAACCCCAGCGGTGCCTCCGCGTACACGGCCGACTTCCAGGCCCGCTACTACGCCGCCCAGTCGAAGCGCATGAACGCGTTGATCGAATCGGCGCTCGCAAAGCGCCGTGCGCTCCAAGCCGGTAGCGGCCCGTATCCAGACAACGACATCTTCCTCATCCCGCATGGTGGCAATCCCGGTGCTGGCCCTGGCGGCGCATCACAGTTGCACAGCCTGGATCCCAAAGACAAGCTACGCTTTACCAAGCTGCCGCGCAAGCTGCTCAAGAACGACGGCTCCATCTCGGAACAGATGGTGGTGTCGGTCAGCCCGGTTGAGCTGCAGACGAAGGATTCAACCAATGCGTTCGATCGCGGCACCAAGCTCTTGAGCATCCGCTCCTTCCTGAGCACACAAGCGGTGATGTCGAACAACTCGCTGGATGGTATTGACCACTGTTCCAGCAACAACTCCACCGTCTGTGCCGTGAGGTCCATCTCGGCGCCGACTCTGGTTGCCGGCATGGGTGGCTATCTGTTCATCCGCGACTCGGAAGAGGAGTTCGAGAATTCGAAGAGCACCGACAAGGACCTTGTTTTTATCGAAGGCGCTACCCACGGATTCACGCCATGCGGCAACTGCGGTGCGCCGGATGGGGCCTATTCGAACAGTGTGAAGAATCTGTTCGACTACGTTGGGAACTGGACTAGAGCTAGGTTCAAGTAAACCATGTTCTGCTGTACTCCGACCTGCGAGACCGAGAGGATTGGCGGACCTATGCGCATCTTCAGGAGACGCGTTGTTCAACCGATCGGTGGGTTGCCGGCATCAGGAGACCCGTGCCGTTGTCAAGGAGAACGGGCGAGGAGCTTCGATAAAGCGGGTCGCGGTGCTCAAACTGGCGATTGCACCTAGCAGCGGTCGTGGCGCCGGTGGCGGCGAAAGTCGGGTCAAGACTGATTGCTGAGGTTCAGCAACGACTCCTTTGCGGCATCTCGGCTCCTTGTTTGAATCGCCCCGGGGCGGTTCAGTTCGATGTGGTCAGTTTCAAGGCCCCCAAGGAAAGCTGCGACTCGAGCAAGAACCTGCAAGGGGCTGCCAATTCAGACCCGGAACTTGACTGACGATGTCGTGCGCGTTTGACATCCAGCGAGGCGACTAAGGCCTCAACGGGACAACTTGCTCGGACGAGTGATGTTCCCCTGGATGACGAGCGTGATGACCGCCACGTTGGCTGGCGGTGCTGACATCAGAACGTCGATGCCGTCGGCCGCCGACCAAGGCGCAGAGTCTTTGGCGCTGGTATCCAGAATGCACAAAAGAGCTACGCGCTTGCCCTTGGCCACCGCGTAGCTGGCAGCTTGCTCGACAAACTTGCGGCAGTCTTCCATCTGTTTGATCCGCGTGTCCGTCTCCTTGAGCTCGATCGTGATTCCTCGAAGGCTCAAGTCAGTGAAGCCCCCTGCGGCCGCGGCGTGCTCCTCCAGATCCGACCCGATGCGAGGCGACCGGCGAAGGTCCTTTCGAACCTGGACTTGGAATTCTTTCTCGCCCCACGCGCCATCGAACACGGCGTCTTGAACTGCTCTCCCAGCAAGATTGCCCAGACTGGTCAGCAGCTCAAGAATGTCCGACAGCTCCTCGGCATTTGCCCAGCCTTCCCGTCTTAGTAGATCGCGGATCAACAGGATCTTTTCGTCGACAGGCTGATAGCCGGTTATCGAGTTGACCCGTATGTCGAAGCCCTCCACCAAAAGCGTACGGTGGCCGACGACAGCAACGGGCTGCTCTGCGCTGGCAGGTTGGAATGCCGCCGTGTATTTGAACTCGAAAGGCCTCGATTTCAGTCCCTGTGCGATCTGGAGAGCCGCACGACCCGTCTGGATGAGCGTGTACGGCGGCTCTGTGGACGGCTTCGTGAACGTGAACTCGGAGAGCTCGTAGGTGCTCCTGGGCTCTGCCGAGATCGGCGTCAGCACCAGGTGCGTGGCACCCTCTGGCCATCGAGAGACTCTGACCTCGATCTCCATGTCATGCAATTCGCGCGGAACCAGGTGGTGGATGTTGGCCGCTGGTTGGCCACCAAGCTGGAACTTCAAGAAGGCTACTGAGAGCTCAGTAGGCCGTGGGCGCTCTTCAACTTGTTTCGGACCGGCCGGAATGCGTGGCCGCTCCTCCGAGAACACCCCGATCGGCAACGGTATGCCCGCCAGTGTTTTGCAGATGGACTCGAACTCGGCAATGGTGGCGACCGACTGCAATGAGGCTGATGCATCCACGAGGCTCTTAGCGACGCCCTTCTCGCCAAACTCCTTGAGCCAAAGACGATGGCGCTCGACTGCACTGCGCAGGAACCGGTCA
>JBDKFA010000365.1:0-5667 GCA_039798945.1 Pseudomonadota bacterium
CACTGCGGTGCAGCGAGGCGCCGGACGGTGGCACGGAGCGGCAGGGCGGCGGGGTATTGCAGTGTCGACTGCAGGCGCTGCGCTACGGCACCGTCACGCTGGACATCGACCCGCTGAACACCTCGATCGGAGAGGTCAACCGCATCACCCTCGGCACGTCGCTGCTGCGACGCCATGTCAGCGTCTGGAACCTGCGGGCTTCCACGCTGGAGCTGCGCCGGGAGACCGGACGCTGAACTGGCCGTCGATGCACGAAGAGCGGCCCCATGTTGGGCGCGCCGAAAGGGTGAACGTCGGGTGCCGCGGCACGGCAGCAAACGCTGGCCTATCATCCCGCTCATGCGCCGCCTGTGGGTCATCCTCGTGTTGCTGGTCGCCCTGCCGCTGCACGGCTGGGCGGCTGCGGTCATGACGGCACAGCCTGGCGCGGGCTGGGAGGAGGCCGCTGCAGCGGGCGACCAGCCGTGTCACGGCAGTGGCGAGCTATGGGCCGACCTCCACGATCAGGCTGACCCCGGCGCCTCGTCGCACAGCTGCGAGGCGTGTCAGCTGTGCCATGCCTGGCAGGCCGTGCTCATGGAGGGGGCGCCCGTGCCCGCTCCCGCAGCCTCGCTGGCGCCCCCCTTGGTCCGCCCGCGCGACACCGGGCGCCTGATGGCGGCCGGGCTCGAGCGCCCCCCTCGACGCTGACACTCCACACCCCGGTCTGGTAGACCGGTGCATAGCCGTGCCGCCTGGCCGGGACCCTGTCCCGGTCGCGCCGGCCGATGACGGTATGGCCTGCGGGAACCGCGTTCCCGCCCCGTGTACAGGAGTGTCCGAGAGATGGATTCCCGAAATTCCGTGGCCCGTTGGCGTGTCCGCCGCGGGCACGCTACGGCGATGGGTGCCTGGCGCCTGCTCGTGCTGGCAGCCGCCGGCGCCTTGGCCGGCCCGGCAGCCGCACTGCCGATGGCGTCGCAGGGCTTCGTGATGGTGATGGGCGAAGCCGAGGAGGGCTCGAGCAAGTTCTCCGCGAACTACGCCTTCACCGGTCGCGACGCGCTGGGCGTGGCCACCGCCCGCTTCGACAGCCCGGCCCACGGGAGCATGGGCATGCACTCGTCGCGCGAGCTGGGCGCGCTCACCTACACGCGGCTCGTGCACCGCTGGAACCTGCCGCATGCCCAGGCCAACCTGTGGTTCGTGGGTCAGCTCGGCGCGCTGCGCGGCGAGGGCCTGACGGGAGGCACACGCACCTTGCTCTCGCCAGCGGTGCTGGCCGATTGGGAGACCACGCGGCTGTACGTCGGAGGCGGTGCCGAGGCGATGCGCGCAGGCGACTGGCGGCGCCAGTCGGCCTACGCCCGCACCGGCTTCTCGCTCTACGAGGTCGAGTACGAGCAGGTTCAGCCGTGGCTGCTGCTCGAGGCCCGGCGTGAGCGCGAGCGGATCCCGCGGGCCGGTGGCCCGGCCCACGAGGCCTCGAAGACCGAGTGGATGCCGATGGTGCGGCTCATCCACCGCCAGTGGTTTCTGGAGCTCGGGGCCCGTCGAGGCAGCGGCCACTTGAGCTTCATGTGGGTGCCTTGAAGGCGCCCTGGACATTTCCCCATTCGACCCCATTCAACTCCATTGACGTTCTCCGAAACGAAAGGACAGACCATGAAGACCCCCACCGCTCGCGCAACGTCGTTGCCGCGCGCCCTCGTGCTGGCCACCTCAACCCTGCTGGTCGGCGCCGCGCTCGCCGTCCTCACGCCTGACGCACGTGCCCAGGCGGCCACCCCGGCGCCCGCGGCAGCCGCGAGTCCCTCGGCCGTCAAGCTCTCGGTGAACGGCATGGTGTGCGCGTTCTGCGCCCAGGGCATCGAGGCGCGCCTGAAGAAGCTGCCCGAGACCGCCGATCTGTACATCAACCTCAAGCAGAAGGTCGTGGCGGTGCAGGCCAAACCGGGTCAGACCCTGGCCGTGGACAAGCTCAAGGCCGAGGTCGTCGAGGCCGGATACGAGGTCACGCGGGCCGAGCCGATGACGCAGACCGTGGCGCAGCTGCGTGAGCAGATGCGCGGGCGGCCGTGAGCACCGCACCGCGCGCGGCAGCGGCGGCGGGCCCGGCCGGCGACGGTGCGGCCGCAGCCGGCTGGTGGTCGGCGTGGCTGTCGCTGCTGGCCAGCGGAGGCACGCTGGTGTGCTGCGCGCTGCCGGCGCTGCTCGTGTCGCTCGGGCTGGGCGCAGCGCTCGCGGGGCTCGTGAGCGCGGTGCCGGCGCTGGTCTGGGTGAGCGAGTACAAGGCACCGGTGTTCGGCGTCGCGGCCGCGCTGCTGGCGGCCGCCGGCGCGTTGCAGTGGCGCCTGCGCACGGCACCGTGCCCGATCGACCCCGCGCTGCGTCAGGCCTGCTTGCGCACGCGCCGCTGGTCGCGGTGGGTCTGGGTGGCGGCGGTCGCGCTGTTCGCGGTGGGGGCCTTCTTCGCCTTCGTGGCGCCGCTGTGGATGGAAGGCTAGCCAGGCGGCTGGGCAAGCCCGAGAAGTAAGACACTCGGGCCATGCCGGCCCTCCACCGCACACCGTCCACTGCCACCCCGTCCTTCCCGCGTCGTGCGCTGCTGCACGCCGCCCTGGCCGTCGGCGTGCTGCTGGCAGCGGGGTGCGCGGCGCCCGGCCTGTCGGGCGCTGCCCCCGCGCAGCCGCGCCCGCCCATCGTCTTCGTGCACGGCAACGGCGACAGTGCGGCCCTGTGGAGCACCACGATGTGGCGCTTCGAGTCCAACGGCTGGCCGCGCGACCGGCTCTACGCCATCGACCACCCCTACCCGATGGCTCGGGACGCCGACGACCGCGCGCAGCCGGGCCGCACCTCCACCACCGAGCACATGCGCTTCCTGGCCCAGGAGGTGGACCGGGTGCTGCAGGCCACCGGCGCGCGGCAGGTGGTGCTGATGGGCAATTCGCGCGGCGGCCACGCCATCCGCCACTACATCGCGCAGGGCGGCGGCGCGGCGAAGGTGTCGCACGCGATCCTCGGTGGCACCCCCAACCATGGCATCTTCGTCAGCGCCGAGCGGGCGACCACCAGCGAGTTCAACGGTGCCAGCTCCTTCCTCGCCGCCTTGAACAACCAGGGGGCTCCTGGCGTGGAAGTCACTCCCGGGCCGCGCTGGATGACGGTGCGCTCGGATGCGAACGACAAGTACGCCCAGCCCGAAGGCACGTGGATCGGCCAGCGCGGCGTGCCCACCGGCGTCACTGCTGCCAGCCCGGAGTTGCGCGGGGCGGAGAACGTGGTGCTGCCGGGCATCGACCACCGCGAGACCTCCTACGGGCCGCAGGCCTTCGCTGCGGCCTATCGCTTCATCACCGGCCAGCCGCCGGCCACCTCCGTGATCACGCCCGAGCCGCGCGTGGTGCTGGACGGCCTGGTCAGCGGCTTCGGCCTGGACAACGACCCTACCCGCGGCAGCTTCCCGACGAACCTGCCGCTCACCGGGGCACGCGTCGAGGTGCACGCGACCGACCCCGCCACGGGCGAGCGTCGCGGTGCGCCGCTGCTGGCCCGCACCGTGGGCGCGGACGGGCGCTGGGGTCCGCTCACCGTGGACCCGCAGACGACGCTGGAATTCGTGGTGAGCGCGCCTGGCTACGCCACTGCCCATGTCTACCGCTCCGCATTCCCGCGCTCATCGGCGGTCGTGCACCTGCGCGCCGAGCGACTGGCCGAGGCCGATCGCCAGGCCGGCTCGGTGGTGACGCTCGTGCGGCCGCGGGGCTACTTCGGCATTCCGCGCGATGCGGTCGAACTCGACGGTCAGACCCCGCCACCTGGCATTCCCCCTGGCGTGGCCGGTGTGGCCTCGTCGAAGATCCGCCTCGCCTCGGGGCCGATGCGGCCGGTGGTCGGCCAGTTCAACGGCGAGCGCGTCGTCGGGCGCACCTGGCCGGTCGCTGAAGGCCGCCTGGTCTTCCTCGAGGTCCACCAGTAGCCTGGAGTGCGACCCAGACCGTCAGCCTGCGGCCGCTTGTGCCCCAGGCCGCCAGCCTGCGGCCGCTTGTGCCCCACGCCCGAGCGTCACACGTGAAGAGGGGGCCGGGGGCGTGGGGGCGCCGCGCACCGGCCCGATCTGGCGGGGCGCGCGAGCCGCCGGTTTCAGAACGGCGCGTCGTCGCCCGGCGCGGGGGTGGACTTGCTCAAGCGAATCCGACGCGGCTGGGCCTTCGGCGCGGCTGAACCGGGCTCTTGTGCGGCAGCCACGAAGGCGGCGGTCGCATCATCCGGGGGCGGCTTGGCGGAGTCGGCCGTGGAGGCCGCAGGCTCGGATGCGGGCGCGATCACCCGGGTGTAAGGGGCGAGGGTCTGCACCAGTTGCGAGTAGATGCGCGGGTTGCCGGCGATGACCTCTCGCTGGTGCAGGAAGTCGGCCTCGCCGGTGAAGTTCCCCACCAGACCACCCGCCTCGGTGACCATCAGCGAGCCCGCCGCCACATCCCAGGGCTGCAGGCCCGTCTCGAAAAAGCCGTCGTACCACCCGGCGGCCACGTAGCAGAGGTCGAGCGCCGCGGCTCCGGGACGCCGCACGCCCGCGCAGTGCTGCATCACCTCCTCGAACATCTTCAGGTAACGCTTGAAGTTGTCGCCCTTGCGGAAAGGAAACCCTGTGCCGATCAGCGCATCCCCCATGCGGGAACGCTTGGACACACGCAGCCGGCGGTCGTTCAGGTAGGCGCCGCGGCCCTTGCTGGCCACGAAGAGGTCGTTGCGCGAGGGGTCGTAGACGACCGCCTGCTCGATCTTCCCGCGAAACGCGAGGGCGATCGACACCGCGTACACCGGCAGGCCGTGGATGAAGTTGGTCGTGCCGTCCAGCGGGTCGATGATCCACAGGAAGTCGCTGTGGCGCGCGCCGCGCTCGCGGCCCGACTCCTCGGCCAGGATGCCGTGGCCGGGGTAGGCCTGCAGGATGGTGTCGATGATGGCGGCCTCCGCGGCCTGGTCCACCTCCGTCACGAAGTCGTTCGGGCTCTTGGTATTGACCTTGAGCGATTCCAGATCCATCGAAGCCCGGTTGATGATGTTCCCGGCTGCACGGGCCGCCTTGATGGCGATGTTGAGCATCGGATGCAGGGTGGTCTGGGACATGGTGTGGCAGTCTGTGCGGAGGTTAGGGCGGCAGGTTCACCGCCCGTGCAGGCGTTGCGGGTCCAGGCCGGTTGGGGCGGGGCCGCAGACGCGCCGGCGGGGGGCGATCTGGATCGGAATCGACGGTGACGAAAGAACGGGGCCGGCGCAGGCGGCCCAAGGCGGAGGGTGGACAATGCCGCCCCGCCCCAGAGGAGCGGCGGCTGTCTCGGTGCCTCTCACGCTCTCGTTTGCGTGAGGTTCAGGGCCCTGGGTCAGCGCTCGGAAAAACCCTCGATTGTACTGGCCGAACTGCAGCGCGCAATGACTGATTCCACTGCCCAGCCCCTTTCCCCCTGGTTCCAGGGTCGTGACCCCAGCCGATTTGTGCTGGTGGGCACCAGCCATCCTGGCAATGTCGGGGCCACGGCACGGGCCATGAAGGTCATGGGCTTTGCCGATCTGGTCCTGGTCGCCCCCCGGTTCGAGGACGTCCTGTCCCGCGAGGAGACCGTGGCCATGGCCAGCGGTGCAGCGGACATCCTGGCCCATGCCCGGGTGGTGCCCACGCTG
>JBDKFA010000366.1:0-4732 GCA_039798945.1 Pseudomonadota bacterium
GTTGTCGAGCGAGCCGGTGAGCTTCACGCAGTCGTGCAGGATCTTGGCCCCCACCCGCAGGCTGACCAGCGGGTCGAAGACGGCGTGGGCGCCGCCCTCGGCCTCCAGCCGCTCGCGGTGCACCCGGGTCATGATCTGCATCAGCCCCTGGGCACCGGCCGAGCTCTGCACATAGGGGTGGAAACTCGACTCCACCGCCGCCACGGCGAGCAGGAGGTTGGGGGCGAGGCCGAGCTTCGGGCCGAGCCGGTAGGCCTCGGCGACGAGCGCCGCCACCGGCTCCGGCGCCACACGGTAGCGCGCAGCAAGGTGCTGTGCCACGGCCGCCTGGGGTGCAGGCAGCGTGGCGGGGTCCAGCGCCATCGCGCGCTGCGCCGCCTGGGGGTCGGCCGCCACGCCGAGCTCACGCTCCACTTCGGCGATGGCGCGGCGCGTCATCCATTCGAGCAGCGCCAGCTCCGCGCGGACCCGCAGCGTCGGAAAGGCCGCGAGCACCACCACCCCCACCAGCGCCACCGCCCCGACCGCGGCGAGGGTGTGGCGCAGGCGGCGCGCGAACCGCTGCAGCCGGGTGCCGGCCGTCATGGCGCCACCCAGCCCAGCTCGGCGCCCAGCCGCCGCGCCAGCTCGCGGTAGCCCGCCGGCGTGAAGTGGATCAGGTCGGGTGCCATCCAAGCCGGCTGCTGCCGGGCCCAGCGGTAGGCGCTGCCGGCACCGCCCATGGCCGCCTGCATGCTCCAGGCCGCGCAGCCGGCTGCCTGCGCCACCTCCTGCTGGATGGCCGCGACCTGGGCGTGCAGCCGCGCGTAGCGCAGCACATCGGTGCGCGGGCGCGCGGCTGCGCGCTTGCGCGGCACGCGCACGCCGCGGTCGCCGGGCGCCACCAGCAGGCACTGCGAATCGGGAAAGCGCTCGCGCAGGCGTGTCACCGCGCGGACGAGCTGGGCCCGGTAGTCTTCCGCCCGGAAGGCGGGGTCGTTGGCCTCGTTCGTGCCGTAGGCGAGCACCACGAGGTCGTAGCGCCGGTCCGTGAACCACGCCGCGTGGGCTGCGGCGTCGGCCTGTGCCCAGCCGGCCACGGTGGCGCCGGGGTAGCCGTAGAGGTCGATCTGCAGGGGGTCGGAAGCCTGCTCGGGCTCCCCGAGCTGCAGCCCCTGCAAGCGCAGCGTGCCCTCGAGCACCCGCAGGCGCAGCACCGAGAGCGCGCCGCCAGCCGAGGTCAGCTCGAGCACCGAGCCGGCCGCTTCGGACCCGAGCAGCACCGTGCGCGCAGACGCCCCATCGGCGGAGACCTCCAAGGCCACACCCGCTGCCGAGGGCGCGACCAGCAGGCGCACACGGCGGTGCCGGGCCTGGCCATCCGCATCGCGCAGGTCCCACGCGAGTTCCGCAGCCGGCGCGGCGTTGACGAGGCTCACGAGCCCCGGGCCGGGCTGGCGGGCAGCGGTGGCGCTCGCGTGCGCACTCTCGCGCACCCACCGTCCCGACACGCAGGCCCGCCGCACGAGGCCGCGCACGCCGGCGTGTCCGAAGCCCGCCGGCAGCAGGCGCGGCTGCGCCAGCGTGTCGCGCACGCCCGCGAGCCGGGCCAGCTCCTCGGTGAAGAAGCCGGCGGCCATGTGGCTGTCGCCCCACACGGCCACCCGCAGCGGGCTCTGCGGCGCAGGACGCACGGTCACGCGCGCAGCCGGTGCGGGCGGCCTGTCGGGGTTGGCCGGCTCGGCCAGTGCCCGCGCGACCTCGGCGTCATCGGGCAGATCGGTCGGCTCATCGGGCCCTCGCGCCGCCTGGGCGCGGCCCGGGCGGGCCGGCACCTGCGCCCGGGCGCCTGGCCGCTGCCGGGGTGGTGCCGGGCACACGAGGGGGGGCACGGCCTGCGAGGCGGCCTCGACGACGAGGCTCGTCACGGGCAGCGGCGCGGGCCCGGCGGGCAGCTCGGCCCCGGCTTGCGCCCATGACGAGCTGCCGGCCAGCAGAAGCAGGGCCGACAGCCAACGGGGGGCATGGGGGCTCGTCAATCGCCTTCCTCTGTCGTGTCGCCCCGCTGCCGCGGGGCGAGGCGCCGCATCCTAATCGACCCGAAGAATCGACCCTACGACTCGACCCTACGACTCGACCCGACGGCCCGCGCCCGGCGGGGCCATGGCCGGCGCCGTAGACTGCCGCCCCATGGCCTTCAAGATGCCCCGCAATTCGCTGTTTGCCGTGCTGCTGCGCTCGCGCTGGTGGGTCAGCCTCGCGGTGGGGCTGGGCATCGGCGTGGTCGCAGCGGCGCTGCTGCCCGACGCCTACCGCGCGGTGGGTGCGCTCTCCGGGTTCCCGTTCCTGGTGATCGCGGCGCTCGCGGCCTGGCGCCAGCGCCACGCCCCGAGCCCGGCGGAGCTCGCGCGTGCGCAGGAGACGCTGGCGCGGGCGGCATGGCCGGCCTTTGCCGATGCGCTGCAGGCCGCCTTCGAACGCGACGGCTGGCGGGTCACGCGCGGCACGCGCGAGCCGGTGGACTTCGTGCTCGAGCGGCGTGGCCGGCAGATGGTGGTGGCGGCGCGGCGGTGGAAGTCCGCCCGGGTGGGCCTGGAGGCGCTGCGCGCGCTGCAGACGGCGCGCGAAGCGGCGCAGGCGGCGGACGCCCTGCTCATCGCGCTCGGTGACATCAGCGACGCGGCTCGCCCCTTCGCCGCGCAGCATCGCATCGCGGTGTGGCAAGCCGCCGAGGTGGCGCAGGCGCTGCGCGGGCGGCTTCCGGCATGAAACCCGCGCGGCCGGGCTCGCAGCGTGGCGGCGGTTCCGGCACTTCCGGCACCGTCGACACCCCCGACATCGCCTGCACCTGCGCACCGCGTCGGCGCACGTGGATGGTGGGAGCCGGCCTCGGTGCCGCAGCGCTTGCGGCAGGGTTCCCGGCCGTCGGGGCAGCCCCGGCAGGCCAGCCTGGCGCCAGCGCCTCCCCTTCGGAGGCCGAGGTCGAAGCGCTGCTGCGCCGCGGCGGCGTCGTGTTCGCGCTGCGCCACGCCCGCGCGCCCGGCACCTTCGACCCGCCGGGCATGAGGCTGGACGACTGCGCCACGCAGCGCAACCTCGACGAGGACGGCCGCACGCAGGCCCGGCGCATCGGCCAGTGGTTCAGCACCCGGGGCCTGAAGCCCGTGCGCGTGCGCAGCAGCCCGTGGTGCCGCTGCCAGGACACGGCTCGTCTGGCCTACGGGGCGCACGAGGTGTGGCCCGTGCTCGGCTCGCCGCACGGCCAGCCCGAGGCGGCCAGCCGCACGGCGGTGGCGGCGCTGCGCGCGGGCCTGGACGCTGCAGGCCGGCGGCCCGGCGCCTTCGAGGTCTGGGTCACGCACATGTTCGTGATCTCGGCCCTGACCGGGGAGTCGAGCTCGTCCGGAGAAGGCCTGGTGCTGGCCGCGGGGACGGCTGGAGCGGCGCGCGTGCTGGGGCGCCTTGCGCCCTGATCGGCGCCGCGTTCAGCGCACGCAGCGCGCCCCGATGTAGACCACCGCCGTGTCCGCCGGCTTGCCCTGAAGGTGGTCGGCGCGCATCTGGGCGCTGCCGTACCACCACGAGCCGCCCCGGGTGCGGCGCTCGGCGTTGCCGGCGGCGCCGCGCGGCTCGTCGACCCACTCCCACAGGTTGGCACCCATGTCGTGCAGCCCGTTCACGCCGGCAGGCGCAGCACCGGCCCGGGCGTGCCCATGGCCGCGCGACAAGGCCGCGCCGTGGCGCTGCGCGCGCGCCTGCGCGGCCTCGCCGCAGTCGCCCAGGCATTGCGCGCCCGCGGGAGTTTCGCCGGTCGGGTACGGATAGGTGTGGCCACGCTGGAACGGTGCGGGCGGTGCGCTGCGCTGCTCGGTGTAGGCCGCGCTCGTCCACTGCGCATCGGTGGGCAGGCGCCCGCCCGCCCAGCGGCAGAAGGCCTGGGCCTCGTGGAACGTGAGGTGGGCAGCGGGCTCGTCGTCGGCGACGCGTGCGGGGTCACCGCCGAAAGGCGCGGCCCAATGCCAGCCGGGCTTGCGCACCCAGCCGGCCTCGTAGACCTGGCCGCCCCCTGCACGCTCGGCCTGCGTCACGGTGCCGGTGGCGCGCACGAAGCGGCGGAACTGGCCGACGGTGATCTCGGTGCGGGCGATGGCGAAACCGGGCAGTTCCACCCAATCGATGTCCGCCGCCTGCGCGGTGCCGGCAAGCCCCGAGGCGGCCGCAGCCCCGCCCACCCCGGCGTGCGCCGCGGCCGCAGCGGCCGCAGCGGTGGCAGTGGCGGCAGCGATGGCAGCGGTGGCGAGGCCAGAAAGCACGAGCAAGGCAGCGTTCACCGGCCCGGATGGTAGGCATGGGGCAATCCCCCTCTACACTGGCCGGTTTCGCCGCGCCTGCTGCGGCCCATGGTGAGCACCGTGATGATCCCCGTTCGATCCCTGCGCGCGCGGCTGGGCGCCCTGTGGGTGGCCGGCGCGCTGGCGGCGTGCACCACCGTCACCACCGCGCCGACTGGCCCGACTGGCCCGACTGGCCCGACTGGCACCGCTGCCCCGAGCGCCCCGAGCGCCCCGGGTGCTTCGGTTCCCCCGGCTGGTCCGGCTTCCCGCCCGCCAGGCCCGCACATCGCCGCCACGGCCCACCCGCTGGCCACCCGCGCTGCGCTGCGCATGCTCGAGCGCGGCGGCTCGGCACTCGACGCTGCGCTGGCCGCGCAGATGGTCCTCGGGCTCGTGGAGCCGCACGCCTCCGGGCCGGG
>JBDKFA010000367.1:0-9249 GCA_039798945.1 Pseudomonadota bacterium
TCGATCCTGCGCCAGCTCGATACGGTGCCCGACCGCACCCGACGGCTCGAAGAGGCGCAGCAGCTGCTGCGTGCTCGGCTTGCCTACAGCGGCACGACGCTGCGCTTCAGCACCGAGACGAGCGACCACTGGTGGTGGCTGATGGAGGGCGCCGACGCCAATGCGGCGCGGCTCATCCTCACGGTGCTCGACGACCCGGCGTGGCGAGCCGAGTTGCCGCGGCTGGTCACCGGGCACCTGGCGCGCCAGCAGCGCGGTGCCTGGTCGACGACGGTGGCCAACGCGTGGAGCGTGGTCGCGCTCGAACGCTTTGCCGCCCGCTTCGAATCCGCGCCGGTGCGCGGGCGCACGAACGCCACGACGGGCATGGTGGCAGGGCCTGCTGCGCCAGCTGCCTCGCCAGGGGCGACACCTCCCGCGCCCCCGGGTGGCCCGCGGCCGGCCAACGCCTCGGCCAGCCTCGACTGGGCACGCCAGCCCGAAGGCGGGAGCCTGTCCCTGCCCTGGCCGGCCGGTACCGGCACGCTGCGCGTCACGCACGAGGGCAGTGGCCGCCCCTGGGTGACCGTGCAGGCGCGTGCAGCCGTGCCCACGACGCAGCCGGTGCAGTCCGGCTATGCGCTCGTGCGCACGCTCGTGGCGGTGTCGCAGCGCGAACCGGGGCGCTGGTCGCGCGGCGACGTGGCGCGCGTGCGCGTGGAGCTGCAGGCCGCTGCCGACATGAGCTGGGTCGTGCTGGCCGACCCCGTGCCCGCCGGGGCGACGATCCTCGGCAGCGGGCTCGGTCGCGATGCAGCGGCCACGGCCTGGCTCGCTGCAGGCTCATCGGGTGAGCCTGCGGAATCCGCCAGCCGCGCGCTCGTGGCCTTCGACGAACGCGGCTTCGAGTCCTTCCGCCGCTACTTCGAGTTCCTGCCGCGCGGGCGGCACGTGATCGAGTACACGGTGCGCTTGAACCAGCCGGGCCGGTTCGGCATGCCTGCCACGCGGGCCGAGGCGATGTACGCGCCTGAGGTGCATGGCGAGGTGCCCAACTCGGCGCTGGAGGTGGGCCCTTGATGCGTGCGGGCACACGCTCACCTGCCAGCCCCGGCGCGGCCTCGCGCGAGCACCTGCGACCACGCTGGCCGGCCTGGCCGCGCCCGCGCTGGCGCGCAGGGGCACTGGCCGCTGCGATGGCCGCCCTGCTGGCAGCCACCCCTGCCCGTGCCGTGCCGGGCTTCGACGCCGTGCGCGCCGCCCACCGCCCGTCCGACCTGCTGCTGCTGGACCGCCACGGCACGCCCATGCAGACGCTTCGCACCGACCTCCAGGTGCGACGCCTGGCCTGGGTACCACTGGCCGAGATGTCGCCGGCGCTCCTGCACGCCGTGGTGCTCAGCGAGGACCGTCGCTTCTGGGCCCACGCGGGCGTGGACTGGGGTGCGGTGGCCCGCAGCGCATTCGCGAACCTGTGGAACACGCGCACGCGCGGCGCCTCCACCGTGACGATGCAGCTCGCCGGGCTCGTCGACGAGGGCCTGGCACGGCCCGCACACGGGCGCAGCGTGGTGCAAAAGCTCGGCCAGGTGGTGGTGGCCAGCCGCCTCGAGGCGAGCTGGAGCAAGCACCAGATCCTGGAGGCCTACCTGAACAGCGTGCCGCTGCGCGGCGAGCTCGTGGGCGTGCATGCGCTCGCACAGACCCTCTTCGGCAAGCACCCTGGGGGGCTCGATGCGCACGAGTCGGCCATCACGGCCGCCCTCGTGCGCGCACCCAATGCGGCGCCCGAGGCCGTGGCCCGTCGCGCCTGCGGGGTGCTGCAGGAGATGAAGCTCGACTGCACAGGCGTGGCCACGCTCTCCGGCGCAGCGCTGGCGCGCCGCGGGGGCATGCCGCTTGGCGAGCAGCTCGCGCCGCACTACGCGCGCCTGGCGCTGCGCCGGGACGGGCCAGCGGTGCAATCCAGCACGCTCGATGCCGGCCTGCAGCGCGTGGCGGTGCGGGCGTTGCGACAGCAGCTCGCCGAGCTCGCCGGACACCAGGTGGAAGATGGCGCGGTGGTGGTGCTCGACAACGCGAGCGGGGAGGTGCTGGCGTGGGTGGGCGCGAACGGCGGCACCTCCGACGCCCCGCAAGTGGACGGCGTGCTGGCCCGCCGCCAGGCCGGCTCCACCCTCAAGCCCTTCGCCTACGGTCTGGCCTTCGAACGCGCGCTGCTCGGGCCGGACTCGCTGCTGGACGACTCGCCCACGCAGCTGGCCACCGGCTCGGGGCTGTACCGGCCACAGAACTATGACCGCGCCTTCAAGGGCTGGGTCAGCACGCGCACCGCGCTCGGCGCGAGCCTGAACATACCCGCGGTACGGGTGGGCGAGCTGCTGCCGCCCGGCACCCTCTTCGAACGGCTGAATGCCCTCGGCCTGGCGCTGCCCCACACCGCCGGCTGGTACGGCAGCGCGCTCGTCCTCGGCAGCGCGGACGTGTCGCTGCTGGCGTTGACCAACGCGTACCGGGCGCTGGCCAATGGGGGGGTGTATGCACCAGTGGTGCTGCCCGGCCGCAGTGGGGCGGACCCGGCCCGGCAGGCACCCGGCGCCGTCCCCACCGCCTCCACGGCACCCACACCGCTTGCAGCGCGCGCCGCAACCCGCCGCGTGGCGGACGTCGCCGCCACCTATGTCGTCACCGACATCCTCGCCGACAACGCCGCACGGGCCCCCACCTTCGGCCTGGACAGCGCGCTGGCCACGCGCGGCTTCGCGGCCGTCAAGACGGGCACGAGCAAGGACATGCGCGACAACTGGTGCATCGGCTTCACCGACCGCTACACGGTCGGCGTGTGGGTGGGCAACGCCAGCGGCGAGCCCATGCGCGAGGTCAGCGGCGTGAGCGGCGCGGCGCCGGTCTGGCGCGCGCTCGTGCACCACCTGCACGCGGGCCGGCCCTCCCGCGCGCCGGTGCCGCCCGTGCTGCCCGTGGCGCTGCAACCGCGCCCGGCGGGTGTGTCGGCCGCGGCCCTCGGGTCGGCGCAGGCACGGCGCGCCATCGGCATCACCAACCCGGTGGACGGCAGCGTCTTCGCCCTCGACCCTGACGTGCCGCCGGCCGCGCAGCGCATCACCTTCGCCGGCGAGCCGGGGACCTGGGTGCTCGACGGCCGCCCGCTCGGGCGCGGGGCGACGGTGCGCTGGGCACCCTGGCCGGGCCGGCACGAGCTGCAGTTGCTGGGCGCGGACGGGCGGTCGCTTCAGGTGGTGCGCTTCGAGGTGCGCGGTGCCGCGCTCAAGCCTGGCGCCCGCCAGGCGGGCAAGGCGGAACAGGCGGCACCCGCCGCACAGCCACCGGCGAGGGTGGTGGCCTACAGGCTCAACCCGGCGGCCCCGTAGGCTCGGGCACGGCGGGCACAGCCGCGCGCGGCAGCACGACCTGCACCGACGTGCCTCCGGCCGTGCCGGGCTGGACGCTGAAGCTGCCACCCAGCGCACGCGCGCGCTCACCCATACCCTGCAGCCCGAAGGAACTGCCCTTGGCGAGGTCCTCGGGGTCGATCCCCTTGCCGTTGTCCTCGATGTGCAGCGACACCCGCTGCACGCTGGCCAGGTCGAGCCACAGGTGCACGAAGCTCGCCTGGGCGTGCTTCTGCACGTTGTTCAGCGCCTCCTGGGCGATGCGGTAGAGGCAGGTGGCGGCGTCAGGGGCGAGCGACATGTCGGCGCCCTCCCCGCCGCTGACCTCCAGCGCGCAGCCGATCGCCGTGCGCCCCTCGAAGTCCTTGACCATCGACTGCAGTGCCGCCACCAGGCCGAGGTCGTCCAGGATCTGCGGGCGCAGGTCGCTCACGATGCGCCGGATGGCCTCGATGGCGAGGTCGGCGATCGAGGCCGTGCGCTCCAGCAGGGCCGGCACCGGCGTGTGCACGAGCACCGGCTGCTGGCCAATGGAGACGAGGTCCAGGCGGATCGCGCCGAGCAGCTGCTGCAAATCGTCGTGCAGTTCGCGCGCGATGCGCTGGCGCTCGCGCTCCTCGGCGCGCTGCAGCTCGGCCAGCAGCTGCTGCAGCTGCGTGCGCGAGGCCTCGAGCGAGGACTGCATCTGCCGGAAGGCGGTGATGTCGCGTCCGGTCACCACGGCGCCGATCACCTGCCCTTGGCGGTCGCGCACGGGGCCGAAGCTGTAGCTCATGACCCAGCGCTCGCCCGTGTCTCGTCGGCGCAGCGCGTACTCCACGCTCGTGCCCACCTCCCCGCGCAGCGCACGCGCCACCGGCCAGTCTGCCCGCCCGGCGGGCTCGCCGCCGTCCAGGCTGAGCTCCAGCAGCTGCGGCTGCGCGGCCAGGGCGGCCACGCACTGCGCCTTGTCGCGAAAGCGGTGCGTGCGCACGAAGGCGTCGTTGACCTCGACGACCTTGCCTTGCGCGTCGCACAGCCAGACCGAGTCGCCCATGCTGGCCAGCGCCGCATCGAGCATCGCTCGCGTGGCGCTGAGCTCCTGCTGCGCTTGCTTGCGCCAGGTGATGTCCTGCACGGTACCGAACAGCCGCACCGCACGGCCCTGCGCATCCAGGATGGCCTCTCCGCGCACGATGACCCATCCGGTGCCACCCGCAGGGCGCTGGAACTCGGCCTCCTCCTCGAAGCCGCCTCCCGTGGCGATCGCAGTCTCCATCGCCTGCCTCAGGCGTGGCCAGCTCGGGGACGTGAAGAGGGTTTGCCCCTGCGTGAAAGGAACGGGCGACCCGGCGGGGTCGCGCCCGAACATTTCGTAGAGGTAGCCGCTCCACTGCACCTGGCCGCTGGCCAATGTCCACTGCCAGGCACCCAGTTGGCCGAGCCGCTCGACCTGGCCGACCAACAGCCGGTCCAGACCGACCTCGTCCTCGCCCAGCGCCAGGCCCATGCGCTGGCCCAGGTGGGGCATGGCGGCCGGGGCCGGGGCAACAGATGCGGGATCGGGCATGAGAAACCTGTGTGGACCGAGTGCCCCGGCGTCGCCCGACCGGGCGATGCCTGCCCCAGATTCCAGCCATGGATCGACTGGCCGCTTGATCGACTGGCCGGATGGCCAACCAGCCCATTGGAACACCCTGCCTGGCCGTCGCAGTGCGCTCGGTCACGCAAATCGCCCGTGCAGGAACCAGCCTGCGGCTTCCTGCACGCCCGGCAGCCGGGTACGGTAGACCCACACCAGCGTGCCGTCGTGGGCCTGGGCAATGAAGTAGTCGCGCAGCGCGGGCTCGCCGTCCCACCAGCCCGTCTCGATGCGCTCGGGGCCAGCCAGCAGCTGCAGCGGCCGGCCTTCGTGCAGCGGGTGGTGACGCTGCTCATGCAGCGGCTGCGGCGTCTCGAGCAGCCAGGCGGGGCGCGCGAGCGGGCCGGCCCCAGCTGTGCCCGACTGGGCGGACGGGGTGGACTGGCGACCCAGGCCTGCACGCCCCGTCGATACCTCCAGGCTACCCAGGGCCTGGCTCCCCGCGGCTCGCTCCGGGCGGTGGTCGGCCACGCAGCGCAGCTGCCGCACCTGCTGCGCACCCAGCCGCGCCTGCAGCTGCTCCAGCAGCCGCACGAGCCCCTCGTGCTGGCTGGCGCGTGTGGGGAAGAGCTCGCCGCTGGGCGGTGCCGCAAAGGCCAGCTCGCGGCCGTGCAGCTGCAACTCCAGCGTCGGCGCGGGCAGCTCCAGCCGGGCCAGCCGCTCGCGCAGCAGGCGCTGCAGGTGCACGGCATCGTCGCAGGGCTCGGCCAGCGCGAGCTCCAGCGTCGTGCACGCCGGCGCCGTGGACTCGGCACGATGGCGCGGCTCGTGCCGCATGACGAGGCTGCAACGCCGCACGCGCGCCTGCCGTGCCCGCGCCCAGGCCACGAGGCGCGCAAGCAGCACCCCCGCGCCGTGCAGCAGCTGCGGGGCCGTGTCGGCACGCGCGAAGAGCTCCAGCCGGGCCTCGAAGGTCTCGGGCAGCGTCACCCATTCGCGCGGGTCGGGTGCGTCTCCACGGGCGCGGTCCAGCGCCTGCAGCAGGGCCGGCCCGAACCGGCGCGCAAGCCCGGCGCGCGGCAGCGCGCGCAGCTCGGCCAGCGCATGCACGCCCATGCCCTGCAGAGCCTGCGCGTGCGCCAGGGGGCCACCCGCCAGCTCGACCAGCCAGGCCACGGGGGCGGGGTCGAGACGGGCACGCAGCGCCTGCAGGGGGTCATGCGGATGCGCCTGCGGTGAGCGGCTGGTGCGCACCGGTGGTGGTGGTGGTGGTGGTGGCAGCTGCGGGCCGGTTCGCTCCCACCGGGCCAGCAGCGCCGCACCGAGCGCCGTGGGCGCGCAGGCCTCGCGCCAGGTGTGGCCCAGCGGGCGCAGCGCCGCGCGCAGGCGCTGGCGCAGCGCAGGCAGGCCGCCGAAGACGCGCAGCGTGGTGTGCACCTCGAGCAGCACGGTATCCGTGCCCTGCAGCGTGACGCAGGGCGTGAAGGCCAGGCACGCATGCGCCACCGCCTGCAGCGCCTGCGCGTCGCGGGCGGCCTCGGCACGGCCGAGGACGAGCTGCGGCGCCAGCGCGAGCGCGGTGGCACGGCCCATGCCCGGCTGCACCCCGAGCGCGGCCGCCGCGGCGTTCACCGCGGCCAGACGCGGCCCTTCCAGCAGGCCCAGGGGGCCCTTCCGGCTGGCCGCATCCAGCGTGGCCGCGAAGGACTCCAGCGGCAGCGCAGGCAGGTGCAGGGCGATCCACAGCATCGGGCATCGGACGGGCGGTGCACGGCGCGCTCACGCCGGCAAGGGCTGCTGCAGCAGCCCGCCTGGCTCGGCCACGGACGGCTGCACACGCCCGGACCGCGCATCGGCCCTCCTGCGCAGCGCGGGAGGCAGCACGGGCGGCAGCTCCAGCCGCAGGGGTCGGGCCAGCGCCGGGCCGCGGCGCTTGAGCACCTGCACCGACAGCACGTCCGCACCGCCAGCCTGCAGCACCAGCCGCAACGGCGCCGCACTCGGCCGCAGCCGCGCGGCCAGCCCGCGCAGCAGGAACACCGGCCCGTCGTGGGCCTGCGCAGCCAGCTGCAGCCGGCGCAGTGCATCGGCCCGCAGCTGCTCGGGCAGCCAGGCCAGCACGGCCCCCACGTGGCCGCTGGCCAGCGCCTGCTCGAGCGCCCAGAGCATGTCGGCTGCAGGCTGCGCAGGGCCCGCGCAGATGCCGTGCGGGGCCTCGCGGCCGTGGACGACCAGTACCTGGGCCACCACCACGCCCAGCTGCGCCAGCGCCGGTCCGCAGGGTGCTGCCGGCGGGCCGAAGCACATCACGTTGCGCCCGGCGCGCGTCAGCGCGGCCAGGGCTGGCGCGAGCAGCCGCATCTCGCCCACGCCAGGGTGCGGCAGCAGCAGCTCGGTCAGGACGCGCCGGGGCCAGCCGCCGCCAGGCAGCTCGGCATCGAGCGCGCCAAAGCCCGTGGGCAGACCCGCCTCGGCCGAATGGCCGAGCTGGCTGGCGCGCCACAAGGCGGGATGCCAGGTTTCGGGGGGACTTTCAGGGGAAACGGCCACCAGGTTACTGTATATCCATACAGCACTCTTCGCAATGCGCGGGCTCTCCCCTTTACCGATCTCCCCTGCCGTTTTCCCCTCGCGCTTGCCCCTCAGTTTCGGGGCGTCATGCCCTCCACGCCCGCCTCAGCGCCGCCGCGCACAGCCGCACCGCCGTGTTCGCCTCCTCCAGCACCCGTCCCATCGTGATGAAGCCGTGGATCTGGCGCTCGAAGCACACGTACTGCGCGGGCACACCCGCGCTAGAAAGCGCATCCGCGTACTGCAGCCCCTCGTCACGCAGCGGGTCGTAGCCGGCGGTGAGCACGAGTGCAGGCGGCAGCCCGCGGTGGTCGGCGGCCAGCAGCGGCGAGGCGCGCCAGTCGGTCCACTGCGCCGATTCGGCCAGGTAGTGGCCGCGGTAGTAGGCGATGCTGTCGCGCGTGAGCAGGTAGCCCTGGCCGTTGGTGGTGTGCGAAGGCGCCTGCGCGCGCATGTCGGTGGCCGGGTAGATCAGCAGCTGGAAGCCCGGCAGCGGCTCGCCCGCCTCGCGCAGCGCCAGGCACACGACGGCCGCGAGGTTGCCCCCGGCGCTGTCGCCACCCACCGCCAGGCGCGACGCATCCACGCCGAGCGCGGCGGCCTGCGCGCGCACCCAGCGCGTGGCCGCCACGCAGTCCTCCACCGCCGCCGGGAAGCGGTGCTCGGGCCCGAGCCGGTAGTCCACCGACACCACCACGCCACCCGAGGCCTCGGCGAGTTGCCGGCACAGCACGTCGTGCGTGTCGAGGTCGCCGATCGTCCAGCCACCGCCGTGGAAGTAGACGAGCACGGGCAGCGCCGCACCCGAGGCGGCACCCGCCCCACTACCCGCCCCGCCACCCGTGTGCGGCCGGTACAGCCGCAGTGCCACCTCCCCCGCGCGCAGTTCACGCACCTCGGCCATCGCCGGCGGATCGGGCTGCGTGAAGGTACGGCGGTCACGGTAGAAGGTGCGGGCCTGCTCGGGCGTGAGCGTGTGCGTGGCGGGCACGCCCTTGGCGATCATCAGGTCGATCAGGGCACGGGCCTGGGGGTCGAGCATGGGAAGTCTCCGGGTGCGGCGGTTCGACAGGGTCGGCGGGTCGGTGCGGGCCGCAGGTGGGTCCGCCCGATGACCACAGTGTAGGCACCTGCCCCGAGCCCCTCGAACGGCGCCCCCCGACCCGCAGCGGCGACCGGCAGCGCCCGCCGGAGGACAATGCCGGCTGCGCATGAACCCCGGCCTGCTCTACTGCGTCCTCGCCTTCGGCATGTGGGGGACCTTCCCGCTGTACTTCCGCGCCCTCGGCGCCGTGCCGGCCCTCGAGATGGTGCTGCACCGCTGCGCGTGGTCAGTGGTGTTCCTGCTCGGCATCCTCGCGCTGCGCCGGCACTGGGCCTGGCTGCGCGAGGTGGCGCGCGAGCCGCGCAGCATCCTCGTCTTCGCCGGCAGCGCCGCGCTGCTGCTGGGCAACTGGTTCGTCTACGTCTATGCCGTGCAAAACGGCCACGTGGTGGAGGCGAGCCTCGGCTACTTCATCAACCCGCTGCTCAACGTGTTGCTCGGTGTGCTCGTGCTGTCCGAGCGTCTGACGCGGCTGCGCTGGGCCGCAGTGAGCTTGGCAACCGCGGGCGTGCTGTGGCTCGCCATCGCCGCGGGCGAGGTGCCGTGGATCGCCCTCATGCTCGCCAGCTCGTTTGCAACCTACGGGCTGATCCGCAAGATCATCCCTGTCGAGGCCGTGGTGG
>JBDKFA010000368.1:0-4283 GCA_039798945.1 Pseudomonadota bacterium
CAGCGCGATGAAGATGCGCCGCGCCCATTCCAGGCGGATCAGCAGGCCCACCGCGCAGGCCAGCGTGGCCAGCGACATCACCAGCCCGGCGCCCACCACCCAGGGCAGATAGCCGAGCAGCAAGCCGGTGAGCAGCGGCAGCGGCTGCACGTTGCCGACCACGGTCAGCCCCGGCAGGAACGAGGCCACGGCGGCGTTCTGCAGCAGCGCGGACACGCTCGCCATGGCCGCGAGCACGATGAAGACCCAGGCCGTCACGGTGACGAACAGCGATCTGGCTCCGACGTTGAAGGTCTGCGGCATGGCCCGGTCTCCGTGCGGTGACGCCTGCGTGAATGCGCTGCCTGGATGCATCATCGCAGCGGCGTGTGACAGCAATTTTTCTACTTGTGCAATGCCCAGTCACCCCCCGATTGGGTGGCTTCGCCAAGAACATCGTTCCGGTTGTGCGTTCCGCACGACATCGGTGTCGCGCGCCGACACGCAAACAACAGTCCGAAGGCCGCTGCAGTCGCCGCGCCGTGCCGCGCTCGGGCGCGCAGCGACCCTAGCCCGTCTTTCTCAGATTTCCGTGGATAACCTGTGAGTTGAGGGTTGGCGGCGTGGCAAGTTGTTGATCTGCCATGTGCGTGCGGCGGCAGGGCCTGTAGTGGAGACCTTGGTCCTTGCGCCAGGGGCTGCGTGTACCCAGAATTTGGGTCCATGTTCCTGCGCTGCAACCGACGCAAGAAGGACGGCAAGACCCACGATTACTGGAGCGTGGTGGAGAACCGCCGCTGCAGCGACGGCCGCGTCGTACAGCGCCAGGTGCTGTACCTGGTCGAGATCAACGCCAGCCAGCGCGAGGCTTGGCGCAAGACCATCGAGCTGCAGGACGCGGGTACGCGGCGCCAAGTGGCGCTGTTCCCCGAGGGGTCGATGCCGGTGGACGACGTCGATGCCATCGGCGTACGCCTGAGCGAGTTGAGCCTGCGTCGGCCGCGGCAGTGGGGCGCCTGCTGGCTGGCCCTGCAGCTATGGCAGCAGCTCGAACTCGACAGCTTCTGGCGCCCGAGGTTGGCCCGTGCGCAGGGCAACACGCCGTGGCTGAAGGTGCTCAAGACGCTGGTGACCTACCGCCTCATCGACCCGGGTTCGGAGTGGCGGCTGCACTGCCAGTGGTTCGACACCAGCGCGATGGCCGATCTGCTGGAGTCGGACTTCGCGCTGGCCGAGAAGAACACGCTGTACCGCTGCCTGGACAAGCTCGTGGAGCACAAGGACGATCTCTTCAAGTTCCTCGTGCGGCGCTGGGGTGAACTCTTCGGCGCGAAGTTCGACGTGCTGCTGTACGACCTGACCAGCACCTACTTCGAGACCGACGAAGACCGCGGGCCGGACGACCTGCGCCAGTTCGGCTACAGCCGCGACAAGCGGGGTGATTGCCGCCAGGTGGTGATCGCCTTGATCGTCACACCCGAGGGCTTCCCGCTGAGCTACGAAATCATGGGCGGGGGCACGGCCGACAGCACGACCTTGAGCGGATTCCTGGACCGCATCGAGAAGCGCTACGGCCGCGCCAACCGCATCTGGGTGATGGACCGCGGCATCCCCACGCAGGACAGCCTGGCCAAGATGCGCAGCATCGGCGCGAGCTACCTCGTGGGCACGCCCAAGGGCCGGCTGACGAAACTGGAGCAGGCCTTCTTGAACAAGCCCTGGGCCAAGGTGCGCGATGGCGTGCAGGTCAAGCAGCTGGCCACCGATGAGGACGTGTACGTGCTGGCGCAGAGCGACGCGCGCATCGACAAGGAGCGCGGCATGCGGCGCAAGCGGCTGCGCCGCTACATCGAGCGCTTGAAGGCCCTGCAGGGACAGAGCCTGACGCGCGACCAATTGCTGATGAAGCTCGGTGCGGCCAAGCACGATGCCGGCCGGGCAGCGGGCCTGGTGAAGGTGACGTGGCCGAAGGAGGCATCGACGACGGCGAGCTTGGAGTTCAGCCTGGACCGCGATCGGCTGCGCCAGGTGCGGCGAAAAGAGGGCCGCTACCTGCTGCGCACCAACCTCACGGCGCACGAGCCCGATGCCTTGTGGACGTTCTACATCCAGCTCACCGAGGTCGAGCAGGCCTTCAAGGAGATCAAGCACGACCTGGCCATCCGGCCGATCTTCCACAAGACCGAGGAACGCATCGAGGCCCACATCTTCGTGGCCTTCCTGGCCTACTGCCTGCAGGTCACCTTGAAGGCCAAGCTCAGGACACTGGCCGGTGGCACCACGCCGCGCGAGGTGATCGCCAAGTTCAAGACCCTGCAGATGGTGGACGTGCACCTGCCCACCACCGACGGGCGAGAACTGACCTTGTCGCGCTACACGCAGCCCGAGCCCGAACACCGCATGCTGCTGGACCAATTGCAACTGCGCTTGCCGAGCCAGCCGCCGCCGAAGATCACCGCTGCCCAGGCCAAACAGACCACCCCAGAACTCACCCTGTAGTGGAGACCTACGGGTCTCGCACAAGTCAAATCAACAACTTGGCCGTGGTGTCAGGGCTAAATTGAGAAAGACGGGCTAGCCCGCATGTTTCACAAGTGACCTACTGGATGAGCCTTTGAGGCATTGCGGCGGATCCTCGATGGTGTTTTGGCGGGACGAGCAGCGATGCATGCTCGCTGCTGCAGGAATCGGCGCCTTGCAGGCATGACTCACCACTCCCCGGCTTGGGATGCGGGCCTGGTTGGGGTCAACGCGCGGGCCAGGCACTGGATGAGTTGCTACGGGCCCAGCGCGGCAAGCCTGGTGGCTGCCGTGGCGAAGAGCACGCGCAGCGGATGGTGGCTGGCCAGCATCACGCGCACACGACGCGTGTTGCGCAGGATCGCCGCGCCGATCTTCAGCAGCCGCACACGGATGGTGGCTGCACTGGCCCGTTCGAGCTCGCTGCCTTGCAGAGCCAGCCCGCGTAGCCGTTGCATCAGCGTATAGGCCAATGCCGCCAGCAGCAGCCGGAACTGGTTGGCGATGAAGCGCGAGCAACTCGCCCGCGTGCCGAACAGGTCCAGTTGCGCTTCCTTGATGCGGTTCTCCGCCTCGCCGCGCTGGCAGTACAGGCCGTCGTACAGCGCGTCGGGTTCTCCCTGGAGGTTGGTGACGACGAAGCGCGGGTTGGTGCCTTGGTCGCCGTACTCAAGCCGCGTGATCACGCGTCGCTCGTGGGGCCAGCTTTTGGCCGCGTAGCTGAACTCGCCGATCAGGCGCTGCTTGGCTCCGCTGGCCTTGTAGGCATCGGCCAGAGCGGCTTCGGCCACCTCCACTGCTGCGTGCAGCCGCGAGTTGCGCGCCAGCCCGATGATGTAGCCCACGTCCGAGCGCTCGCACCACTGGATCAGACGGCGCCTGCAAAAGCCGGAGTCGCCACGCACGACGAAGTGGGTCTGCGGCCAGGCCTTGCGCAGTCGTGCTATCAGCAGCTTCATGACCGCAGCGGCGTATTTGGCGCCATCGATCTTGCTGGGCCGCAGCACACAAGCCAGCATCGCCTGGCCGCAGAACACGTACAGCGGCAGGTAGCAGTGGTGGTCGTAGTAGGCGTGGAACTGCGAGAGTTCTTGCTGGCCGTGCAGCGGCACGTCAGAGGAGTCGATGTCCAACACCAACTCTGCCGGAGGCTTGTCGTGGCTGGCGATGAACTGCGCTACCAGCACCTCGTGCAACGCCCAGGCCTGCGCTCGTGTGGCCCGGTTCTCCAAGCGGCTGAAGGTGGGTGCAGAAGCCAACGCCTCATCGCGCCCGACGGCCGTCTGCATCAGCACGTCACTGCGCAGCGCCTTGTGATCGTTCAAGTCCTCGTAGCCGCAGCACAGCCCATACAGGCGCTGTGCCAACAGGTCGCGCAGCGAGTGCGTGATCCGCTCGGGGTCACGCGGATCGGGGATCGCCGCAGCCGCCGCGCGACTCAAGCCAATGTGTTCGTCGAGCTGGCGCAACAGCAACAGACCGCCGTCGCTACTGAGATCCCCGCCGCTGAAATCAGCCTCGATGACGCGGCGTCCGAACCGCCCGAAATCGATCTTGTCATCCGTACACTTTGGCATCGGCAGTCCTCGGTTGGCATAGGGGGTCAGATACCTATGACAACGCGCCTCGGCACGAGGCTGCCGACCCTATCTCAATGAAACATCCGGGTTAGCCCGGCGGCCAGCAACTGGGCCTGCATGCCGCGCACGTCGGTGAACGACTCCAGGTTGTTGCACTCCCCATCCCACCCCGGGTTGAAGGTGAGCATGTTGCGTTCGAACATG
>JBDKFA010000369.1:0-2924 GCA_039798945.1 Pseudomonadota bacterium
CACCGTGCGCGAGCACCTGGCCGCCGTGCTGCGGGCCGAAGGCGTGCCGGCGGACGAAGCGTCGCTGCGCCTCCTGGCGCAGGCCGCGCGCGGTTCGATGCGCGACGGCCTGTCGCTCACCGACCAGGCCATTGCCTTTGGAGGCGGGCAGCTGGAAGAAGCTGCGGTGCGCGCCATGCTCGGCACCGTGGATGGCAGCGTCGCACCCGCGCTCGTGCAGGCGCTGGCGCAGCGCGACGGCGCCGCGGTGCTCGACGCGGTGGGGGCGCTGCGGGCGCAGGGGCTTTCCGCCGCGGCCACGCTCGACGCCATCGCGCAACTGCTGCAGCAGATGGCGGTGGAGCAGGCGGTGCCCGGTGCGCTCGCGGGCGACGACCCCGATCTGGCTGCGCCGCGCGCGCTCGCGCCGATGCTGCCCGCCGACGAGACTCAGCTGCTCTACAGCCTCGTGCTGCATGGTCGCCAGGAGCTCCCGCTCGCCCCCGATGAGCACGCCGGCCTCGCGATGGTGCTGCTGCGCTTCCACGCCTTCGTCCAGGCCGAGCCGGGCGTGAGGGCGGGTGCTGCCGACAGCCGGCACGATGGGCCGGCTGCGATCGCCGCAGCCGGCGGCGCCGACCCGGCACCGGTGCGCGCGCCGGCCGCCGCCCTGCGCGCAGCGCCACCGCCTCGGGCGTCGGTGCCGGTGTCGGTGTCGGCTCCAGCGGCGTCGGCCGCCATATCCGTGCAGGGTCGGGCTGCCTCCACCGGGGCGGCCCCAGCGGCCGGCCCGGACGCATCCTTGCCCGCGCCAGCTTCCGCCCCTGATCGCGCCCTCGGTGACCGATGGCAGCGGCTCGTGGGAAGCCTGCTCGAGCAAGGGCGGCTGGGTGGCCTGGCTCGCGAGCTGGCCCTGCAAGGGGCCCTGGTGGCCGCGGAGGACCCCGCCGGCCCCGGTGCCCCGGCCGTGTGGACGCTGGAGGTTGCGCACGAGCCCCTTCGCGCCGACAGCCTGGCTCACAAGCTGTGCGAGGCGCTCGAGCCCGCGCTCGGGGGCATGCGGGTCGAACTGCACCTCGTGGCCGGCCCGGCAGACGATTCCCCGTCGCGCCGCGAGGCCGCCCAGCGCGTGCGGCGCCAGCAGGCGGCCGAGCAGGCGATTCACGACGACCCGGTCGTGCTCGAGGTGCTGGCCCAGTTCCCCGGAGCGCGCATCGTGCCTGGCTCGATCCGCCCCGCGTGAGCGTCCTCACCGCATGACCCGCGGCGGCCGTCACCGTCTTCTCCCTACCCTCCACCTCACCATCCCCACGAGGAACCCACCATGATGAAAGGTCAGTTGGCCGGCCTGATGAAGCAGGCCCAGGCCATGCAGGACAACCTCAAGCGCGCCCAGGACGAGTTGGCCACAGTCGAGGTCGAGGGCCAGGCCGGCGCGGGTCTCGTCAAGGTGACGATGACCTGCAAGCACGACGTCAAGCGCGTGGCCATCGACCCGAGCCTGCTCGGAGATGACCGCGACATGCTGGAGGACCTCGTGGCGGCCGCCTTCAACGATGCGGTGCGGCGCGCCGAACAGGTGACCACCGAGAAGATGTCGCGTCTGACGGCCGGCCTGCCGCTGCCGCCGGGCATGAAGCTGCCTTTCTGAGGCGGGCCCGCACACCTTCCTGGGAGCCATGTACATGGCGGCAGCCGAGCCGGCCCTGGATGCGCTGGTCGAAGCGTTGCGGCGCCTGCCGGGTGTGGGCCAGAAGTCCGCGCAGCGCATGGCCTGGCACCTGCTGCAGCACGACCGTGGCGGGGCGCGTCAACTGGCGGCGGCGCTCGAGGCCGCCGGGCAGCGACTCGGACACTGCGCCCGCTGCCACACCTTCACCGAGGCCGAGGTCTGCTCCACCTGCCGTGACCCGGCGCGTGACCCGCAGCAGTTGTGCGTGGTCGAGACGCCGGCCGACCAGGCCGCCTTCGAGCGCACGGGCAGCTACGCCGGCCTCTACTTCGTGCTGATGGGGCGGCTCAGCCCGCTGGACGGAGTGGGCCCCGAGCGCATCGGCATGGGCGCGCTGCGCGCCCGCGCAGCCGATGGCACGGTGCGCGAGGTGATCGTGGCCACCGGATTCACCGCCGAGGGCGAGGCCACCGCCCAGGCGATCGTGCAACTGCTGGCTGGCCTGCCGGGGCTTCGCGTGACGCGCCTGGCACGTGGTGTGCCCGTTGGCAGCGACCTCGAGTTCGTCGACCCGGGCACCATCGCCCATGCTTTCGTCGACAGGAGATGACCCGTTGAAGATCGCCCACCTGTGCCTGCTCGTCGCCTGCCTGCTGCCCATCGTGTGTGCGGGTATCGCGAAGTGGGGCAGCTTCTCCCGCCCTCGCAGCCAGGGCGGCTACGACAACCACGACCCGCGCGCCTGGCTGGCGCGGCAGCAGGGGTACCGGGCGCGCGCCAACGCCGCCCAAGCCAACAGCTTCGAGGCACTGCCCCTGTTCATCGCCGCGGTGCTGGTGGCGCAGCAAACGGGCGTGGCGCCAACGACGGTGGATGCGCTGGCGGTCGCGTTCGTCGCGCTGCGCATGGCCTACATCGGCCTGTACGTCGCCGACCGTGCCGCCGCACGCTCGCTCGTGTGGATGGCCGGCGTGGGCGTGTGCGTGGCGCTGTTCGTGCTGGCTGCCTAGTCGTCTGCCGGCGACGCCGGCCTTGTGCAGTGTCAGCCGGTCGGCACCCGCCCGGGGGCTGGATGGCCAGCGAGTTGCCGCGCGGGTGCGGCGCGGGTGCGGGGCTACTTGCGCGCCTGCGACTCCGACCGCGGCCGTGTCCCGCCCGAGGCCGGGGCGGCCTTGCGTGCGCCCGCAGCCGGCGCGGCGGCCTTGCCCGCGGCAGCGGAACGGGCGGGCTTGGCGGCGCGTGACGCGGCCGGCGCGCCCTTCCTGCCCTTGGC
>JBDKFA010000370.1:0-58010 GCA_039798945.1 Pseudomonadota bacterium
ACCCAAGCCCCCACCTCGTGTTGACACGTCCGGCCGTGTGGGCCTTTGGCCTGGTGGCCCTGCCGCTGTCGACCATCGGGCTGCCGCTGGCCATCTACCTGGCGCCCTTCTATGCCGGCGAGATGGGCCTGTCGCTGGCTGCTCTCGGAACGGCCATGATGCTGGCGCGGGTGGTCGACATCTTCGTCGACCCCTTCATCGGCGCCTCCAGCGACCGCCTGCGCACGCGCTTCGGGCGCCGCAAGCCCTTCCTGGTCATTGGTGTCATCGTGCTGCTGCTGGGCATGACGCAGCTCTTCAACCCCGGCCAGGGTGTGGGGCTGGCGTACTTCCTGGGCTGGCTGGCGGTGATGTACGCGGGCTTCTCGCTCGTTCAGGTGCCGCACCGCGCGTGGGGGGCGGAGCTCTCGCCGCACTACCACGAGCGCACCCACATCTCCTCGGTGCGGCAGTTCTTCGGCACCGCCGGGCTCATCGTCTCGACGCTCGTGCCGGCGATCGTGCTGAGCCAGCCGGGCGCCAAGTCCTCCGATGTCCTGCAGGCGCTGAGCCTGATGACGCTGATCGTGCTGCCCCTGGTGGCCGCGCTCAACCTGTACGCCACACCGGAACCCGCGGCCAGCCCGGCGCCGCCGCGCGTGCCCATCGACTGGAAGGCGGCGTGGCGGGCCACGCGGCGCAACGGCCCGCTGCGCTGCATCCTGCTCGTGCTCTTCATCGGCTTCAGCGCCGAGACCTTCCGCCAGACACTGACGGTGTTCTACGCGCGCGACGTGATCGGCGTACCCAACCTGGGCCTGATCTACGTCTACTACTTCGCCAGCGCCTTCATCGGGGTGCCCTTCTGGCGCTGGTTCGCCAAGCACACGAGCAAGCACCAGGCGCTGGCAGCCGGCATGGCCATTGCCATCGCCACGAACCTCGGTCTGTACGGGCTGGGCAAGGGCGATGTGGCGCTCTTCACGGCCATGTTCATCCTCAAGGGCTTCTGCTTCGGCGCGCTGGACCTGCTGCCTGCGGCGATGCTGGCCGACGCCGCCGACGTGGACACGGCCATCAGCCGCAAGTCGCGCGTCGGGCTGCTCTTTGCGTGGTGCGGGGTGGTCACCAACCTCGGGCAGGCCGTGGGGCAGGGCCTGTCGCTGAACGCCTTGGCGTGGGTGGGGTACCAGGCCGCCGGCGAGACGAGCGAAGCGGCGCTGTCGTCGCTGCGCGTGCTCTACGCGCTCATCCCCAGCGTGGTGCTGGCCGTAGCGATGTTCATCACGCTGCGCTACGGGCTGGACGCCCGGCGCCACGAGCGGCTGCGGCTGCGGCTGCAACGCCGCGCAGCCGCCTCGCAGGGCGGCTAGGCTCGGCCGGCATCCCAGTCGGCGAAGCTGCGGCCCGAGCGGGCCAGCTCGCGCAGCAGCGGCGAGGGCTCCCACCCGGCCGCGTCGTCCGGGTTGTGGCCGCTGCAGTGCGCCAGGCCTTCCACGACCCGCGCCAGCCCCAGGGCGTCGGCATGGTGCATCGGCCCGCCTTTCCACCTCGGGAACCCGTAGCCGTGGATCCAGACGGCGTCGACGTCGCTCGCGCGCGCTGCAATGCCCTCGCCCAGCAGCGCAGCGCCCTCGTTGATGAGCGCCAGCAGGCAGCGCTGCACGATCTCCTGGTCGTCGATCGCACGCGGGCGCACGCCCAGCCGGCTGGCCTCCTGGCGGATGATCGTCTCGACCTGCGGGTCGACCAGCGGCTCGCGTGAGCCCGCCTCGTAGTGGTACAGGCCCGCACCCGTCTTCTGCCCGAGCCGGCCCAGGGCCACGAGCCGCCGGGCGACAGCGCCATCGCGGGGGTCACCTCCTGCGCCGCCCTCTGCCGCGGCGCGCACGCCCACATCCAGCCCCACCAGGTCTCCCACCGCGTGCGGCCCCATCGGGAACCCGAAGGCCACCAGGGCGCGGTCCACCTGCTGCGGCGTGGCCCCCTCCAGCAGCAGCCGCTCGGCCTGGCGGGCGTAGGGCCCCACCATCCGGTTGCCGATGAAGCCCGGGCCCACCCGGGCCACCACCGCCACCTTGCCCAGCCGCCGCGCCAGGGCCAGCCCGTCGAAGAGGGCCTGCGGCGAGGTCTGTGCACCGCGCACCACTTCCAGCAGCCGCATCGCGGGCGCAGGGCTGAAGAAGTGCAGCCCGAGCACGTCCTCGGGCCGAGTGGTGGCCGCCGCGATGCGGTCGACGTCCAGCGTCGAGGTGTTGGTGGCCAGCAGCGCGCCGGGGCGGCACAGGCGATCGAGCTCCTCGAAGAGCGCGCACTTGAGCGCCAGGCTTTCGAAGACCGCTTCCACCACGAGGTCGGCCTCGGCGGCACACGACAGCTGCGGATGCACCTGCACCCGTGCGGTACGCGCGCGCGCCTCGTCGGCCTGCAGCCGCCCCTTGCTCACCTGCTGCGCGTGGTGGCGCTCGATGGCGCGCAGGGCGCGCTCGCGGGCCGTGGCGTCCGGGTCCACGAGGTCCACCGCCAGCCCCGCGCCGGCCAGGCAGATGGCAATGCCCTGGCCCATGGTGCCGGCGCCCACCACCGTGGCCCGCTCCAGGGTGCGGGCCTGCAGCGCGCCGGGCAGGTCCGGAACATGGCGCGAGCGGCGCTCGGCGGCGAAGGCATGGCACAGGGCCCGGGACTCGGGTGAGTCCACACACTGTGCAAACGCACGCGCCTCCACGGCCAGGCCCTGAGGCAGCGGCAGCTGCTCGGCCGCCGCCAGGCAAGCCTCCAGGGCCTGCGCGGCGGGCTGCGGCAGCCTGCCGCGCGGGGCCGGCAGCCACGGGCCTGGCTGCAGCCCGCTCGGCGGCGGGCGCTTCCAGTGGCCGGCGGCCAGCCGCAGGGCCAGGGTGCATGCCGCGTCCACGGGGTCGCCCTCGGTCACCTCGTCCACGAGACCGGCGCGTTGCGCCTGCAACGCATCGAGCGCCTGCCCGCTGAGCATCATGGCGCGCGCCGCCTGCGCACCGATCAGGCGCGGCAGGCGCTGCGTGCCGCCGGCACCCGGAATCAGCCCGAGGGTGATCTCCGGCAGGCCCAGCCGCGCGTCCGCACGGGCCACGCGGGCCCGGCAGGCCAGGCTCAACTCCAGGCCGGCTCCAAGGGTGTCGCCATGCAGGGCCGCCACCACGGGCAAGGGATGGGTCTCGATCAGGCCGGCCAGCGCGTGCGGATCGCCCCCTGGGGTGCCGAAGGCGTGGATGTCGGCGCCCGCGCTGAAGCATCGGCCCTGCGCGGCCACCACGATGGCCAGGCACTCCGGCTGCTCGGCCAGCTCGCGCAGCGCCTGGCCCAGCCTTTGCGCCAGCGCGGGCGACAAGGCGTTGACCGGCGGGCGCCACAGGCGCAGCACCGCCACCTGCCAGCGCCACTCGCGCAACACGCGGGCCGGATCCCGCTCTGCAGCGGCCTTCACGCGCTCAGGGCGGCGAAGCGGCGCAGGTGGTGGTCCACGTTGCCCAGCTGCGCATCCAGCGCCAGCAGCCGCTTGAAGGCGTGGCCCACGACGATCTCGTCGGTCATGCCCATGCCACCGTGCAGCTGCACGGCCTGCTGGCTGACGAACCGGCCCACCTTGCCCACCTGGACCTTCAGGGCCGACAGTGCGCGGGGCGTGTCGGCGTGCTGCTCGGCCAGGCGCAAGGTGGCCAGGACGACAGCCGAGCGCAATTGCTCGACCTGCATGTACATGTCCACCATCCTGTGGCGCAGCACCTGGAACTGCGCCAGCGCCTGGCCGAACTGGCGCCGCTGGCGGGTGTACTGCAGAGTCTGGGTCAGCAGCAGGTCCGCCAGCCCGAGGGCTTCGGCTCCCAGGGCCGCCAGGCCCGCCTCGGTGGCGTGCTCCAGGAGCGCTTCGGCCTGGCCGGCCGCGCTCAGGCGGCAGCCGTCATCGACGACGACGTCCTCCAGCGTCAGTTCCGATCCCCGCCCGCCGTCGACAAGGGGATAGTCGCGACGCCCGAGCCCGGCTGCCCCGGCCTCCACCCAGAACAGGGCGAGGCCCTCGGGCCCGCGGGCCGAGACCACGAATGCGTCGGCGCGGTCACCTCCCACCACCACGGCCTTGGTGCCGCGCAGGCGCCAGCGGCCAGCGGCGCGCTCGGCGGAGGTCTGCACGTACGTGCGGTCGTAGCGCGCCGGCAGCTCGTCGCAGGCCATCGCCACCCGGCAGCGGCCCTGGATCAGGGCGCCGATGCGCTCAGTCCGCAGGGCCCCCGGCTCGCAGCGGCGCAGCACCTCCCCGGCCTGGACGACCGTCTGCTGGTAGGGCTCGGCCACGAGGCCGCGGCCCAGCTCCTGCACCAGCAGCATGGTCTCCAGCGGGCCACCGTCGAGTCCGCCCTCGTCCGCGCCAAAGGGCAGCGCCAGCCAGCCCATCTCGGCAAAGGCCGGCCACAGTTCCTGCCCGGGCTGCAGCCCGGCGCCGCGCCAGCGCTGCCACTGCTCGAAGCTGCACCGCTGACCGACGTAGCGTGCCGCGCTCTCCTGCAGCAGGCGCTGCTCGTCGGAGAGATCGAAGTCCACCGCGGCGTCGGCTCAGCCCGTCAGAACCTGTACTCGACCTGTACCCCGATGGTGCGCGGGTCGAGCAGCCGCACGTTGCGGTAGTTCCCCACCAGGGCATCCTCGATGATGATGTTGGTGATGTTGTCCGCGTCGCTCAGGTTCTTGATGTAGCCCTTGATCTGGACCGTTCCCTTGGGGTTGGCCAGGCGCAGCTGCAGGTTCGTCACGCTCCAGGACTTGATGAGATCGGTGGGCGTGTTGAACTCGCGGGCGAAGTACTGGTCCTGCCACACGTGGTCGATGCGGGAGGTCACGGTCCACCCGGTGTTGAAGAACTTGGTGGTGTACTGCGCGCCCAGCTTGATCTTGGCCTCGGGCGAGTGCGGCAGCTTCTTGCCCGCGAGGTTCACCTGCACGGTCGGGGTCCTGGTCGTCAGGCTCTGCCCGGGGTTGGCGGCGTCCTCGGTGAGGAAGTTGCCGATCCGGGTGCGCAGCAGCGAGATGTTGGCGTCGAGCAGCCAGGCCCGGTTCGGCGCGAACAGCAGCTCGGCCTCCACCCCGGAGGTCTTGGCGTCCGCGTTGGCGGTGACGGCCGAGGCGTTGATGCGCTGCGCAAGCTGCATGTTCTTGTAGTCGTTCTGGAAGACCGAGAGGTTGGCCCGCAGCGTGCCCCTGAGCATCTCGCTCTTCATGCCGGCCTCGTAGGCCGTGACGGTCTCCGGCTCGAAGGTGGGCTTGATGTTGTTGCCGACGTTGAAGCCGCCGCCCTTGTAGCCGGTGGCCACGCTGCCGTAGAAGAGCAGATCCTTGCGGGGCGCGTAGTCGACGGAGGTTCGGCCCGTCCACCAGCTCCAGTCCAGGACCGGCCTCTCGGTGAAGGGTACCGACGGGGTCAGCACGATGGAGCGCGAGACCGCCGTCTTCTGCTCGGTGGTCCAGCGGGCACCCAGCGTCGCGCGCAGCTTGTCCGACAGCCGCCACTGGCCCTCGCCGAACCAGGCGCTGGCCTTCGTCGTGGACTTCTGCGTCTCGGTGTTGACGAACCACGTCTCGGCGGGCCGCCCCTGCACCTTCTGGATCAGCTCGAAGTAGGGGTGCCAGATGAAGAAGCCGCCGCCGCCCTCGCTCGCCAGGTGAAACAGGCCCGTCGTGTACGAGAAGGGGCCCTTGCCCGAGGAAGCCAGGCGCAGCTCGTGGGTCGAGGTCTTCTCGCGAGAGGTGAAGCTGTCGGTGGTCAGCAGCCGGTCGGTGGTCACCGTCATGCTGCGCGACATGTTGTAGGTGATCGGCCGCGTGAAGCGAAACGGCAGGGCCGAGTTGTCCCAGTCGGTGTTCTGCTCCGAGCTGGAGCGCGAGAAGCCGCCGACATAGGTCAGCGATGCCCAGCCCAGGTCGCGGCTGGCCTCCAGCGTCGCGGACTCCTGCTTGAGCCGGAAGGTGGCATCGAAGTCGGCCGCCACGGCACGCAGGTCGGTCGGGTTGGGGGCGCCGGCGTAGATGTTGCTGCCAGCCGGCACGAAGCCCAGGCCAGTCAGCGGCCCGGCCAGCGAGCGAAAGAGCGTCGCGTTGTAGTCCGGCGAGTCGAACCCGAGCTCGTTGGGGCTGCAGCCCAGCACAGGGTTGGCCTTGCACAGCCGCTTGGTCTCGCGGGTGCGCGAGCTGTCCTCGTCGTAGCCCGAGAGCACGAGGTGGATCTCGGTCTTGTCGCCCAGGAAGAAGCTGGTGGAGCTGCGCAGGCTGTACTGGTCGCGCCCGTCGATGCCGTTGCCGGTGAACTCGTTTCGGGTAAAGCCGTCGCGCTTGAGCACGTAACCCGCAAAGCGCTGGCGCACGTTGTCGCTCACGGGCACGTTGAGCATGCCGCCCACGCGGCGCTGGCTGTAGTCGCCCACTTCCACCGACAGGCTGCCTTCGCGGTTGGCGGTGGGCCGCTTGGTGTACAGGGCCAGCGCACCGCCCGTGGTGTTGCGGCCGAACAGGGTGCCCTGGGGACCCCGCAGGACCTCGATACGGTCCATGTCGTAGAGCTCGTTTTGCGGGTAGACCGCGATGGATGCGCCGTTGATGGCAAGGCCCACGCCGTTGTCGCCGCCCAACGAGTTGTTGCCGATGCCCCGGATCGTGAAGCGGTCATTGCCCGTGAGCACCGCGTTGGGGATCGAGAACTGCAGGTCGGCCGCGCCGGTGATCTTCGCGCGCTCCAGGCTGTCGGCATTGAAGGCGCTGATGGCAATGGGCACCGACTGCGCCGCCTCGCTGCGCTTGCGCGCGGTGATCGTGACACTCTCCAGCGAAGACTGCTCGGCGCTCGCGGCCGGCGCGGGCGCCTGCTGCGCGAGGCTGTGAAGCGGCGCGGCCAGGGCCGCCACGGCGGCAGCCACGATCGTGAGGCGCAGGTGCGCGGAGGGACGATGGACGACGTGCTGCATGGGGGTCTCCGGTGGGGGGGCGATTCGTGTGGATCCCTGATCCGCCGTGCGCTAGGTGCACGAAGCACCCGGACACTCTTATACAAAGCGTCAATAAGGCTAGAGAAGGCCCGAAGGCCTGTCAATAGCTATTTGCCTGACCGTCAATAGCGAGGCCCTGCAGCGGACTGCGCAACCCGGCAGCTTGCGCGCAGGCGAGGGCAGCGGGCCGCCCCGCACCGGACAAACCCTGTGGACATGCAAGGGCTCCGTAATATACAAACCGTCAATAAGAGCGCCTGCCGGGCCACCAGCCTTACCGGCGTTTGCCTCACCCAAAACCACGCAGTACCACGCCGCACCACGCGACCCTCGCCAGCCTTCGCCCCCCTTCCCCGTGACACCCCCGCCCGACTTCCGGCCGCACCTCGAGGAACTCCGCCAGCGCGCCAGGACGTGGACGCAGTCGGCCGTCTTCGCGCGGCTGTGGCCCGACGGCGTGGCCGTGCACGCGCCGCAGGGATCGCGCACGTTCGCGCAGCTGCATCGGCGCGCCAACCAGCTTGCGCACGCCCTGCGCGCGGCCGGACTCCGGCCCGGCGACGCGCTGGCCCTGCTGTGCCGCAACCGCGCCGAGTTCGTGGAGGTGTTCCTGGCCGCCATGCGCTGCGGCTTGCGGCTCACGCCCATCAACACACACCTCACGGCTGCGGAGGTGCACTACATCGTGCAGGACTGCGGCGCCCGGGTGCTCGTGGTCGAGCAGGCGCTGGACGACCCAGGCCTGGCGAACGCAGGCGTGAGGCGGCTTGTCATCGACGGCTCGGGCCCGGATGCGCTCGAGGAGGTGCTGCGTGCGCAGCCCGGGGAGGAGCCGGCGCAGCCCGAGGCGGGCACGCTGATGCTCTACACCTCGGGCACCACCGGGCGGCCCAAGGGCGTGTATCGGCGCGAGCCCGAGGTGATGGAGCCCCAGTACGCCGGCAGCTTCGCCGACTACCAGCCCGGGGACGTGGCGCTGTGCAGCGGCCCGGCCTACCACTCCGCGCCGCTGCTGTTCGACCTGCGCTGGCCCCTGGCCTCGGGCGTGCCCATCGTGCTGGTGGACAAGTGGGACTCGCTGCAGGTGCTGCAGCTCATCGAGCACCACCGCATCACCCACGCCCACATGGTGCCCACCATGTTCCAGCGCCTGCTGGCCCTGGAGCCCGCCGTGCGCGCCCGGCACGACCTGCGCAGCCTGCGCTTCCTGGTGCATGGCGCAGCGCCCTGCGCGGTGGCCACCAAGCGCAGCATGATCGAGTGGCTCGGCCCGGTGCTCACGGAGTACTACGCCGCCACCGAGGGCGGCCACGGCATCCACGTGGACTCCGAGCAGTGGCTGCTCAAGCCCGGGACCGTCGGCCGGATGGACCCCGCCCTGGGCCACCGCATCCTGGACGACCGCGGGCAAGACGTGCCCGTGGGAGAGGTGGGCCGGATCTACTTCCAGGCCCCCGCCACCGGCCGCTTCGAGTACTTCGGCGACCCGGCCAAGACCGCCGCCGCCTACGAAGGCGAGCGCTTCACGCTGGGCGACCTGGGCTACGTGGACGCCGACGGCTTTCTGTTCCTGACGGGCCGCGCCGCCGAATGCATCATCTCCGGGGGCGTGAACATCTACCCGCGCGAGGTGGACGAGGTGCTCATGCGCCACCCGGCGGTTCAGGATGTCTGCACCGTGGGCGCGCCCGACGACGAGTGGGGCGAGAAGGTCATCTCGGTCGTCGTACCCGCGGCCGGTCATGCGCCCAGCCAGGCCCTGGCCGAAGCGATCCAGGCGCACGCCACGCAGCACCTGGCGCGCTTCAAGTGCCCGCGCGAGATCGTGTTCGACTCGGCCCTGCCCCACACGGGCAGCGGCAAGCTGCAGCGCAACCAGGTCCGCCAGCGCTTCTGGCAGGGCCGTGCGCGGTCGATCTGAGGTGCGGCCCATGAGCCCCATGAGCCCCATGAGCCCCATGAGCCCCGAGAGCACCCTGGACACGCCCGGCGGGCCGCCCGTCTGCTTGGGCCTGAACCACGTGGCGCTGTGCGTGCAGCAGCCCGACCGGACGGCACGGCTGTACGGCGCCGGCGCAGGCTTGCAGCCCTGGCCGGCCGGCAGCACCCTTGGGCTGGGCGCGGGCGCGGTGCCGCTGTGCACCCCGAATGCCGGCCTGGTTCTGGTGCCATCGGCCGGCGGCGAGCCGCCCGCACATCGGCCCGTGTCCGAGGCGGGGATCGCGCACCTGTGCCTGCAGACACCGGCCATCGGCCCGGTGGTCCGGCGCCTGCGCGAGCAGGGCGCGAGCCTGCACAGCGAGCCCGTCGACCTGGGCACCGGGTTTCTCTACTGCTACGCGCGCGACCCGGAGCACAACGTCATCGAGGTCGAGTGCGTAGCGCCGGTGTGGGCCGATCCGCGCCCGTGGCTGGCCCACGCCAACATCGTCACGCACGACCTGCGCCGGCTCATCGGCTTCTACAGTGCCTGGCTGGGGGTGGAGGCCGTCCGCAGCCGGCGCCTGGGCAACGACGCGCGTCTGGACGCGATCGCTGCGCTGCCTGGCGTGCAGCTGCGCGCAGCGTGGCTCCAGGCCGGCAACGCCCAGATCGAGCTCATGCAGTACCTCGAGCCGGCCACCACCACGGCCACGGGCCGGCGCGCGACCGGCGCGACCGGCTTTGCGCACCTGGCCTTCGAGGTCACCGACCTGCGCCAGGCCTGCGCCCACCTGCAAAGCTGCGGCGGCGCGCTGGACAGCCCGCCGCAGCCGCGCGCCTGGCAGGCCTGGGCCCGCGACCCCGACGGCAACCGGCTGCTGCTGCTGGACCTGCGCGACCCCGACCACGCGGCGCTGCGCATCCAGGCCATGCCCGAGCCACACATCACCCAACGCTTTGCGGCCGCCCGCGAAGCCCTTCTCGCATCTGCATGACATCCCGAACCTCCCCCTCATGGCCCGCCTCCTCGCCGCTGACAGGTCGCGTGGCCCTCGTCACGGGCGCCGCCCGCGGCATCGGCCTGGCCACCGTCACCCAGCTGGCGCAGGCCGGGGCCAAGGTGGTGGCCTTCGACCTGGGCGGCTCGCCCTGGCCGGAGCTTGAAGCGCTGGGCGTGGCCGAGCTGCTGCAGGTCGAAGGCGACGTGGGCCACGGGCCCGACTGGGAGCGCGCCATCGCCTGCACGCTCGAGCGTTTCGGCCGCCTCGACGTACTCGTGAACAACGCGGGCATCTCCGGCGATGTCGGTCCGCTCGTGGACTGCAGCGAGGACATGTTCGACGAGGTCATGCGCGTGAACGCGCGCGGGGTGTTCCTCGGCCTCAAGCATGGGGCTCGGGCGATGATGGATCACGGCGGCGCGATCGTGAACGTGTCCTCGGTCTCGGGGATCGGAGGGGGACGCTTCACGGTGGCGTACACGGCCAGCAAGCACGCGGTGGTGGGCATGACCAAGCTCGCTGCCGTCGAGCTCGCCCGCGCCGGCATCCGCGTCAATGCGGTGTGCCCGGCGCCCACCTCCACGGAGATGGTCTTCTCCATGGAGCGCAGCGTCTCGCCCGATGACCCCGAGGCCGTGCGCCGCGGGATGACGCGAATGATCCCCATGGGCCGCTACGCCGAGCCCGCGGAGATCGCGCAGCTCATCGTCTTCCTGGCCAGCGACGCCTCGTCGTTCATGACCGGCACGGCCATTCCCATCGACGGCGGGCTCAAGGCCGCCTGAACGGAGCTCGACGCATGGATCTGGGACTCAAGGGGCGACGCGCCCTCGTCACCGGCGGCAGCCGCGGCATCGGCCGGGCCATCGTGGAGGCGCTGGCCCGCGAAGGCGTGCACGTGGCGCTGTGTGCGCGCGGCCAGGCGGGCGTGGACGAGGCCCTGGCAGCCGCGCGCGCGCACGGCGTACAGGCCTGCGGGCAGGCAGTGGACGTGCGCGAGCCCGCCGCGGTGGCCGCGTGGTTCCAGGAGAGCGTGGCCGCGCTCGGGGGCCTGGACATCGTCATCAGCAACGTCTCCACCCGGCCGACCGAGCGCGGCGAGCCGATGTGGCGCGATGCCCTGGAGACCGACCTGCTGCACCACGTGCGCCTGGCCGAGCTTGCGCTGCCCGTCCTGCGGGCCGGCGGCCGGGACCCGAGCCTGCTCTTCGTGGCCTCCATCGCATCGGTGCTCACGCAACTGCCGCCTACCGAGGAGGCCTACGGCCCGATGAAGGCTGCGCTCGTGAACTACGCGGGCCAGCTTGCCGCGCGGCACGGGCCGGCGGGCGTTCGCATCAATGCCGTCTCACCCGGCCCCATCCTGCACGAAGGCGGTGAGTGGGCGCGCATCCGCAGCGCCAAGCCGGCCCTGTTCGAGATGGCCAGCAAGCTCTCGGCGCTGGGCCGCCTGGGCACGCCCCAGGAGGTGGCCCGGGCGGTGGTCTTCCTGTGCAGCCCGGCGGCCAGCTACATCACGGGCTCGAACCTGCGGATCGACGGTGGCGCGATCAAGACCGCCAACTTCTGAGGAGCACCGGCCTGCGCGACGCTGCCGGGCGGCCCCCTCAGGCCCGGCTCGCGCCGCGCCGGGCCGGGCTCTTGCGGGCAGCGGGCCGGGCCGCGGGTCGGGCCGCATGCTCGCGCGCGAGCGCCTCGAGCCCGCCGATGAGCAGGTTCACGCACACGTGCGTGGCGAAGTCGACGTCGTTGCGCGACTTGGGCAGGTGCTGCGCAGCCGCCTCAGTCATGGCCATGCCCATGTCCACCGCCGAGATCGCCACGTCCCGTGGCAGGCCGTAGGTCTTGATCACCTCGTGCACCATGAAGCGCAGCGCCTCCTCGCGCTTGCGCACGCTCTGCTCGGCCACCTGGCGCGCCACCGCCGGCTCGGCCCACAGGCGCTGCAGCAGGGCTCCACGCTCCTTGACCTGCGCCACGTAGGTGCGCGTCGTGCGCAGGATCAGGTCGCGCAGGTCGGTGGCCTGGCCGATCTGCGCCACCTGCCGCTCGCGCAAGACTTCCATCTCGCGCTCGAGCAGCGCACGCAGCAGGTCGTTGCGATTGGGGAAGTAGTTGTAGATCAGCGCCTTGCTGATGCCGGCCTCGCGGCCAAGCCGCTCCATGGAGAGTTCGGTCAGGCCCTCCTCGATGATGAGCCGGGAGGCGACGTCCAGGATCTGGGCTGCCCGCTCCTGGGGCGCCAGGCGCCGCCGGCGGGGTGCTGGAGCTGCTTCACGGGTCTTCGGCCGGGCGATGGGGGCTGGCATGGAAGGCGCGCTCTCGTATTGACCTCTCGTCGAATTATGCGGGCACGCCGGCTGCGGCGCCCCCCAGGAGTGCCAAGCGATGAAGCTGTCCTTCAGCCCTGAGGAGCTGGCCTTTCGCGACCAGGCGCGTGCCTTCATCGCGCAGCACTTCCCTTCGCATCAGCCCTACACGCCCGGCACCGCCGACGAGGATCGCTGGGCCCACGCGCTGCTCGAGCAGGGCTGGGCGGCTTACCAGTGGCCCGTCGAGTTCGGCGGCACCGGCTGGGACCTCACCCGGCGCTACATCTGGGAGCGCGAGACGGCGCTGGCCGGCGTACCCGCGCGCATGGGCGGCATGGGCATGTTCATGCTGGCACCGGTGCTCTACACCTACGGCAGCGCCGAGCAGTGCCGCCGCTTCCTGCCGGGCATCCTGGACAACTCGGTGGAGTGGTGCCAGGGCTACTCGGAGCCCGAGGCCGGCTCCGACCTCGCCGCGCTGCGCACGCGGGCCGAGCTGCACGGCGACCACTACGTGGTCAACGGCATCAAGACCTGGACCAGCTACGCCCACATCGCCGACTGGATGTTCTGCATCGTGCGCACCGAGAGCACGGCGCGGCGCCAGGACGGCATCAGCTTCCTGCTCATCGACATGCGCTCCCCGGGCGTGAGCGTGCAGCCCATCGTCACGCTCGACGGACGGCACTCCACGCTCAACACCGTCACCCTCACCGACGTGCGCGTGCCCGTCGAGCAGCGCGTGGGGCAGGAGGGCCAGGGCTGGCGCTACGCCAAGGGCCTACTCACCCACGAGCGCACGGGGCTGGCCTACGTGGCCGACTCCACGCGCCGCCTGCGCCGCCTGCGCGAGACCGCGGCGCGCACGGCTACGGGTGCTGGCCGCCTGATCGACGACCCGCTGTTTGCCGCCAAGCTGGCTGAGGTGGAGATCGACCTCATGGCGCTGGAGATCACCGAGCTGCGCACCCTGGCCGAGACGGCCTCCGGCCAGGCGCCCGGCAACCAGTCGTCGATCCTGAAGCTGCAGGGCACCCTGGTGCTGCAGCGCCTGACTGAGCTCTTCGTGGAGTGCGCAGGGCCGCGGGCCCTGCCCTATGACTTCAACGAGCGCGGGTTGCGCGAGGAGATGAGCACCTACCTCATCGGCCGCTCGGCCAGCATCGCCGGGGGCACGAACGAGGTGCAGCGCGACATCATCGCCCGGCACGTGCTGGGGCTGTCGTGATGGCAACGCTGCAGGCGGCGCACCAAGCGGCGCGGCACCCGGACAACGCGCGCCCCTTCGAGACGACCGTGGAGTCGGGCTGGCTGTGCGGCCCCTGGCGGCGGCCGGCCAACAACTCCAGCCACGAGGCAGGCACCATCCACGACGAGGCGACGGCACAGGGCCTGGGCTTTCGCGGCGGCACGGTGGCCGGCTCCATCCACATGGAGCAGTTCGTGCCGCTTCTGCTGCAGGCCTTCGGGCCCGACTGGCAGCGCACCGGCTCGCTGTCGCTGTGGTTTCGCGAGCCCTCGGTGGACGGCGAGGCGGTGCAGGCAATGGTGCAGGCCACCGGCGCAGGGGGCCAGCACGCGGTGCGGATGATTCGCGCCGACGGCGCCGAGGTCCTCTGCGGTACGGCCACGCCAGGGCTCGACACCCATGGCGCCCTGCGGCAGCGGCTGGCGGCGATGCGCCCGGGGGAAGCGCCGCGCATGCTGGCGCGCCTGCGCGGCGGGTTCCAGGCCGCCGGGCTGCCCATGTGGGTGCCGCATGAGGACGTGCAGCGGCGTCTGCCGATCATCACCGAGTGCCTGCCCGCGTTCAGCCGGGCCGGCGAGCAGGCCGAGGCGCCGCTGTCCGCCGCGGTGCATGCGCTGCGCGTGTTCGAGGAGCGGCTGCCCGTGGCACGCAGCGGTTTCGTGGGGCTCTTTGGCGGCATCGAGTGGCAGTGGCTGAACGGCCCGATGCAGGTCGAGCGCCCCTACGAGGTCAGCGGCCGCGTGCTGGCCGTCACCGACTCGCCGCGCAGCGAAATGTTGTGGACCGAGACCGTCGTGCGTGACCCGGCCCGCGGGCACGACGTGGCGCGCATGCTGATGCTGTCGCGGCTGCTCAAGCAGAGCTCGCCCCTGTGGACCCCCCTGGAAGCCCCTCGATGAAGAACCTTTGCGCATCGCTGCCCCATTCCTGGCTCCTGGTTCGGCCCCTGGTTTGGCCCCTGGCTCGTCCCCTTGCCAGGCAGCTGGCCTGGCTGTTGCTGGCGGGTGCCGCGCTGGCAGCGCGGGCCACTGCCGTGGATGCCCCGGAGCTCGCCCGGCAGGGCCCGCAGGCCGTGGGTGTGATGGCCCTGAGCCTGGACATCGGCACTGCCCCCTCGCCCGAGGGCCAGGCCGATGCCGAGCGGCGGCTCCAGGGGTGGCTGTGGTACCCCGCGGTAGGTGCCCCCGCCGCGCCGCGCGAGTGGGCGCGCGAGATCCGCGCCCATGCCTGGCGCCCGCTGCCCAGCCCCACGCTGCGGGTGGCCGTGCCCTCGGTAGCCCAGGTCGATGCCCCGCCGTTGCCCGGTGGACGGCTGCCGGTGGTGCTGCTGTCGCACGGCCTGCTCAACTGGGCCGCGGGCCTGAACGATCTGGCCGAGCACCTGGCCTCGCGCGGCTACGTGGTGCTGGGCATCGAGCACGACGACGAGCGTGCATCCAACCCGCTGGCCTCCGCGCTCCTGCTGCGCCCCGTGGACCAGGCCGGGGCCCTGGCGACGCTGCAGCGGCTCGACGCCACGCCCGGTCACGCCTTGCACGGGCGCCTGGCGCTGGACCGGGTGGCCGTGGTGGGCTACTCGATGGGCGGCTACGGCGCCCTGGTCAGTGCTGGCGCGCGCGTGGCTTCCGACGGCATGGCCTTCGGCTACGTGCCCGGTGGCGTGATGGCCCGCCACGCCCGGCCGATGCAGGGGGCGCAGGAGCAGCTGCGTGCCCGCATCGCCGCGGTGGTGGCGCTGGCCCCCTGGGGCGGGCAGTCCTCCATCGGGGCCCTCAAGGCGCCAGGCCTGGCTGCCGTGCAGGCGCCCACCCTCGTCGTGGTGGGCGACCAGGACGACATCAGCGGCTACGCCGACGGCGTGCGCAGCCTGTGGGAACAGCTGCCGGCCCGGCGCTGGCTGCTGGTCTACGAGAACGCGCGCCACAACATCGCGCTGCACGGTGCGCCGGCCGCCCTGCAGGCCAGCTTCGCGGGCTGGACCAGCCTCGAGGAGCCGGTGTGGCGCCGCGACCGCCTGCTGCACCTCAACCGCCACTTCGTCACCGCCTTCCTCGATCTCGTCTTGCTGGGCAAGGCCGAGCGGCTGCCCTACCTCAGCCCGGCCGTGCCGCGCTCCAACGACGGTGCCTGGCCGGAGCCCTTCGGCACGCCTGCCACCGGGCGCTATGCGGGCACGCCCGAGGGGCCCATCACCCACTGGACAGGCTTTCAGCGGCGCTGGGCGGTGGGCATGCGGCTGGAGCACCGGCCGGCCGCCACGCGGTCGCCGTGACCCACCCGGGCAGCGGCCTCGTGACGCTGGCCAACGGCCGGCTGCGCGTGGTCGTGCAGCCCGGCCTGGGCGCGGGCCTCACGCAGCTGGCCGCCTGGCACGACGGCCGCTGGCAGCCCCTGATGCGGCCGCTCCAAGGGCCCGCCCGAGATCCCGAGCAGATGGCCTGCTGCGTGCTCATGCCCTGGAGCAACCGGCTCTACGGGGGCGGCTTTCGCTGGCGCGACCGCACCGTGACCATCGAGCCGATGCGCCCAGGCGACCGGCTGCCGCTGCATGGCCACGCATGGCTGGCGCCGTGGCAGGTCGTGTCGAGCGCCGCCGAGGAGCTGGTGCTCACGCACGAGTGCCAGGCCCCGGCCGGCTTCGCCTACACCGGGCAGGTGCGCTACCGGCTCGAAGACACGCGGCTGCGCGTGGAGCTGAGCGTGGAGCACCGCGGCCCCGGGCCGCTTCCCTACGGCCTGGGGCTGCACCCGTGGTTCGTGCGCGATCCCGACACGGTGGTCGCCTTCCACAGCACTGGCCGCTGGGAACCGGACGCCACGCAGGCCCCGCGCACGTTGCGGCCGCTGGACCCTCATGACCCGCTGAACTTCGACCCGGGCAGGCCCCTGCCGCCCGAGCTCATCGACCATGTGTACGCCGGCTGGGACGGCGCGGCCGAGATCCGCTGGCCCGCGCGCGGCCTAGCGCTTCGCATGCATGCCGACGCGACGGCTCCCTACCTCGTGGTCTACAGCCCGCCACCGCAGGCCCACCTTCCCGGCTTCGTGTGCCTCGAGCCCGTGACGCACTGCAACGACGCACACCGTGCCCCCGACCCCTTGGCACAGGGGCTCGTGGAGCTGCAGCGCGGCGAGCGCCTGGCGCTGGGCGTGACGTTGGAGGCGCTGTGGGTCTGACGAACGCGGAACAGGGCCGGCCTAGAATTGCCCGCGCGGCTGGCCTTGTTCGCTCTCGAAGGTGCGACGCGAGCCGTGCTCAAGAGATTCCGACCTGATGCACATCGACGAGCTGGCCACGCCCGCAGCGCTGATCGAAGACGCGCGCCTGGCGCGCAACATCTTGCGCATGCAGTCGCGCATGGACAGCCTGGGCGTGAGCTTTCGGCCGCACGTCAAGACGAGCAAGTGCGTGGAAGTGGCCCGAAGGCAGCTGGCCGCCGGGGCACGGGGCATCACCGTGTCGACCCTGAAGGAGGCCGAGCAGTTCTTCCAGGCCGGCTTCGAGGACATCCTGTACGCCGTGTCGCTGGCGCCGCAGAAGGTGGCGCCAGCGCTGGATCTTCGGCGCCGGGGTTGCCAGTTGCAGGTGGTGGTCGACTCGATGGCCGCAGCCCGGGCACTGACCGAGCAGGCCCAGGGCGCGCCAGTTCCCGTGCTGATCGAAGTCGATGTCGACGGCCACCGCGGCGGTGTCGCGCCCGGCTCGGCCCTGCTGCTGGACATCGGCCGGCACCTGCACGAGCAAGGTCTCACCCTGCTGGGCGTGATGGCCCATGCCGGCAGCTCCTACGACCAGCGCACCCCCGCACAGTTGCTGGAGATTGCCGAGCAGGAGCGCGCGCAGGCGGTGCGGGCGGCCGAGCGCCTGCGCGGCGCGGGGCTGCCCTGCCCGGTGGTGAGCATCGGCTCGACGCCCACGGCCCTGTCGGCCGAGCAGCTTTCTGGCGTGACCGAGGTGCGCGCGGGCGTCTACGTGTTCTTCGACCTGGTCATGGCCGGGGTGGGTGTGTGCAGCGACGAGGACATCGCGCTGTCGGTGCTGACCACCGTCATCGGCCACCAGGTGGAGCGCGGCTGGGTGCTGGTGGATGCGGGCTGGATGGCCATGAGCCGTGACCGCGGCACGCAGGCGCAGCCCGTGGACCAGGGCTATGGCCTCGTGTGCGGGCTCGACGGTCGGCGGCTCAACGGCTGGCTGATGCACGCCGCCAACCAGGAGCACGGCATCATCGGCCGGCGCGACGGCCAGGCGCCTGACGACCTCGAGCAGCGCTTTCCGGTGGGGTCGAAGTTGCGCGTGCTGCCCAACCACGCCTGCGCCACGGGCGCGCAGCATGCGGACTACGCGTGGGTGGATGGGGCCGACGTGCGAGCGCGCTGGCCGCGGTTTGGAGGATGGTGATGAGCAGCCCCCTGCAGACTCTGTCGAGCGACGAACTGGCCTCGCCAGGGGGCCACTACAGCCACGCCGTGGTGGCCGGCGGCTTCGTGTTCGTCGCAGGCCAGCTCCCGATCGACGCGCAAGGCACGAAGCTCGTGGACGCGAGCTTTGCCGAGCAGAGCCAGCAGGTGCTGGCCAACGTGGCCGCGGCGCTGCGCGCGGCCGGCAGCTCCCCGCAGCGGCTGGTGCAGGTGCGCGTGTACATCACCGACATTGCGCTGTGGCCCGAATTCAACGCCCTGTACGCCAGCTGGATCGGCGCGCATCGGCCGGCGCGCGCCGTGGTTCCCGTGCCGCAGCTGCATTTCGGCTTGAAGATCGAGGTCGAGGCGGTGGCGCTGGTGTGAGCCGGCCGCGCCGCGGCGACGCCGGACGTCGTCCGCAACGGTGCCCCTTGCGACTGGGCCTGTACGCGCTTGCGGCAGCCGATCAACGCGCGAGACTGCCCGAGCGAGAGCTGGCGCAAAGCTGGCCGTAGCCCAGTCCCACGAGCAGCGTCGCGCAGGAACGCAGACGTACGAGCGGCTGGCCTCGACCCCCTTGCAGTCCGAAAGACGCTTGTTCCGATCGCGCGCGAGCTGCCGGTGGGACCAGGAGGTCCTAGGTTGGCCATCATTGGCATAAACTGCCAATGTCGGCTTGGCGGGCTTGCCGCTCGCCTTCTTCGGAGTTCATGCCATGCCTACTCGGAACGTCGTGCTGAGTGATCGTCAACAGCAGATGGTGGAAAGCCTGGTGCAGTCCGGGCGCTACCAGAACGCCAGCGAGGTTCTGCGCGAAGGGCTTCGACTCATCGAGGAGCGAGAGCGCCTGGAGAACGCCAAGCTCAAGGCCCTCAAGCAAGCGGCGCGTCAGGGCTTTGCCGATGTGTCCGCCGGTCGGTACGTGGATGTGGCTGATGATCAGCTCGAAGACTTCATCGGGCAGCTGGGGCGTAGCGCTGCCCGGCGCGCCAAGACCGCGAGTTGATGTTTCGCTACAGGCTGTCAGCAGCTGCGCAGGGTGACGTCCTGGACATCCTTGCGTGGACCCACGAGCAGCTGGGCGAGGCGGCTCGACGTCGCTACGAGAGTCTGGTCGTGGCCGCGCTTCGCGACGTGGCAAGCCAGCCCGACAGGCCAGGCAGCATCGCGCGGCCCGAACTCGGCGCAGGCGTCCGGTCGTGGCATCTGCGACTGAGCCGAACCCACGTCAGGCCCGGTGTGGAGCCTGTCCGCAGGCCGCGCCACTTCCTCGTGTACCGCACGGAACCCTCCCGGGTCGTGATCGGTCGGGTGCTGCACGACGCCATGGAGTTGGCACAACATCTGGATCCCGAAACGTCCCGGGAGTAGTCGGACGGCCTTTCGCGCGCGTCGATATTCAGCTCGACTGTGGCGAAATGCTGGCATCGCGAAGCGGGCATGCAGGCTTCCTGGGCATCTTCGGCATCCACCGCTTCTATCTCGGCAAGTGGCTCACCGGACTGCTTTGGCTGCCGACCGGTGGGCTGCTGATGCATGGCGTGCTGGACGACTACTGGACGCTGAACAGGCAGTTGGACGAGGTCAACGGCGGGGCCAGCTGATTCGCTCTCGTGCCCGCCGGCGGCATTAGGCGAGTGACCCCTGCGAACGAGCACCGGTTCGGTACGTCAGCCGACGCCTGCCGCCTTTGAAGGAAGCTCGAAAACCAGGCACGTCGTGGTCGCGTGGGCGTACAGCTTGCCGTCCGGACCCACGATGCGCCCCTGGGCTGTGCCGACTTGTCGGCCGACATGGATCACCTTCCCTTCGGCCCGCACCAGTGGTACCGCGTCCGTCAAAGCCCGCACCAGGTTCACCTTCAGTTCCAGTGTTGTGTAGACCTGGCCCTCCGACAAAGTCGAATGGACTGCGCACCCGACGGCCGAGTCCAGCAGCGTCGCAAGCATGCCGGGGCCCCGGCCGACGATGGCCACCGCGAAATTGACCAGCCGCTGCGCGACGCCGGAGCGGTCGAAGATCGCGCCCACGAGCACGAACATCGGAATCGCCAGCAGCGGGTACTTGCCCAGGCCCGCGTAGAAGTTCTGCGGCACGGCCAGGAGCCCATACCACTGCGTCTCGGGGTTGGCCAGCGCGATGGCCGCCGCACCCGCCAGGCCGAGCGCCGCGCCAATGGGCACGCCCAGGAACATCAAGGCGACGAAGGCCACGAAGAGCAGCGTGGCGATCACGGCGCTTCCTCCCGCGCCCGGGCGAGCCGCCGCCAGCGCCCGAAGGCGCGCAGCGCGATGGCGGTGGCCAGCACCGGCAGCCACACCGAGCACCACCACTTGGGCACGCCGATGCCCGGGGAGGTCTCCTCGAAGCGGATGTCGTCCCAGACCATGCGCACGCTGAGCGCGGCCATCAGTGTGAACAGCACCCCCACCATCAGGGCACCGAAGCGCGCCAGCGCGCGCTGCCGCGCAGCCGGGCCGGAGTCGGCGAAGTACTCGATGCGGATGTGGCCGTTGCGCGCGACCGCGGCCGAACTCGCCACGAGCGCGAGCACGATCATCAGGAAAACGGAAACCTCCTCCGTCCAGGCGAAGGACTGCGAGGTGAAGTAGCGCACCAGCACGTTGGCGAAGGTGATGAGCGCCAGGGCGGCCATCACGCCGGCGGTGAGCACGTCTTCCAGTGCGAGGGGCACGCGTGGTGGGGGCTCGGCGGGTGGCAGCTCCTGCGCGGCGGGCGCATGCAAGCCGGGCGTGGCCGCTTCTTGCGCGGGCGGCGTGTCAGGGTTGGGGTGAGCCGCCATCGCTGCCTCCTGGCTCAGCCGCGCACGAATGCGCGCGCGGCCTCCACGATGTCGCGCACCTGCACACGCGACTGCGCCTCGAGCACCGGCGCGTAGCCCACCGGGATGCGCGGGGCACCGAGCCGCCGCACGCGGCAGCCCGTGGCCTCGGCTGCGGTAGCCGCCACCTCGGCGCCGAAACCCGCAGCCTGCACCGCCTCGTGAACGACCATCAGCCGCCCGCTTGCCGCCGCCGCGGCGAGCACGGCCTCGCGGTCCCAGGGCCAGATCGTGCGCAGGTCCAGCAGCTCGACCTCGATGCCTTCAGCGGCCAGCGCCTGGCAGGCCTCGTCGCACACGCGCACCTGACGGCTCCAGGAGACCATCGCCAGGTCGGCCGCTCGGCCGGCAGCCTGCCCCTGCGGCGCGCGCACCGTGCGCGCGCGGCCGAGCTCGACGTGCGCCTCCTCGTCGACCTCGCCCATGTCACCCCAGGCCGCCTTGTGCTCGAGGTAGACGACAGGGTCGCCGCAGGCGAGCGCTGCGCGCAGCAGCGCGTGGTTGTCCTGCGGCGTGCCCGGGCACACGACCACCACGCCGGGCAGGTGCGCGAACCAGCTCTCGAAAGACTGCGAGTGCTGCGCCGCCGAGGCGTCCCAGATACCCATGGGCATGCGCACCACCATCGGCACGCGCCCCTGGCCGCCGAACATGTAGCGGTTTTTGGCGGCCTGGTTGACGAGCTCGTCCATCGCGCACAGCGCGAAGTCCACCACCCGCATCTCCACCACCGGGCGCAAGCCCGCCAGCGCCATGCCCACGCCGGCGCCGAGGATGGCGGCCTCGCTGATGGGCGTGTCGATCACGCGCGCCGCGCCGAAGCGCTGCTGCAGGCCCTTGTACTGGCCGAAGATGCCGCCGCGGCCAACGTCCTCGCCGAGCACGACCACGCGCGCATCGGCGGCCATCTCGCGCTCGAGCGCACGCACTGCGGCCTCGGCGTAGCCCATCAGTGCCATCGGCCGGCTCCGGTGTCCTGCACGTCGGTGTAGGCGCTGGCCGCATCCGGCCAGGGCGCGGCTTCGGCCGCCGCCACCGCCGCGGCCACCTCCTCGCGCGCGGCGCGCTCGCAGGCGGCCGGCAGCGTGGGGTCGGCCCCGTCGAGCAGCAGGTACCGCGCCGCGGCCCGCGCCAGCGGGTCGGTGGCGCGTGCGGCCTCGACCTCGGCGGCGTCGCGGTAGGCGGCCGGGTCCACCGACACGTGGCCCTTGATGCGATAGGTGACCGCGTGCAGCAGGCGCGGACCGGCCCCGGCACGCACCTCGGCCACGAGCGGCCCGGCGGCCGCGTGCACGGCCAGCACGTCGTTGCCGTCGACCTCGGTGGCGGGAATGCCCAGGCTGCGTGCACGCGCGGCCGCACCCGGCCCGGCCGTCATCGGGCCGCTGGCGGTGGTGGCGCTCCAGCGGTTGTCCTCGCACACGAAGAGCACCGGCAACGCGTACACCGCCGCCCAGTTCAGCGCCTCCAGGAAGGGGCCGCGGTTGATCGCGCCGTCGCCGAAGAAGCACGCGGTGATGGCCGGCCGGCCAAGCAGCTTGTGGGCGTGCGCCGAGCCCACCGCGATGGGCAGCCCCGCGGCCACCACGCCGTTGGCGCCGAGCATGCCCACCGAGAAGTCGGCGATGTGCATCGACCCGCCCTTGCCGCCGTTGAACCCGGTGGCCTTGCCGTGCAGCTCGGCCATCATGCGGGCGAGGTCCGCCCCCTTGGCGAGCGTGTGGCCGTGGCCGCGGTGGGTGGAAGTCAGGCAGTCCTCGCGGCGCAGGTGTGCGCACACCCCGGCGGCGACCGCCTCCTGGCCGGTGGACAGGTGCAGCGGCCCGCGCACGCGCGCACTGCCGTCGGCCGCCTTGCCGTAGGCGCTCACGCCACCCTGGCTCGCCGCCTCGGCGGCATCCTCGAAGGCGCGGATGCGCCACATCGTGCGCAGCAGCTGCGCGAGCAGTTCGGTGGGGTCGTCCTTCAAGGCCTGTGCGTGTGTGCGTGCGCAGTGCGGTGCACCCGCGCCGGGAGGCGATTGTAGGAGCCCGCCACGCCGTGCGGCCCCAGGGGACGGGCGAGTCAGTGCGGCCGGGCCGGCCTGCGCTCGCGCTCGCGCGGGGGCACCGCAGGGCAGGCGCCGTCGGGCCACGTGTGGGCGAGCCTCGCTCGCCCGGCGGCCAGCCCGCGCGCCAGGGCCGTGCGCACGATCCGCTCACACTGCACGGGCGTGAGGCTGCGCATCAGGGCCTGCCAGTGCCGCAGCACCATCGGGTGCAGCCACGCGTCCTCGAGCGTCTCGCGCACGCCGTGCGGGGCCGCCGCCCAGCCGGCGTCCAGCCGCCGCGCGAGCAAGGCGCTCATCAGCAGCGCGTAGGCGCGCCGGGCCGGGCCGCCCGGCACGAGCGCACCCAGGTCGCTCATGCGCCGCGCGTAGCCACCGCCTTGAAAGAGCGTGCCCACCAGTGCCTGCAGCGCGTGGGCCGGGTTGCGAACGTGCACGCGCACCGGCGGCATGAGCGCCAACGGCTCGACGCTGGCACCCGCGTGCGGCATCGGCGTGGCCAGGGCCAGGGCCAGAAGCCCCCGCGCGCGCAGCGCCGCGTGCGCATCGCGCCCGGCCAGCGCGTGCAGCGCGGCCTCTTGTGCCAGCGCATCCGCCGCCCCGCGGCTGAGCACGACGAGGTTGCCCGGCACGTAGCCCTCGTCGCGGCGCAACGCCACCACGACCGCATCGGTGGACGCCCCGTGGCCATGGGTCAGCACCTCGCGCGTGACGGGGCAGCGCGGGGTATCGATGCGCGCCAGCCAGCGCGGAGTGACCTGCAGCACATCGAAGGCCTGCCCACGTAGCCAGGCCGACAGGCGCAGCTCGAGCCACAGTTGCACGTGGCGGCCGGCCGGCTGCAGGCGCTGCCCCGGGCGCGCCAGGCGCTGCCACGCGGCCTCCCAACCCGCGCGCACCGGGTGGCCGGCGTGCAGGTGGTCGGGCGGGGGCATCAGGCCGTGGCGCGCGTAATCGCGGCCGATGGCGCAGCCGGTCGCCTCGAAGGCGTGGAGGGTGGCGGAATCTGACTCGGCGCCGTCACCCGGCGACCCCGGCCGCAGCCCGGGGGTGGCAACATGGCCACGCGGGCCAAGCCTGTCGGGCTGGGGCCGCACCGGCTGGCGCGAGGCCGGATCGGGCCGCTCCAGGCCGAGGCTGAGCTGGGACGCGGGAAGCTTGTGCAGGGTCGCGGACATGGCGGGCTCCGTGTGGACACGCCGGCAACTGCCGGCACGGAACAGTGTGGGACCCTGGTGGCTCATGGCGTGAGCCAGTTCGATCTCAATGGTCCATGGGGCCGCATCGGCGGCGGGGCACACCGTTGCGGCGGCAGGCCACGGATGCGGCGCATCCGCATGTCCGAGGCCCTACGTGCTCAATACGGACTCTCAGACGCGAGCCGGTTCAGGGCGCACAGGCTTCACGACCAGCTTGGACAGCTCCGCCACGCCGATCGGTGGCAGGGTGAGCCAGGGCAGCACGAAGATGCGCCTGGCCAGTCCTGCCGCGAGGCGCTCGAGCTGTTTGCGTTCCCCCGCCAGCCGTGCGGCCAGCACCGGATCCTGCGTGCCGGCGGCCAGCACGCTCTTGTTGAGCACCCAGGCGTAAGGCTCGATGCCCGCGCGGCGCAGATCCGCCTGCAGCGCGGCCGCCTGTGACACTGGGGTCACCTCCGGCAGCGTGACGAGAATGATCCGCGTGTACGTGGCATCCTGCAGTCGCATCAAGGGCGTGACCACGCGCGCGGCGCCATGCCCTTCGAACTCGCGCGTCATCTGCCGGTGGTAGGCTCCCGTTGCGTCCATCAGCAGCATGGAGTGGCCCGTGGGCGCGGTGTCCAGCACGACGAAGGCGCTGCGACCCTCGCTGACGATGCGCGAGAAGGCGTGGAAGACCGCCACCTCCTCGGTGCAGGGCGACTGCAGATCCTCCAGCAGCAGCGCCTGCTGCGCCGCGTCGAGCCCAGGGGACCTGGCCGCCATGGTCTTGTCGATGTAGCGCCGTGTCTCGGCCTTCGGGTCGATGCGGCTGACTTTCAAGCCCGGCACGTCGCCGTTCAGCGTTCCCGCCAAGTGCGCCGCCGGATCGGTGGTGCTGAGGTGAACGGTCTTGCCGCGCTGGATCAGGCCCAAGGCCAGCGCTGCGGCGACGGTCGTCTTGCCAACCCCTCCCTTGCCCATCACCATGATCAGCCCGCGCCCGGCCGCGGCGAGTTCGTCGGCCAGCGCGTCCAGCCCCGGTCGGCTTGCACCGGCAACCACCCCCGGAGTCATCGGTGCCGCGGTGGGGTCGGCGCGGCTGGCCAGCAGTGCGCGCAAGGCGGGCAGGCCGACCATGTCGAAGGCACGCAGGGGCACGCGGTCCTGCGGCAGTGCAAGCAGCGTCTCAGGCAGGGCGTCCAGAGCCTGCCGCCCCAGGTCTTCGATGGCGCAGGCGACCGCATCGGTGGGCGCGCTGGCATGGAACACGCCGTTGATGGCCAGGCGCTGGTTGTGCAGACCCAGTTCACGAAGCTCGCCCGAGGTGCGCGCCGCTTCGGCGATGGCGCCCTTGTCCGGCCGCGTCACCAGGATCACCGTGGTCTTGGCCGGATCGCTCAGGGCATCGAGCGCGGCCTGGAAACGCAACTCCTGCATCTTCAAGCCCGAGTGCGGCCCCAGGCAGGAAGCCCCGCGGTCATTGCCCGCGAGGAAGCCGGTCCAAGCCTTGGGCAGGCTGAGCAGCCGCAGGGTGTGCCCCGTCGGCGCCGTGTCGAACACGACATGGTCGAAGGTCCCGGCGCCATCCGTCAGCAGGGCCGAGAATTCGTCGAAGGACGCGATCTCCGTGGTACAGGCGCCCGAGAGCTGCTCGCGCACGTTGGCCACGTCCTCTGCACTGGCGCCCGGACCCATCTGCGCCAAGACACGTTGGCGATAGGACTCGGCAGCATTGTCGGGGTCGATGTTGAGCACCCACAGGCACGGTGCGCCCGGCACCGCCACGGGAGCGTTGTGAATCTCGATGCCGAGCATCTCGTCCAGATTCGACGCCGAGTCGGTACTGACCAGCAGCACCTTGTTGCCCGCGTCGGCCAGTTTCAGGGCGGTCGCGGCGGACAGCGAGGTCTTGCCCACACCCCCCTTGCCGGTGAAGAACAGGTACCGGGTCGGTTGGTCGAGGAGGCCCATCGTGCTGCTGCAGTTGATGAACCCCGAGCCCGAAACTTCGATATTCAAGGCATGCCCCCATGTTCGTGACCTCGTGGCTTCGGCGGCTACGGGTCATCTTGTGATCCACCTGTCGGGCTTCATCGTCTTGAAGGGCACCCTCGCTGAGGGTGGACGATGCGGGTTCACGGCCCTCCGACCAACTTTGCGCCCGCGAGCAGACTGCGGCCTTGACACCGGTCAAGCGATCCATCGGTCAAGACACTGCCTCTCGTTCACGGGCGAACCCCGACGCTGCCAGCCTCGGCCCTGCCGCCAGGCGCCGCGAGGACGCTTCACGCACCGCGCCGATCAGACCCCTCCATGGCCGATGGCTGCACGACATGGGCACGCATGGGCCTCGATTGAGCCGTCTCAAGGGGCCTGGCTGCGGCGCAGACAGCGTTCGCGAATGCTGCCCGATGGAAAGCGATAGACAGGAGCGTCGAGATGCTGCGCAGTGTGTGGGGAGTCGCGGCCCTGGTCCCGGCAACGCCCATCCTTTCACCGCCGTCGGCGAGGCGCGGGTGGACGCAGACCGTCTCTGTTCGACATTCACCTACCCCGACGGGTCCTGGTTCGATGCCCGCCAGGAGATCTTCAAGGCGGGCGAGAACAAGTACGAGGGCCGGGTGAATGGCGTGGCGCGCACGATCTTCCATAGGCTGATCCCGCAGGCGCGACTGGCGATCGGCTGCGAAGCCGTGAACATCAGACGCGTCGAGCACGTTGAGCCTTTCGAGAGCCTCGCTCGCCGGACACTGAGACGCGAGCCCCCGACCACTGCCGGCTCTTGCGAGCGGGCAAACGCAGTGGCGGATCCATGGACTCGGACTCGCCGATTCCGGTGGGGAACTCGGTTTCGACCCCGGCCATTTCCGGCTCAGGAGGACCATGCAACTGGCTGCCGCCGTACTCGCATTGACCCACAGCTCGTCTTGCCCCGCGTCATGCTCGTCCTGACGGTCTGCATGCAAGCGGGATCGACTCGGGGTTCAGTGCCCGCTGTGCCCGCCATGTCCGGCCGCGGGCTTGCGCACGGTGACCTCGACATCGGTCTTCGGCTTGGCCACCGGTGCCATCGTGCCCTGGCCTGCCGCAGTGCCGTCACGCGACGGCTCGGCCAACGCGCCGGTCCATTCGTAGGCCACGGTCCCGGCCGGGTGCGGGTACCAACCCGGGTCGCTGTAGTCGCCGCGCTTCTGCTCCTTGCGTACCTTTACCACGCTGAACATGCCGCCCATGCCCACCGCGCCGAACGGCCCCTGGCCAGCCATCATCGGCGCAGTGTTGTCGGGCAGCGCCATCTCCATCTCGGTCATGTCCTTCATGCCGCGCTCTCCCATCACCATGTAGTCGGGGATCAGCTTCGTGATCTGCCGCGCCACGCCGGAGTGGTCCACGCCGATCATGGTGGGCACGTTGTGGCCCATCGCGTTCATCGTGTGGTGGCTCTTGTGGCAGTGGAAGGCCCAGTCACCCTCCTCGTCGGCCAGGAAGTCCATCTGCCGCATCTGTCCCACCGCGATGTCAGCGGTCACCTCGTACTGGCGAGCGCTTTTGGGCGTCGGCCCGCCGTCGGTTCCCGTGATCAGGAACTCATGGCCGTGCAGGTGGATGGGGTGGTTGGTCATGGTCAGGTTACCCACGCGAATGCGCACCCTGTCCATGTGGCGCACGACCAGCGGGTCGATGCCGGGAAAGATCCGGCTGTTCCAGCTCCACAGGTTGAAGTCCAGCATCGTCATGATCCTGGGCGTGGCACTGCCCGGCTCGATGTCGTAGGCGTTGAGCAGGAAGCAGAAGTCGCGATCGACCTCATCGATCAGTGGGTGCTTGCCTTTCGGATGGGTGACCCAGAAGCCCATCATGCCCATGGCCATCTGCACCATCTCGTCGGCATGCGGGTGGTACATGAAGGTGCCGGGCCGGCGCGCGACGAACTCGTAGACGAAGGTCTTGCCCGGCGGGATGCCGGGCTGCGTGAGGCCCGTCACGCCGTCCATGCCGTTGGGCAGCCGCTGCCCGTGCCAGTGGATGCTGGTGAACTCACCGAGCTTGTTGGTGACGAAGAGGCGCACACGGTCACCCTCGACCACCTCGATGGTCGGTCCGGGGCTCTGCCCGTTGTAGCCCCACAGATGCGCCTTGAAGCCGGGCGCCATCTCGCGCACGACGGGCTCGGCCACCAGGTGGAACTCCTTGACACCGTTGCTCATGCGCCAGGGCAATGTCCAGCCGTTGAGCGTGACCACCGGGTTGTAAGGGCGGCCAGTGGGTGGCACCAGCGGCGGCATGGTGTCGGGCCGGGGCTGCAGCACCGGTTCGGGCAGTGCCGCCATCGCGGCCTTGCTGACGGAGGCGGTGGTGACTGCCGCGGTGACGGCCGCAGTTGCGGCACCTGCGCCGCCGATGAAATCGCGTCGGGAAACCATGGGTTGTCGTCCTCAGCTCAGTGCGGTGCATCGCCACCGGTGGCAGCTGCCGCGGCGGGAGCGGCAGAAGGCGAAAGACTCGGCTTGCCGACGAGCGCCATGTCCAGGTCGGCCTGTGCCAGCCAGAAGTCGCGCTTGGCCTCGATCGCGGCGTTGACGCTGGCGATCTGCGCCCGGGCGTCGGCCAGCAGCTCGAAGACGCCGATCAGCATGCCGTTGTAGCGGAGCAGGTTTTCCTCGGCGATCCTCTTGCGCAGCGGCACGATCTCGTCCTGGTGGTGGCGCGCGATGTCGTAGGCCGATCGCCAGGCGCCATACGCCTCGCGTACTTCGGAGCGGGCGTTGACCGCGGTCTCGGCCGCACGGTGCACGGCCTGCATGTACAGGCCTTGCGCACGCGCCGCACGTGCGCCGCCCCAGTCGAAAAGCGGCAGCTCGACGCTGATCTCCCAGCCTCGAAGTGTGGGCGCCTCGTTGGAACCGTTGCGCACGACGCCGAGTTCGAGCACGTTGATGAAGCGCGTCGCCTTCGTCAGGCCCAGGTTGCGGGCTGTCTGCTCGGCGGCGAGCCTGGCGGCCTGCACGTCCAGCCGCTGCGCGAGCGCCACGCGTTCGATGTCCGGTCGGTCGACGAGCTGCTGCGGCAGGTCGGGCAGCCGCTCGGGCAGCCTGAACTGCGTCTGCTCGCCCCACAGGCCCATCAGCCGTGTCAGCCGTTCCCGCATGGACCGCTGGGCCTGCTCGGCGCGGGCCAGGTTGAGCATGGCGTCAGCGTAGAAGCTGTGTTCGCGGGCGCGCTGGAGCTTGTTGAAATTGCCGACCTGCTCCATGCGGCGCGCCAGCTCCGCACTCGCCTCGGCGGCCTGCTTCACCTGCCGCATGTAGCGCACCGTCTCCTCGGCGGCCAGCGCGTTGATCCAGGCCTTGCGGGTCTCGGCGGCCAGCGACAGCATGGTCATCGTGACCAGGCCTTTGGTGGCCTCGAAGCGCCGCGCCTCCATGGCGCTGATCATCGGCATTGCGATGAGCCGCGCAAGGTTGATGTGGATCCCGCGCTCGAGCTCGATCTCGTCGCCGCGGGTGAAGCGGCCGAAGCTGAAACCGGGGTTCGGCAAGCGACCGGCCTGGACAACCTCGGCCTGCGTGATGCCGAGTTCCTGGAAGCTGGACTGCAACCCCCGGTTGTTCAGCAGCGCGACCTGGACCGCGTCGTCGGCTGACAAGGGCTTGCCCAGCAGATCGCCGACACGCTGCTGGATGACGTCCAGGTCAGCATCGGAGCGGGCCCAGCGGACTTCCCCGCCGAGCCGGTCCTTGGCAGCCTGCTCAACAGCGGCGAAGCCCCCATCCGCGCTCAAGGAGGCGCAACCGGCAAGCGTGACGGCCGCGGTGAGCAACGGCAGCAGCCTCAGGCGTGGACGCAGCGTTGGCAGACGCCGGGTCGTCGAGGTAAGGAACAGGCTGTTCATGGCATGTTGTGAGCGCCGTGCACTGGCGGCCTCGGCATGGCCTTGGCATCAGGCTTGGAGGCCGAGGCTGCAGGCATCGAAGCCGCGGGATCAGGCTGCTGGGCCTCGCGGGCGTAAGTCCGCCAGCCGCCGATGCGCGCTGCGGTGTCATTGGCTTCGCGCCAGGGAATCGCCTTGCTCTCAGCGGCACGCCGGTAGCGGCTGAAGGCCGACTCGTAGACCACGGCAGGCACGCTGGCACCGGCGTCGAGGGGATCGGCCCTGCGGGCCGGCGAGGCAGGAGTCTGGGCCGCAGCGGCGAGTGCCGCGGTGCACAGCGCCACTGGCGTCAGCCGGCGCAGGAGTCGATCGACCATGGTGTCCTCGTGTTGGAGTCAGGAGCCCCCTGTCCTCGCGGCGGGGATTGACCGGCTCTGGTGATCGACCGCGTGCCGCGCACGCGGGCCGAGCACCCGCTACAAGAGGTGCGAGCGAGGTGGTCGGTCAGGTCCGTTGGAGGCGAACGCGCCGACCGTCACGATCAGTTCGGCAAAGGCGGCCGCTTCGGCCGGCGCTTCGGGCAGACGGGGTGCTGCGCTAGGCAGTGCCGAGCCTGCGCAGCACAACGAACACGAACTGCACTTGTACGGGGCACGGTCGGTCAGCTTGCCGGCCTGTGCCGTGGCCGGGGCAGCCGAGGCCTGGTCCACCTCGACTGCCGGAACCGCATCGTCCCGCGCGTCGATGTCGTGAGGATGGGCCGCACCGGTGTGGCTCGCCGCATGCCGGTGCTGGGCTGCCTCCATGGCAGCGCCCAGGCGTTCGTGGCTCGTGCCGCAATGCGCCATGGTCACGCCCGCGATGCACTGGACGGGGAGCGCGATGGCGACGAAACAGACCGTCAGGAGCCTGAGCCAGACCTGCATGGCGAGCACTCTAGCCGATCGAGCCACACGGCAAGGTTGCGCACGATGTTGTCCAGAAGGTCATGGCCCGGCGCGCATGGGATGGTTCAGCACCGAAACGCCAGGTCCCAGTTCCTCCTTGCCCGGGTTCCAAGCCCGGGCTGGCAGCAGACTGGAAGCTGGTTCGCTAGACTCACCGCTTCATGCGTCGCTCCGCCATCCTCCTGGTGATGCTCTTTGCCATGCTCTGGCAGTCGATGGCCATGGCTCGCGCCGGCTCGACGGTGAACGCGCTGGCTGACCTGCAGCATGCGGTGCTGTACTGGCAGGAAGCGGGCCACTTCCACGCAGACGATGGGTCCTACCATCTGGACGACTCGAGCGAGTCGATGCAGCACGTGGCCATGGACCACCTGAACACGGCGCTGGGTCTGGTCACGCTGCCATCGCATGACTTTCCGCGCTCCGGGTTGGCCACGCCCGACGGCCTGCACGAGCGGCTCGTGCCCGATCCTGCACTCGACGGCCTGCTCAGGCCGCCTCGGCTGCACGCCTGACCTGCCCCGTGGCGGGGGTCCATCCATCGACCCACGACCCGCCGCCCCGGCCATTCCGGCCATTCCGGCATGCTCTCGCGCGCCACTGGCGTGACGGGAATTCGCGTTCGACCGGCCTCGACTATTCAAGCGTCAGGAGCATCGTGAAGTCTCTTCCCTGGCTTTGTGCCTGCGCCATCGTGGGCAGCCTCGCCGGCGGGGCCGTCCGGGCTCAGCCTTCCGTATCCGCGGAGGGCCATCAAGCCGCCCTTTCGACCCCGTCCGGCCTGGCCTGCGGCTCCGGCACCGGCACCATCACTCTTCGCGCGGCGCTGGACGCGGCCTGGCCACGCGCCGTTGCGGCCCGCGAGAGCGACGGCGAGCGCCGCCGTGCCGAGGCAGACCGTGCCGGGGCTGGCAGCGTCTGGGCTGCGCCGCCGTCCCTGGAACTCAGCCACCGCAACGACCGACTGCAGCGCAACGCCGGCCGGCGCGAGACCGAAATCGGCGTAGCGGTTCCCGTGTGGCTGCCCGGTCAGAGAGCAGCCCGCGCGGGTACGGCGGACGCTGCTGCAGCGCTGGCCGTGGCGGCCGGGCAAGCGGCTCGCCTGCGACTGGCCGGTGAGCTGCGCGACGCGGCATGGCAGATTGCCTCGGATCAGGCCGAGCTGGCCCAGGCCGACATCCAGGTCGCCACGCTGAAGCAGCTCGCCGACGACGTGGAGCGCCGCGTGCGCGCCGGTGACCTGGCGCGTGCGGACGCGCTGGCCGCTCAGGCCGAGCACCTTGCAGCCATCGTGCTGCAGTCCGAGGCGCGTCGGCGCGTGCAGGCTGCGCGCGCACGCTGGTGCCTGCTGACCGGCCTTGAAGGAACGCCCGATCCGACGGTGCCGGACGCGGGGCCTTCGGGCTCCGTGCCGCCGCACCCGGAACTGCAACTCGCCAGCCGGTCCACGGAACTGGCACACCAGCGTGTGGAACTGATGCGCCGCTCGCGCCACGATGCGCCCGAGCTGCTCGTGGGCGTGAGACAGGACAACCCGGGCCGGGCCGAAACCTCGCAAGGCAGCGTGGTGGTGAGCCTGCGCCTGCCCTTCGGCACCGATGGCCGCAACCGCCCGCTGGAGGCAGCAGCGTTGAGTGAGCTGGATGTGGCTCGGACCCACGAACAGCGGCTGCGCGAGCGCCTGGCCAGCGACATCGCCGCCGCGCGCAACGCCCTGCAATCGGCCCAGGCCCAGCTTGACGCCGAGACCGCACGTGCCCGCCTGCTGCTCGAGCGCGCCGGGCTGATCGACAAGTCCTTCCGCGCCGGCGAGTCGCCCCTGCACGAGTTGCTGCGCGCACTTGCCGCCGCCGCACAGGCCGACAGCGCCGTCGCGCGCCAGATCGCCTCGCTGGGCCTCGCCCACGCGCGCCTTCAACACGCCCTCGGACTCCTGCCATGAACCAGCTTCACCCCCGCACCACGCCGCAGCTGCTGATGGCCGCCGCCCTGGGTGCGATGTCGCTTGTGATCACGACGACCACGATGGCCGCACCCGGCGCCCACGGGCCCAACGGCCAACACCTGGACGGCCCGGCCACGATGCGCGCTGCGTCGGCATCGCCACGCGTCGAAGCCAGGTCGGAGAGCTTTGAACTGGTCGCCGAGCTGCGCCCCGGCGAGTTGGCGATCATGGTCGACCGCTACGAGACCAACGAGCCCGTGCTCGGGGCCCGGCTCGAGGTCGACAGCGGTGCCCTCAGGGCTGTGGCCAACTTCCGCGCCGAACAGGGCGACTACATCGTCACAGACGCCGCGATGCTGAAGGCACTGGCGGCTCCCGGCGAACATGGCCTGGTCTTCACGCTGGTCGCGGGCCAAGACAGCGACCTGCTCGACGGCACGCTGGTCGGCAAGCCGGGTGGCGCTTTCGCCGCCACCGCGAAGAACGACCATGGACACGATCACGAACTGGAACGCGCTGGCTGGATCGTCGCCGCAGGCGCGGCGATGGGTCTGACCGGCGGCATCGGCTGGTGGCGCCGACGCCGCCGCAATGCCGGCAAGCTGCAAGGAGGTCTGTGATGCTGAACAACCCAGCACGCCCACCCCGCCGAGGGGCCGTGATTGCGGGGATGACGCTGCTCGCCGGCCTGGCCGGGCTGTCGCCCGCGCGCGCCGCCCCCGGCGCGCATGGACCCAACGGCGAACACCTCGACGCACCCGCCGCCGCGGTCAATGCCTCCGGCCTGGCCCGACTGCCGGACGGCAGCGTCAACGTGCCCAAGATTTCCCAGCGCCGCATGACCATCCGCACCGTGCTGGCGCCGGAATCCGAGGCGGCCGACACCATCGAGATGCCAGGCCGCGTCGTCCCGGACCCGAACGCCAGCGGCCGCGTGCAGTCGACGCATGGTGGTCGTATCGAGCCAGGGCCAAAAGGACTGCCCCTCATTGGCCAGGCGGTGAAGCGCGGCGACGTGCTCGCCTACGTGCGCCACCATCCTGAGCCTTTCGCCTTGGGCACACAGCAGGCCCAACTCGCGGAACTGCGCTCGCAGCGCCAACTGGCCGAACAACGCGTTATCCGCCTGGAAGGCCTAGAAGGCACCGTGCCGCGAAAGGAGGTCGAGGCTGCGCGCGCCGAGGCTGCCAGCCTGTTGGAGCGCGAACGCAGCATCGGTGGCAGCCTCGTGGCGCGCGAGGTGCTCACGGCACCGGTCAGCGGCGTGATCGCACGGGCCAACCTCGTCGTCGGACAGGTCGTCGATTCGCGCGATGTGCTGTTCGAGGTGGTGGACCCCGCGCGCATGCTGGTGGAAGCCACCACCGCAGACGCCGCCGTGGCCGGCCGCCTGGCCGCCGCGTCGCTGCACGGCGTGCCCGAAGTGACGCTGCGCCTGCTGGGCGCTTCGCGTTCGCTGCGCGACGGCATGCTGCCGATCACCTTTGCCGTCAGTGCCTCGAAGCGTGGCACGCCTATGCCCCTGGCCATCGGCCAGCCTGTCACCGTCGTCGCGCAGTCCAAGGAGCGCCGCAAGGGCATCGTGCTGCCGGCGCAAGCGGTGGTCCGCAACCCGTCCAACGAACCCATCGTGTGGATCAAGTCGGGTGCCGAGCGTTTCATCCCGCAGCCCATCCAGTTTCGGCCGCTCGATGCGAACACGGTCGTCGTCACCAAGGGCCTGAGCGCCGACAACCGCGTCGTCGTCCAGGGCGCCGCGCTGATCTCGCAGATCCGCTGAGCGGGGCAACACACGATGTTCAACTGGATCGTTCGCTCCAGCCTGCACAACCGTCTCTTCGTCCTCGCGGTGGCGGCACTGCTGATGGTATGCGGCGCGGTGACCGCCTGGCGCACGCCCGTCGACGTCTTCCCCGACCTCGACAAGCCGCTGATCACCGTGCTCGCGGAAGCCGGCGGCATGGCGCCGCAGGAAGTGGAGCAGCTCGTCACCATTCCGCTGGAGACCGCGCTGAATGGCATGCCGGGCGTGAGCCGCGTGCGCAGCACATCGGGCGTGGGCCTGTCGCTGGTGTATGCCGAATTCGACTGGGGCACCGACACCTACCGCAACCGGCAGCTGGTGGCCGAGCGGCTCGCGCTGGTGCGCGGGCAGCTCCCCGGCGACATCACGCCCGTCATGGGGCCGGTGTCGTCGATCATGGGCGAGGTGATGCTGGTGGCGCTGCCTCTGGTTCCGGGCGACGGAAAGTCCCCCGTGGCAACCCCGATGCAGGCGCGCGAGTACGCCGACTTCGTGCTGCGCCCGCGGCTGCTGTCGATTCCGGGGGTCTCGCAGGTGATCCCCATTGGCGGCGAAGTCCGCACGCTGCGTGTCGCACCGGACACCGCGCGCATGGCGCAGTTCGGCGTGTCGCTCACGCAGTTGGAGCAGGCACTCAAGGGCTACGCCGGCAACGCCGGCGGCGGCTTCATCGACCTGAACAACCGCGAGTACCTGATCCGGCACGTTGGCCGCAGCAACCGCGTCGAAGACCTGGCGGGCGTCGCCGTGGCCTGGAAGGACGGCCGCGCGACGCTGCTGGAGCAGGTGGCGGGTGTGTCGTTCGCAGCCGGCCTCAAGCGCGGAGACGCCGGCTACAACGGCCTGCCGGCCGTGGTGGTGAGCGTGCAGAAGCAGCCCGATGCCGACACCGTGAAGCTCACGGCACAGATCGAGACCGCGCTGGCGGAGCTCCAGCAAGGCCTGCCCAAGGGTATGGCCGAGCCGCGCGTGCTGTTCCGCCAGGCTGACTTCATCCAGGCCTCGATCGGCAACGTCGCGCAGGCGCTGCGCGACGGCGCCATCATGGTCGGCATCGTGCTGTTCGCCTTCCTGCTGTCGGTGCGCACGACGGCGATCTCGCTGGTGGCCATCCCGCTGTCGCTGGCCGTCACGGCGCTGGTCTTCCGGCTGCTCGGCCAGTCGATCAACGTGATGACCCTGGGCGGGTTGGCCATCGCCATCGGCGAGCTGGTCGATGACGCGGTGGTGGACGTCGAAAACATCCTGCGGCGGCTCAAGCAGAACCGGGCCGCCGGCAACCCGCTGTCGGTGCTGGAGGTGGTGCGGCGCGCCAGCGTCGAGGTGCGCTCGGGCATCGTCTACGCCACCGTCGTCGTGGTGCTGGTGTTCGTGCCGCTGTTCGCGCTGCCCGGGATCGAGGGTCGTCTCTTCACGCCGCTGGGCCTCGCGTACATCGTGTCGATCGGCGCGTCGATGCTGGTCTCGATGACGGTCACGCCAGTCATGTGCTGCCACATGCTGCCGACGATGAGGCGGCTGGACCGCGGTGACAGCCCGCTGGTGTCGTGGCTCAAGCGCCAGGACACGAAGCTGCTGCACTGGTCCTTCGGGCGCGCCAGGCTGCTGATCGCGCTGGCCCTTCTGGCTGTGGCCGGTGCCGCCGCGACGGTGCCCTTCTTTCCGCGCGCCTTCCTGCCGGCCTTCAACGAGGGCTCGCTGGTGCTGGGCCTGATCATGCAACCCGGCACGTCGCTCGCAGAGGCCAACCGCGTCGGTGCCGTGGCCGAGACCCTGATTCGGCAGGTGCCCGAGGTGACGCAGGTGGGCCGCCGAACCGGCCGTGCCGAGCTCGACGAACACGCCGAGGGCGTGCACTCGGCCGAAATCGACGTGGACCTGAAGCGATCGGATCGCGATCGCGAGGCCATCATGGCCGACATCCGCGAGCGGCTGTCGACGCTACCAGCCCAGGTGGCCATCGGCCAGCCGATCAGCCACCGGCTGGATCACCTGCTGTCGGGGGTGCGCGCGCAGATCGCGGTGAAGATCTTCGGCGACGACACCGACACGCTGCGCGGCCTGGCCGAGCAGCTGCGCGCGCAGCTCGCCACCGTGCCGGGACTGGTGGACCTGACGGTCGAGAAGCAGGTGCTGATCCCGCAGATCACCGTGCGGCTGGACCACCGCAAGGCGGCACAGATGGGCCTGGCCCCCGGCGAGGCGATCCGCGTGCTGCAGGCGCTGACCGACGGCGCGCACGGTGCGCAGATCGTCGATGGCCCGCGCCGCTACGAGCTGGTGCTGCGGCTGCCCGACGATCGGCGCACCCCGCAGGACCTTGCGCGCACGCTGCTCGACACCCCGGCCGGCCGCGTGCCGGTATCGACCATCGCGAGCGTGGAGGAGACCGACGGACCCAACCAGATCGGCCGCGAGAACGGGCGCCGCCGCATCATCGTCTACGCCAATACCGACGGCAGCGACATGGGTCGGGTGATCGGCGACATCCGCCGCATCATCGGCAGCACGACCCTTCCCGGAGGCAACTTCATCCGCCTGGAAGGCCAGTTCCAGGCCCAGGAGCAGGCCATTCGGCTGATCGCCGGCCTGTCGGCGGTGTCGCTGGCGATGATCTTCCTGGTGCTGTACTCGCGCTACCAGTCGCTGGCGCTGGCGGGGATCGTCATGGCCAACATCCCGCTGGCGCTGATCGGCTCGGTGATGGCGATGTGGATCGCCGGGGTGCACTTGTCGGTGGCCTCGATGATCGGCTTCATCACGCTGGCCGGCATCGCCACGCGCAACGGCATCCTGAAGATCAGCCACTACATCAACCTGTGCAGGTTCGAGGGCGAGAGCTTCTCGCAGGCGATGGTCGTGCGCGGTTCGCTGGAGCGGCTGACACCGGTGCTGATGACGGCACTCGTGGCGGCCTTCGCGCTGACCCCGCTTCTGCTGGCCGCCGACGCCCCCGGCAAGGAGATCCTGCACCCGGTGGCCGTGGTGATCTTCGGCGGTCTCGTCAGCTCTACGCTGCTCGACACGCTGCTCACACCCGTGCTGTTCTGGCTGTTCGGCGAGAAGGCCACGATGCGGCTGACGGGTCCGCAGCCCGCCGCCGCACCGGGTGGGCCCCCGACCCGGGAAGCCTGCTGAGTTCCAATCAGGCCTCGCGGCGCCGCCTGCTTCCGAGCGCCGCACCTTGGAGGAGTCGGAGGAAATGATGAACAAGCTCTTGACCGTCGTGGTGCTGGCGGTGTCGGCGCTGTGGATCAACCTGGCCATGGCCCACGGCAGCGCAAAGGCCAGGCATGGCGGCGTGGTTGCCACAGCCAGCGACCTGAACTTCGAGCTGGTCGGCACGCCGACCGGCGCCGTGATCTACGTCGACGACCACGGCAAGCCCATGGCGCCTGCCGGCATGGCCGGCAAGCTGACGGTGCTCCATGGCAGCGAAAAGTCGGATGCCGAGCTTGTCGTGGCCGGCGACAAGCTTGAAGCCAAGGGTATCAAGCTCGCAGCTGGCGCGAAGGTCGTCGCAGCGCTGACCACGCCCGCCAAGAAGGCCATCACGGTTCGGTTCACAGTCAAGTAAGCCGTGAGGTCCTCCGTCAGGCTGCCGGCTCTGCGCGGGGGCCTCTTGGCCCTGCTGGCTGCAGCGTTGTTCGGGGTCAGCACGCCACTGGTCCAGCGCTTCGGCGACGGGCTTGGCGTCTTCAGCACGGCTGCACTCCTGTACGCCGGAGCTGCATCCGTCGGCCTGCTGTCGCGCCAGCGCATCGAGCGCGAGGCGCGCCTGCGGCGCGGCGACCTGCCGCGGCTCCTGGCCATGGCCGCGTTCGGTGCCGTCGTGGGGCCCGTGGCACTCGCCTGGGGCCTGCAACACACCAGCGGCACCAGCGCGTCACTGATGCTGACGCTCGAAGCGCTGTTCACCGCCGTGCTGGCCTGGCGCCTGTACCGCGAGACCATGGACGGCCGGGTCTGGACGGCGATGGCCCTCTTGCTGGCGGGCGGCATGGTTCTGGTGCTGGACCAGGGGCGTGCAGGTGGCGCTCAGCTCGCGGGACTGCTGGCCGTGCTGCTGGCCACCGCGGCCTGGGGCGTGGACAACACCCTGTCACGCGCCCTGGCCGAGCGCGACCCGGGCCAGGTGGTGATGGCCAAGGCGCTGCTCGGTACGACGGCCACTGCGCTGCTGGCCCTCGTCTTCCGCGAGCCCTTGCCCTCGGTCGGCGCGGCAACGGCGCTGCTGGCCGTCGGCGCCACCGGCTACGGCATGAGCCTGCGCCTTTACCTGCTGGCGCAGCGAGCCTTTGGTGCGGCCCGCACCGGCTCGGTGTTCGCCTTCGCGCCCTTCATCGGCGCGGCGCTGGCCGTGGCGATGGGGGACCGCTCTGCCAGCAGTTGGATGGCCCTGGGCAGCGTGCTCATGCTGGCGGGCGTGGTGCTGCACCTGGCCGAGTCGCATGCCCACGAGCACGAACACGAGGCGCTGGAGCACGAACATGCACACCGCCACGACGATGGTCATCATGACCATAGGCACGACCCGATGCCATCGGGTGAACACAGCCATTGGCATCGGCACGAGCCCTTGCGGCACACACATCCCCATGTGCCCGATGTGCACCACGTCCATCGCCACTGAAGCTCGCGTCGCATGGCCGTTGCGGCGGCCGGGCTCTTGGCTGGCACAACTCCACACCCGCCCGCAGGCCGTGCAGGGCGTCACTGCGGCGGCCTCAGCCCCTTCAGCCGCGACACCATGAAGCTCGAGGCCAGCGTGATGTGCTTGCGCGCCAAGGCCTCGGCGCGACTGGCATCGCCATCGCAGATGGCCTGCAGGATGGCCGCGTGCTGGTCCCAGATGTCGCGCGGCTTCTCGTCGCGCAGCAGCACCTCGCCCATCACGCGTTGGGTGTAGGTGAGGTGCGTGTCCAGCGCGGGCGCGATCAGGGGGTTGCCCGACAGCGCGTACAGGAACTCATGGAAGCGCATGTCGGCGGCAATCATCCTGGCCACCGAGCCGGTGGCCACGGCCTTGCGCCCGGCCTCGATCAACGCGGGGCCCTGGCGGGCGGCCCGCTCGGCGCCGAGCTCGGCCGCGCGGCGGCAGGCCAGGCCCTCGATCACCGCGCGCATGTCGTACATGTGGCTCACATGCTCGGGGTCCAGCGGCGCCACGATCAGGCCGCGCCCGGGAGCATCCTGCAGCACGCCCTGGTTGCGCAGCAGCAGCAGGGCCTGCTGCACCGGCTGCCGCGACACCCCGAGCGCCTGCGCCAGCTGCTCCTGGATGATGCGTTCGCCCGGCGACAACTGCCCGGAGCTGATCTCCTCGAGGATGGCGTCGCGGACTTGTTCGACGAGGTTGGGCTGGAGCGTCAGGGCCTTCATACGGGGCGCGTGGTCAAGGGGTGCGTGAGCAGGCGAGCACCGCATTGTCCCGTCAATGGCGGCTGCACGCGCCAGGCCCCCGGTTCAAGCCATGGCCGGCGCGGCCAGGCGGTTGCGCAGCACGCGGTGCAGGATCTTGCCCGTGGCCGTGCGCGGCATGTCCGCCTCGGCCAGGAAGACGATGGCCTGCGGCCGCTTGTAGCCGGCCATGCGGCTGCGGCACCAGTCCAGCAGTTCGGCCTCGGTGGCGGGCTGGCCGGCGTGCAGCACAACCACGGCCTGCACCGCCTCGCCCCACTTGTCGTGCGGCACGCCGATCACGGCCACGTCGCGCACCTTCGGATGCGCGCCGAGGACGCCTTCCACCTCGGAGGGGTAGATGTTCTCGCCGCCGCTGATGATCATGTTGCTCTTGCGGTCGACCAGCGTGATGAATCCGTCGGCGTCGCGGCGCGCCATGTCGCCCACCGAGCACCAGTCGCCGCGGAAGCACTCGGCCGTCTTGTCGGGATTCTTCCAGTAGCCGTCGAAGACGTACGGCGTGCGCGAGTGCAGTTCGCCCACCTCGCCGTCGGGCACCTCGCGGCCTTCGGGGTCGAGCAGCCGGATCGCGCCGGAGCCGGCCCACTCGCGGCCCACCGAACCCAGCTTGTCGAGCTGCTCCTCGGGGCGCAGCAGCGTCACCCAGCCGGCCTCGGTGGAGCCGTACAGCTCGTACAGCCGGCCGTTGCGGAAGTGCTCCAGGATCGCGAGCTTGGTCTCCTTGCGCGCCGGGGCCGAGGAGATCATCAGCTTCGCCACGGCGCCCACGTCGTGCCGCGCCTTCACCGCCTCGGGCAGCGCCAGCATCATGATGTAGTGCGTGGGCACCAGGGAGGTGAAGGTGACCTTCTCGCGCGCCAGAGTGGCCAGCAGCGCCTCGGCATCGAAGCTCTTGCGGTCATCGATCACGCAGGTGGCGCCCAGGTGCGTGAAGGTGTGGCTGAAATACAGGGAATTGGCGTGGCACATCGGCATCACCAGCAGCGCCGTGTCCTCGCGCGTGAAGCCCATCTCGAGCGCCGTGGCCAGCGCGATCAGCGTGTTGCCCTCGTGGCTGCGGATCGCGCCCTTGGGGCGGCCCGTGGTGCCCGAGGTGTACATCAGCGCGCAGGGGTCGGCCGGGCGCACGGGCTCGGGCGGCGGGGCCAGGCTGCCCGATGCGATCACGGTCTCGTAGTCGCGCCAGCCCGCCAGGCTGCCGGTGCCGATGCCGACGTAATGCGTGGGCGCGATGGGCAGCTCGGCGCGGATCGCGTCCACCCGGTCGGCCAGCTCGGCCTGCGCGACGAAGGCTCGCGCCTCGCAGTGGCCGGCGATGTAGGCGATTTCACCGGGCGCGAGGCGGAAGTTGATGGGTACCGCCACCAGCCCGGCGTGCGCCAGCGCGGTGTAGAGCTCCATCCACTCGATGCAGTTGTAGGCCAGCAGCGCGACGCGGTCGCCCTTGGTCAGGCCCAGCGCCAGAAGGCCGTTGCCCAGCCGCGTGGCGCGCTCGTGCCACTGCGCAAAGCTCAACGCGCGGCGCGAGTCGCGCACGGCGGTCTTGTGTGGCGTCAGCCGGGCATGCGAGGCGACGGCGTCGGCCACGGTGAGCAGGTGGTTCATGGGGGGCTCTCCTCGGGCTGCAGGCGGGGCGGCGGGCAGGCGGAGCGGCCCGCGGAACGGCCGACTCAGGTCCAGGCCGGCCGTCTCACCGGGACCGTATAGTAGAACTCTGAATTCAGAATGCGACAAGAGGAATCCCGTAGTTTGGAACTCGGAATTCAGAATACGATTGTCTTCCCTCCCCCGCCGCCGAAGCTTCGCCATGAGCAGCCCTGCCGTCTCCGACACCTGCACCGCCGCCCTGGTGGCTCGCTTCCTCAAGGCGCGCGGCGTGGACCGCGTGTTCGCACTGTGTGGCGGCCACGTCATGCCGATCTGGATGCGGCTGGACGCCGAGGGCATCCGGCTCATCGACGTGCGCGACGAACGCGCCGCCGTGTACATGGCGCACGCGCACGCCGAGCTCACCGGCGAGCTGGGTGTGGCCCTCGTCACCGCCGGTCCGGGCGTCACCAACGCCATGACCGGCATCGCCAATGCGCACGTGGCCAAGGCCTCGGTGCTGGTGCTGTCGGGCACGCCGCCGCGCGCGCAGGAGAACCGCGGCGCGCTGCAGGACATGGTGCACACCGAGTTCGTGCGCCCGCTGACCCGCTACGCCCGCACCGTGCGCGAGCCCGACCTGGCGCTGCAGGAGCTGGACGAGGCCGTGGCGCGCGCGCTGGGCCACGGTGGCGAGCCCGGCCCGGTCTACCTCGACTTCCCGGTCGACACGCTGCGCGCCCACGTGCGCCGTGCCGTCCAGCTGCCCGAGCTGCTGGCCCCGCGGCCGCGCCGCCGCCTGCTGCCCGACCCCACCTCGGTGGCCGAGGCGGTGGACCTGCTGTGGTCGGCGAAGCGTCCGCTGCTCATCTCCGGCCGCGGCGCAAGGCGCGCGGCGCAGCCGCTGCAGCGCCTGCTGACGCGGCTGAACGCGCTGTACCTGGACACCGGCGAAAGCCGCGGCCTGGTCCCCGAGGACCACCCCTCGGTGGTGGCCGCGATGCGGGGTTCGGTGATGACCGAGGCCGACGTGGTGGTGACGCTGGGCCGCCGGCTCGATTTCCAGCTGGCCTACGGCTCGCCGGCGGTATTCGGCGCGGCTCGCTTCGTGCGTATTGCCGATGTCGCCGCCGAACTGCGCGACAACCGCCGCGGCACCGCCGAGATCCTTGCCAGCCCCGACGCGGCGCTGGAAGCCATGCTCGCGCACGCCGGCGACCGCGCCCCGGCCACCGACCTCGACTGGGCACGCGGCACGCGCGCCAGGCACCTGGCGCGGGCCGAGAAGCTGGCCGCGTCGATGGCCCAGGCCGCCCCCGGCAGCGACGGCCTGATGCACCCCAACCGCCTGCTGGCCGCGCTGCGCGAGGCCCTGCCGCGCGACGCCGTGCTGGTGGCCGACGGCGGCGACTTCCTCAGCTTCGCCCGCGTGGGCCTGCCCGCCTCGCGCTACCTGGACCCCGGCTCGCTGGGTTGCATCGGCATCGGCACGCCCTTCGGCATCGCCGCCAGCCTGGCCTGCCCGGGGCAGACCGTGGTGGTGGCCACCGGCGACGGCGCCTTCGGCTTCAACGCGATGGAGATCGACACCGCTGCGCGGCACCACGCACCCGTTCTGATCGTGGTGGCCAACAACGGCAGCTGGGCCATCGAGGTGCGCGACCAGCAGGAGACGCACGGCAAGGTGGTGGGCACGCGGCTGCAGTTTGCCGACCATGCCGCCATGGCACGCGGCTTCGGGCTGCATGCCGAGCGTGTGGAGGCGGCCGACCAGTTGAGCGGCGCCATTCAGCGCGCGCTGGCCACGGTGCGGGCCGGGCGACCCGCGCTGCTCGATGTGCTGGTGACCCCCGAGGCGGCCTCCTCCGACGCCAGGTCGGGCCTGGCCTGGGTGCCCGACCTGCAGGCGCTGGGCGCCTGGGACGAGGCCGAGGCGCGCTGGCGGCAGGGCTGACACCTCCGCAGCCGCCGCTGCGCGCAGGACCCTCAGCGTCCCTGCGGGCCCAACGCCGACTCCGCCTGCCGAGCTGGCGCGAACTCCTGGCGGATCGACGCACCCTGTGCATCCAGTGCCGGGGCCTCGGCGAACGCGGAGCCTTCCCAGTCCACGCCCCAGGGCGAGGCCGGCACCTCGACGCTTCGACCCCGCACCGACATCGGTCGCGTGCGCAACTGCGGGTGCTCGATCAGGTCGTAGACCGAGTTGACGTGGCCGAACGCCGTCTGGGCCTCCGTCAGGCGGTCGACGATGCTGCCGCTGGCCTCGCGGGCGAAGGCCTCGGCGACCACGCCGTCGACGAATTCACGGTGCGCCACGCGGGCGGCGTTGCTGGCGCAGCGCGGGTCGTGCAGCAGCTCGGGGCGGCGCAGCACTGCGCGGCAGAAGTCGGCCCACTCGCGCTCGTTCTGGATCGAGATGACGATGTCGCGCCCGTCGGCACAGGTGAAGGCGCCGTAGGGCGCGATCGTCGGGTGCTTCAGGCCCACGCGCTCGGGCGCCTTGCCGCCATAGCGGGCCTGCAGGTAGGGCACCGCCATCAGCTCGGCGGCCGATCCGAACAGCGAGACCTTCACCGCCGAGCCGCATCCCGTGCGCTCGCGCTGCATCAGCGCCTGCTGGATGCCGACGAGTGCGTTCAGGCCGGCATTGATGTCGCACAGCGACACGCCGATGCGGCCCAGCGACTCCACGCCCTGGCCGGGCGCGCCGCTCACCGACACCAGGCCGCTCTCTGCCTGCACCAGCAAGTCGTAGGCCTTCAGGCCGAACAGGCGGCCGTCGTCGCCATAGCCGCTGATGTCGCAGGTGATCAGCCGAGGGTGGCGCGCGCGCAGCGCGGCCGAGCCGATGCCCAGGCGGTCGGTGGCGCCGGGGGCGAGGTTCTGGACGAAGACGTCGGCCCTGGCGAGCATCCGCTCCAGCAGGGCCAGGTCCTCGGGCTTCTTCACGTCCAGCGCGATGGACTCCTTGCCGCGGTTGATCCAGACCCAGTAGGACGACTCACCGTGCACCGCGCGGTCGTAGCCGCGGGCGAAGTCGCCCTCCTGGCGCTCGATCTTGATCACCCGCGCGCCGGCGTCGGCCAGGCGGCTGCTGCAGTAGGGCGCGGCCACGGCCTGCTCCAGGGCCACCACGAGGACACCGTCCAGCGGGCGGCCACCGGGATGGGCTTGGCGGGGTTCGGGGGCGAGCATGTCGACTCCAGAGGTCAGGTGGGAGGCCATTGTCGAAAGCCCGGGCCCGTCGGCGGAATTGCTTTTGCGCGAATCCAGCATTGCCGCCCCCGCAAGCCGCACGTTGCGGCGGCTGCAACGCTGCATGAACCAACTTCGAATTGCCGCCGCCGCCAGCCGGCGCGACAGTCCGCCGCCACTGCATTCCGAATTCAGCGAATCCCCATGCGGCAGACCGCCCGGACCACCCGCCTCGTGCTCACCGAGCTGGCCGGCGCCGGGCGGCGCCGGCCGCCCTCCCACCCACCAAGGAGCTCCCATGCCCATCCATGACCTGCTCGCGGGCCGCACCATCATCGTTACCGGCGCCGCCACCGGCATCGGCCAGGCCTTTGCCGTCGGGGCGGCGGCGCAGGGTGCCAACGTCGTCGTCGCCGACATGAACGCCGCCGACGAGACCGTGGCCGCGGTCCAGGCCGCCGGCGGGCAGGCGCTGGCCGTGCGCGTGGACGTGGCCGACAACGACTCGGTGGTTGCGATGGCCCGCGCCGCGATCGACCGCTTCGGCCGCATCGACGGCCTGGTCAACAACGCCGCGTACTTCCGCGAGGTCAAGCTCACGCCCTTCGAGGAACTGGACCCCGCGCAGTGGGACCGCATCTTCGCCGTCAACGTCAAGGGCGTGTGGCAGTGCTGCAAGGCCGTGATGCCGGCGATGCGCGAGCAGAAGTCGGGCGCCATCGTCAACATCGCCTCGGTGGTCGCGGTGGCGGGCCAGCCCGGCTACCTGCACTACGTGGCGACCAAGGGCGCGGTGCTGTCGATGACCAAGGGCCTGGCCAAGGAGTGCGGCGCGCATCACGTGCGCGTGAACGTCATCGCGCCGGGCTTCGTGATCACCGACGCCACCAGGAACCGTCCCGTCGAATGGCAACAGAGCTTCCTGAAGGCCCGGGCCATCAGCCGCGAGCAGCGGCCCGATGACCTGGTGGGCACGGCGCTGTACCTGCTCAGCGACCTCGCCGGCTTCGTGAGCGGCCAGACCATCGTCGTCGACGGCGGTCACATCATGTATTGACGCGAGCCCCCAGGCTCGCTCGGGGTCGCGATCGCCATCGCGACCACCCGAGGGAGCCGCCCGCAAGCGGCCCGGCGCGTCCGGTTCCGCGGCGGCGACCCGATCCCACACACCGGAGACAACGATGCCCGATCTCATCTTGCACCACTATCCCTTCTCCACCTTCTCGGAAAAGGTCCGCGCCGTGCTCGGCTACAAGGGCCTGGCCTACGGCTCGGTCGAGATCGCCGGCCTGCCCCCGCGCCCGCTGCTGTCGCCGCTGACCGGCGGCTACCGCCGTGCGCCGGTGCTTCAGGTGGGCGCCGACATCTACTGCGACACGAACGTCATCCTGCCGGCGCTCGATCGGCTGCATCCGAGCCGGACGCTGTACCCGAAGGGCAGCGAAGGTGTCGCGAAGGGCCTGGGCTTCGCCTGGGAGCGCCAGATGTGGATCCCGACCATCGGGGTGCTGGTGCACTACATCGGCGAGCACATCCCTGCCGAGTTCCTGAAGGACCGCAAGGAGGGCTACCTGATGATCGACATCAGCAAGGAGGCGATGGCGCCGCAGTTCGAGCAGCACCTCGGTTTCGTGCGCGCGCAGGTCGCGTGGCTGAAGGCGGCACTCGCGGCGCGGCCCTTCCTCTTCGGCGATGCGCCGAGTGCGGCTGACTTCGCCTGCTGGCAGACGATCTTCCTGCTGCGCAGGAACTGCCCGCCGCAGGTCGATGCGCTGCTCGGCCTGGCACCGCTGGCGCCCTGGTTCGACCGCATCGCCGCCTTCGGCCACGGTACGCCGACGGCGATGACGGCCGAGGCGGCGTTCGAGGCCGCGCGTGCCGCGACGCCCGCGGCCGTGACGCACCTCGCGGCCGATGGCGACCCCGGCGGCCTGCGTGCCGGCTGCCCCGTGATCGTCACGCCCGACGACAACGCCCGCGTGCCGGTCAAGGGCACGCTGGTGGCGGCTGGCGATGCCGAGATCGTCATCCACCACAAGGATGCGCAGGCCGGCGACCTGCACATCCACTTCCCGCGCCTGGGCTTCGACGTCGTCGCAGCCTGATTCCTTCACCCACCACGGAGACAGCGATGAGCGTTCAGGAACACAACAAGCAGATCTGCCGCGACTACTTCAAGGCCTTCCTCGCCCGCGACACCGCATGGATGGCGAAGCACATCGCCCCTGACTTCGTGCGCCACGACCCCGGCCTGCCCTTCGAGGTGCGCGGACCGGAAGGTGTGGCGCAACTGCACGACGCGCTGCTGCCCGCCTTTCCGGACATGGCGCTGCCGCTGCTGGACTTCGTCGCCGAAGGCGAGAAGGTGCTCGTGCGCCTGAAGGTGCTGGGCACGCACACCGGCGCCTTCGGCGACATGGCGCCCACCGGCCGGCGCATCGACGTGGCCGTGCTCGACCTGTTCCAGATCCGCGACGGCGTGCTCGTCGAGCACTGGGCGCAGCTGGACAACCTGGGCATGCTCAAGCAGCTCGGCGCCCTGCCGAACTGACGCGGAGACACGCGCGATGCACCTGCTGGCCAACACCACCTCGCCCTTCGTGCGCATCGCGCGCACGGCGCTGATCGAGAAGGGGATCGACCTGGATCCCGTGCTCGTCGACCCCTGGGCCGACGACGCAAGGCTGCGCGCGGCCAACGCCGCCACCCGCGTGCCCACGCTGGTGCTCGACGACGGCACGCCGCTGACCGAGGCGATGCTGATCGTCCAGTGGCTGGAGGCCACCCGTCCCGCACCGCAGTGGCCGAGCCTGATCGGTCCGGCGTCCGGGGCGGCCGGCGTGTGCGCACGCGCCGGCATCGCGATGGGTGCGATCGAGGCGGCGGTGATCACCATCATCACGCGCAAGGTGACGGCGCCCGCGCCGTTCGACGAGACGCCGGTGGGCCTGCGCCGCCGCCGCTCGATGGTCGAGGGCATGCAGCGGCTGGAGGCGCAGGCCGGTGCCATCGCCACGAGCGGGACGCCGACGCTGGACGCGATCACCGCGGTGACGCTTTACGACTACCAGCAGCTGCGCTTCGCCGACCAGGCCTGGCTGCCGGCCACGCCGCGCCTCGCGGACGTGGCCCAGGCCTGGAACCAGCGGCCGTCGTTCGCGAAGACGAAGCCCTACCTCCAGGCCTGATCGGGGTCGAGGTCGTCGTCGCCCTGCAAGCCGGCGGCGCAGGCCTCGAGGTGGCCGAGCAGGGTGCCCAGCGGCGTCTGGCTGGGCGGCTGGCTGCGCGTGACGAGATGCATGCGGCGCTGCGCCCAGGTGTCGGACAGCGGCAGCACCTTGAGGTTCATCGTCGGCGCGAAGCTGCGCGACGCCGCCAGCGGCAGGATGCCGATGCCCAGTTGCGCCTCCACGGCTCGGCACACCGCCTCGAAGCTGCGCACCTGCACGCGCAGCGCCATGGGCTTCATCTGCTGGGCCGCACGCGAGGTGATCAGTCGCGTCAGCGTGCTGCTGCCCTCGAGTCCGACCAGGTCACGCTCGAGCAGGTCGGCAAAGGCCACGGTGGTGCCGGCCAGTGCGTCGTCGGCACGCAGCACCGCTGCGAGCCGGTCGCTGCGATACGGGCGGCACCACAGGCCGCCGACGTCGCAGCCCTCCACCACCACGCCGAGGTCGGCCTCGCCGCTCCTCACGCGACGGACCGCCTCCTCGCTCCAGCATTCCTCGAGCACGATGCGCACGTGCTCGTGCGCCGTCTGGAAGCCCGCGACGTCGCCGGGCAGGAACTGCGTCATGGCGGAGGTGTTGCCGTGGATGCGCAGCACCGCGTGGCGGCCCGAGGCGTAGTTCGCCATCTCGGCGCGCATGTGGTGCACCCCGGCAATCACCTCACGTGCCAGCTGGAGCAGGTGCTCGCCAGCCGGCGTGAGCTGCAGCCCGCGGGAGTGGCGCTCGAACAGCGTCGCCTTGAACTGGTGCTCGAGCAGCGACAGGCGCCGGCTCGCCGCCGGCACCGTGATGTGGCTGGCCTCGGCCGCGCGCGTGAGGTTGCGCATCTCGGCGGCCTGCACGAAGAGCGCGAGGGAGTCGATGTCTGGCAGCATGGCCGGATTCTCCTGTGCCGTCGCGGGTCGGTCGGCTGGATTGCATCTGGCGCAAGTCGCCGTTGCCCACATTCCAATTCACCCGGCGCAGCCCAGTGCCTAGAGTGCCGCCGCATGGCAGCACTCGAAAGACGGGAAACCCCATGAAGCAGATGTTCATCGGCGGCCGCTGGCTCGCCGCCCGCGACGGCCGCACGATACCGGTGGTGTCGCCCGCAGACGGTGCGACCTTCGACCATATCCCGCGCGGCACCACGCACGAGGTCGACCTGGCCGTGGCTGCCGCGCGCGCAGCAGCCGATGGCCCGTGGGGCCGGCTGCCGGCCACCGAGCGCGGCCGCATCCTGGTGAAGATCGGCGAGGCGGTTCTGGCCCACGAGGAGGAACTGGCGCAGATCGAGGCGCGCGACACCGGCAAGCCGATGACCACCGCGCGCAACGACATCAAGGTGCTCGCGCGCTACTTCGAGTTCTACGGCTCGGCCGCCGACAAGGTGCACGGCGAGACGATTCCGTTCCTCGCCGGCCACCAGGTCAGTCTGCTGCGCGAGCCGCTCGGCGTGACCGCGCACATCATCCCGTGGAACTACCCGGCGCAGATGCTGGGCCGCACCGTCGTACCGGCGCTCGCGATGGGCAATGCCACCGTGCTCAAGCCGGCGGAGGACACCAGCCTGTCGGCGCTGCGTGTGGCCGAGATCGCCAGCGCTGCCGGCCTGCCCGAGGGCGTGCTGAACATCGTCACCGGCCTGGGGGAGGAAGCCGGCGCCGCGCTGGCCGCGCACCCGGGCATCGACTTCATCTCCTTCACCGGCTCCAACGAGGTGGGTACGCTGGTGCAGCAGGCGGCGGCCAGGCATGCGGTGAAGTGCGTCCTGGAGCTCGGTGGCAAGAGCCCCCAGATCGTCTTCGACGACGTCGACGTGGCGCGCGCCGTGCCCATCGTGGTGCGCGCCATCGTGCAGAACGCCGGCCAGACCTGCACCGCCGGCAGCCGGCTGCTGGTGCAGCGCTCGATCTTCGACCGCTTCATCGCACGCGTCGCCGAGGCCTTCGCCAAGGTGCGCGTGGGCACGCCGGCGATGGACCTGGACTGCGGCCCGGTGATGAACCCGGCGCAGCACCAGCGCGTGCAGCGCTACATCGACCAGGCGCGTGCCGCCGGCATCCCGGTGCTGGCCGAAGGCACCCTCGCCGCCGATGCGCCGAGCACCGGCTACTACGTCAAGCCCACGCTGTTCGGCCCGGTGCCGCGCGAGGCGGCGCTGGCGCGCGAGGAGGTGTTCGGCCCGGTGCTCGCGGCGATGCCCTTCGACGACGAGGCCGATGCGATCGCGCTCGCCAACGGCACCGACTACGGCCTGCTCGCCGCAGTGTGGACCGAGAACGCCGGCCGGCTGCAGCGCGTGGCCAAGGCGGTACGCGCCGGCCAGGTGTTCATGAACTGCTACGGCGCCGGCGGCGGCGTCGAGCTCCCCTTCGGCGGCACCAAGCGCAGCGGGCATGGCCGCGAGAAGGGGCTGCTGGCGCTGGAAGAGGTCAGTACCACCAAGACGCTGGTGCACTTCCACGGCTGACGGGCAGGGAGCGGGCACAGGGCGGGCCGTGGATGCACGGCTTGGCGCCGTGCCGCCCATGGCGGCACGAAGTCCCTGGCCGCCGCGGACCATACGCCCGGATCCGCACCGACCGTACCGACCATCGGGGTGATGGGCACCAGCGCAGGGTCCAGGCGCTTGACCTCCAGGAAGACGCCTTCCGCCGAGGCGAGCAGCTGCGTCCGGGCCGAGGCACGCCAACGCAGCCGGTGGACCAGGGGTATGGCCTCGTGTGCGGGCTCGACGGTCACCCTTTTCCATCCGCAGCAGCGTCGGCACCGACACCTGCAGGCGCTTGGCCCACTCGCGAAGAGGCTGGCCCCGCCGCTTGCGAGCCGTGGCCAATTCGTCCCCGAGCTTGCGCAAGGCAGATCGAGCTGCCTGCGGCAGCGATTCGAGGGCGGGGGACATGTTGGACACAAGGCGATGACTGGACCTCGACGGCTGGCTTGGTCAGGTTGGCCGACGCGAAGAAGTGGCCGGAGGGCGTGCGACACTGCAAGCAGTGGCAGGCGGTCGCCTCCGTGGGCGCCTGTCGCAGCGTGAACTTCACGGCACCGTGCTGGCAGGAAACTGGCCGGCCGGGCATCGGTGGACCCCTTTCAGCCCACATCCAGCACGGGCGCGGCCCGATCGCCCGCGCCTGCACCGCCGCTTCGCTAGAAGCTCGACCCCGGCTCCTGCAGGAACGCCAGTTCCTGCGCCGTGGAGACGCGCGCGAGGATGGCATTGCGGTGCGGGTAGCGTCCGAAGCGGTCGATGATCGCCTTGTGCCTGCGCTCCGCCGCGAGGTTCGCCTCCAGGGTCGGGCCGAAGCGCTGGCCGATGGCGTCGTCGAGGGCCGGGTCGACGCGCCACCACTGGGCCGGTTCCAGCTCCTCGAACCAGAAGGCGAGGATCTCCTCGTGCAGGGGTGTTTCCATCTTCTTGTTCAGGTCGCCGCCGCGCTCACCAGGCTGAACCGGGGCAGCCGCCGGCCTTCGTGCTCCACGTCCTCCACGAACATCGCGAAGGGCCGCACCCAGCTGCCCGAGCGGTTGTACAGCGGCCGATACAGCACCATCGGCTCGAGCGACTCGCTGTGCCGCACCACCCCGATCACCTCGTACTCGCCACCCTTGTAGTGGCGGTAGCGCCCGGGCTGGATGAAGGGCAGGGAGGGGAGGTCGTCGGCCATGGCGTCATCGAAGTGCGGGGGTTGTCGAGTGCGGGCTCATGACGCCGATCGCATCACGACCAGTTCGTCAGCCTCATCCCGGTGCTCGGCCTGCTGCTCGGCCCCGGCGGGCTCGAAGCCCAGGCTGCGCAGGAGCGCCTCGGAGCGGAAGTTCCTCGCCTTGAGCACGGCCACGAAGGTCTGCACGCCGAGGCACACCGGGCGTTTCGCGAGTTGATCATCCGCTTTGGTCATGGTGGCTGCGTGGTCTTGTTCGCGATTCGCGAGGTCGAGGTCGTGTTGCTCGTCGCCAGAGACCAGCACGAACACGACTGCCGCTGAACGACGTGACGGGGCCACGTGACGAAGTCAATGCCGCAGAAGCACCCGTCAGGCAGAGAATTCATACATGATCCGCACTGGATCCAGAGAGCTGACTTCCACCAGCGCCCGCCTCTGGCCGGCCGTGTGAATCGGAATCCCGGCCAGGTAGCTGACTCTCGATGCCGGAACCGCACCTGGCCTGGCAGCTCAACAGCGGGAGCTCGCCACCGGGCGGCTACCGCATCGGCTCGGACTGCGCCACCGTCCGGTCACACACACAGCACGCTGCCTCAGGCTTCAAAAACCCGAAGGCCTCACCGCGCCAATTCGACCTTCAGGTCCACCGGGGCCAGGCCCTTGTTCGTCCACATCCAGCAATAGTCTTGCGCCACGGTGACGTTCAGCGTGTCTCGGGCAGCGGCCACCTGCGCCTGGTTGACCGGGAACACGGTCTCCTTGCCCACGTGGTAGTGGATGTTGAAGTCGACCGGCGCGGTGGCGGTGAAGCTCCATCGCACGCTGTCTGCCACGGCGAACTTGCCGCAGACCTCCACAAACTTGCCGGCTCCAATCTGCGCCTGGTGCGCAAAGCGTCCGCCAGGCGCCCAGGCGATGTCCACGATGTGGGTGGAGGCCAGTGCTCCTCCGCCCAGCATGGCTGCTGCCAGCGCAGCACCTCTGAAGGTGTTCTTGATGTTCATGGTCAATTCGATTCCATGCGGAGCGGCCGCCGGGGCCAGGAGGGGACTACGATGCCAGAGCGATCACACATCAGATGAACTCTCTGTGGGTCGATCCGAAAGGTTTGCATTCTCTGCGCCCCATGGGACTTCGATGAGCCACTACGTGTTCGGCAAGCTGGTGTCGCTGCCCTTCGATGTGGCGGTGCAGCGGATCACCGAGGAACTGCCCAAGGTCAGGCAGAAGCTCGAACAGGCGCTCGCGCAGATTTGAGGAGACCGGCGGTGGCCAGACGATTGGTGATCATCGGCGGCGACGCCGCAGGCATGTCCGCAGCGGCGCAGGTCCGGCGCATGAAGACCGTTGACGAACTTGAAATCGTCGTCTTCGAACGCTCCTTCACAACGTCCTATGCAGCCTGCGGTCTGCCCTATCTGGTCGGCGGATTCGTGACGTCGCCACACCGCCTCGTCGCCCGCACCCCCGAGCAGCACCGCGCCAAGGGCATCGACGTGAGGATCCGTCACGAAGTCACCTCCATCGACGTGAAGGCATCCACCGTGACCGTGCGCGACCTCGACGCGGGGTCGGAGTCCGCGTGGCCTTTCGACGACCTCCTGATCGGCACGGGGGCATCGGGCATCTCGCCTCCCTGGCCCGGCATCGACGCGAAGGGGGTGCTGCAACTGCGGACGCTGGACGACGCGGCACAGATCGAACAACTGCTTTCCTCAGGTGCGCGGCGCGCAGTGGTGGTGGGGGCCGGCTACATCGGGCTGGAGGTCGCCGAAGGTCTGCTCCAACGGGGGCTGCACGTCACCGTCATCGAACGGCTCGACGCGCCCATGGGTGCGGTACTGGACGCCGACATGGCCGCCGACGTGGCGGGTGCGATGCGGGCTGCAGGCATCGATCTGCGGCTGGGCACCGCAGTCACCGGCTTCAAGGTGGACGGCGGACGGGTCTGCGCCGTGGAGACGGCGGCAGGTTCCTTCGAGGCCGACATCGTGGTGATCGGGCTCGGCGTGCGCCCCAACGCCGAACTGGCGCGCGCGGCGGGCATCGGCGTGGGCGAGGCCGGTGGCATCCAGGTCGACGACCATCTGCGCACCGACAGCCCGCACATCTGGGCCGCCGGCGACTGCGTCGAATCACACCACCGGATCTCGGGGAGGTCGGTCGTGGTGGCGCTGGGGACACATGCGAACAAGCAGGGCCGCGTGGTCGGCACCAACATTGCGGGCGGCGATGCCGCCTTTCGCGGCGTGCTCGGGACCGCGATCACGCGCTTCCAGGACACCGAGATCGCCCGCACCGGGCTCACTGAACGCGAGGCGGCGGCTGCGGGGTCCGACGTCCTGGGCGTGACTACCGAGGCATCGAGCCGCGCGCACTACTACCCCGACGCGCAGCCGATGAAGATCAAGCTGGTCGTCGAGCGCGGCACAGGTCGACTGCTCGGCGCGCAAATCGTCGGCGGGGCGGGTGCGGGCAAGCGCATCGACGTGCTGGCCACCGCGCTGTGGAATGGGATGACCGTGGCAGAGGTGGCCGAGATGGATCTCTCGTACGCACCTCCGTTCTCGCCGGTGTGGGATCCTGTCTTGCTGGCCGCGGGCAAGGCGGCTGCCAGGGTCTGAACTGCCGGCTTGCCTCCTGCTCGATCACCAGACTTCCCTGGCGAGCCGGGAAGCGCCCCGTCGAGGCTGGGCGAGTCGTCACCGCGTGGCTGCCAGGCCCGATCGGGAAAGCCCGCCGCTCACCAGCTGTATCGGATCTTCGCGTCCACGCCCCAAAATGGTGACCCTCGGCAACTCTGTGTCGACTCACGGTCCCCAGCAAATCAATGACTTGGCGCGGGTGCGTGACGGCGATCAGCGTGTGCGCTGTGTCGACTGGGCGGGCTGAACCACGTCAGCGAGGCAGGTCGATAACAACTCTGTGTCAACTCACGTGCCTACCGCCTGACCACGCCGAGCAGTTCAACTTCGAAGTTGAGCGTCGCGTTTGGCGGTATGGGTCCGCCAGGGGTCCCTCTTTGCCCGTAGGCGAGCTCCGGAGGACAAGTCAGCGATGCTCGCCCGCCTGTCAGGCGACATGAAAAACTGACCCCTTGGCGACATTGAGAACTGACCCCCTTCGAGGACGAAGGAGGTCCGATGGAAGAGGTGTTCCAAGCTCCGCAGGTCGCAGCAGGCCGTGGGAGCGAGACGATGTTGGCGCCGCAGGAGGTGCAGAGGATGCTGGCGCTGCAGGCGCTGGGCTGGGGAGCCAAGCGCATCAGCCGGGAGGTTGGCTGCAGCCGCAACACGGTGCGGGAGTACCTGCGGCGAGGCGGCTGGCGACCGATGGACGTCGCAGCTCGTGCAGGCGTGCTGGAGCCGCACCGGGAGTGGCTGGCCGAGCGACTGCGCCGCCACCGAGGTAACGCCGACGTGGTGCGCCAGGATCTGGCGCGCGAGCTGGGCATCGAGGTCAGCCTGCGCACGATTCAGCGCGCGGTTGAGCCGCTGCGCCGGGAGCTGCGGGCGCAGGCGGTGGCGACGGTGCGTTACGAGACGCCGCCGGGCCAGCAGTTGCAGATCGACTTCGGCAGTACCGCGGTGGCGGTGGGCGGCCAGACGCAGCGCATTCACCTGTTCGTGGCCACGCTGGGCTATAGCCGGCGCTGCTACGTGACGGTGTTCCTGCACGAGCGTCAGTCGGCGTGGCTGCAGGGTCTGGAGGGCGCGTTCTTGCACTTCGGCGGCGTGCCGCAGGAATTGCTGCTGGACAACGCGCGTGCCCTGGTCACCGAGCACAACGTGCAGACCCGGGAGGTCAAGTTCAACGACCGCTTCCATGCCTTCTGCCGCTACTGGGGCGTCACACCCCGGGCCTGCGCACCGTACCGGGCGCGGACCAAGGGCAAGGATGAGCGCGGCGTGGGCTACGTCAAGCGCAACGCCATCGCCGGCCACGGCTTCGACAGCCTCGAGGCGCTGCACGCCCACGTTGCGCGCTGGATGCGCGAGATCGCCGACACCCGGGTGCACGGCACCACCGGCGAGCCGCCCGTCGTGCGCTTCGAGCGCGAGGCGGCTGCACTCAAGCCGTTGCCGGCCAAGGCACCGTTCCTGCAGGTGCGCGAACTCACCCGGCGTGTGCACACCGACGCCTGCATCGAGCTGGACACCAACCGCTACAGCGTGCCGTGGAAGCTCATCGGCGAGAGCGTCACCGTCATCGTGGCCGAGCGCCAGGTACGGGTGCTGTACGCTGGTCAGGAGGTAGCCTGCCACGCGCAGAGCCCGCTGAGACGGGCCACCGTGATCGACCGGCGTCACCTGGCCGGCATCGTCGGGGCGGGCTCGGTGGGGTTGAGCTGGCTGCCCAGGACGCCACCACCGCCGCCGGTCATCCCGGCTGAGCTGCTGCGCCCGCTGGAGCAGTACGAGCAAGCGCTGGGAGGTGCCTGGTGATGGGAGCGACCAAGAGGAACAAGCTGGTGGAGGAGCTGGACACCCTGGAGCCGATGCTCACCCGCCTGAAGCTCACCGCCATCCGCGACCAGCTCGACACGTTGCTGGACCAGGCTGGCCGCGCCGAGCTGAACCTGCGCGAAGCGCTGACGATGCTGTGCACGGCGGAGGTGGCGCGCAAGGACGAGCGGCGCATCCAGATGGGCATGTCGATCGCCAAGTTCCCGTACGTCAGGACGCTGGAGGGCTTCGAGTACGACGCGCAGCCCTCGGTCGATCCCAAGCAGGTCCGGGAACTGGCCACCTCGCGCTGGGTGGCCAACGGCGACAGCGTGCTGCTGCTGGGCCCGCCGGGGGTGGGCAAGACACACCTGGCGGTGGCGCTGGGTAGAGAGGCCATCGTGCGCGGCTACAGCACGCTGTTCGTGCCGGCGACCAGCCTGGTGACGCAACTGGCGCGGGCGCACGTCGAAGGGCGGCTGGAAGACAAGCTGCTGCACTTCACCAAGCCCAAGCTGCTGATCGTCGACGAGCTGGGCTACCTGCCGTTCGAGGCCAACGCCGCGCACCTGTTCTTCCAACTGGTGAGCCGGCGCTACGAGCGCGGCTCGATGCTGGTGACGAGTAACCGCTCGGTGGCCGAGTGGGGCGGCGTGTTCGGCGACGCGGTGGTCGCCACCGCCATCCTGGACCGAATGCTGCATCACAGCCACGTCGTCACGATCCGCGGCGACAGCTACCGGTTGCGAGCGAAGCGCCGCGCTGGCCTGGTTAACCAGGCCAGCGCGAAACCCGAAACGACAACGAACTGATCATCAACCGGGGGTCAGTTCTCAATGTCGTCAGGGGGTCAGTTCTGGATGTCGCTTGACACCGCCGACTCTCATCTTCTGCAGATGGTATGGGCGACTCCCCCCGGCAACGGGACTCGAGCGGCGGATCCGGCTGATGCGGGGTGGATCCTCCGAGTACGGCATCGATGTGCCAGAGTGGAGATGCAACTCAACCACTGCATCGGAGGATCCAGCATGAAGCCTACCGTCATCGCCATCGACATTGCGAAGACCGTGTTCCAACTTCACTGGGTGGAGCCGACCACAGGCGAGATCCACAGGCTCAAGCTCAAGCGCGACAAGTTGCTGGCTTGGTTGACGAACCGTGAGCCGTCGCTGGTCCTTATGGAAGCATGTGGCGGCGCTCATGAGTAGGGCCGCCAGTTCGTCCAGCTCGGACATGACGTACGCCTGGTCTCCGCGAAGTCCGTACGGCCGTTCGTGCACCGCAACAAGACTGACGTAGCCGACGCACACGCGATCTGGACCGCTGGTCAGCAACCAGGCGCGAAGTTCATCGCGCTCAAGACTGATAGTCAGCAGGTTGTCCTCAGTCTTCACCGCATCCGAGCGCAGCTCATGAAGATGAGGGTCATGCAGACGAACGCGTTCCGCGGGTTGCTTTACGAGTTCGGCATCGTCTTGCCCGAGGGGCACAGGGCTCTGCTCGCTGAGATTCCGGCTGCGATCGCTGCGGCCGAGACTCGACTGCCGGCCGTTCTGGTCGACTGAACCGCCCCGGAATTCGCGGAGGCTCGTTGGGACAAGTGGTCAGCCCTCCGAGGCAGGCTGCCCCGTGAGTTGCCGGTAGTAGTTTGCCTCGGCCTCTGCCGGCGGGATATAGCCCAGACTTTCCATCAAACGGTGATGGTTGAACCAGGACACCCAGTTCAGCGTGGCGATCTCCACCGCCTCGCGCGTCTTCCACGGCCCTCGCCGATGGATCAGTTCGGCCTTGTACAGCCCGTTGATCGTCTCGGCCAGCGCGTTGTCGTAGCTGTCGCCGCGACTCCCTACCGACGGCTCGATCCCCGCCTCGGCCAGCCGCTCGGTGTAGCGGATGCTGACGTACTGCGAGCCGCGATCCGAGTGGTGGACGAGCTGGTCCCGGTCGGGCTGCCGCGCGTAGAGAGCCT